>LIIK01000001.1 GCA_001421095.1 Candidatus [Bacteroides] periocalifornicus | reverse complement strand
GAGAATAGGATTTAACCGCCGTATTCCAAAAGGGGAGGCCCTCTGCAAAAGGCCCGTATGTGGTCAATTTCTTTTAAAGGGTTCTTTTCCTTCTTGCGGGTAAACAGGTTTTAATTACGCAATTCCATTTCTCGAAGACCGTAGCGACGCGGCGCGCCGCGTCGCGATAAAGAATTTTCCGTAGGTTTTCAGCAGATAGTCACATTTCTATCCATTGGCGAGATTTGCTATTGCCTTCTTGGTAGGGGCGGTGCCGAGCGTAGCGAGTGCCCGCCCTAACAGTGCTGCGTCGGTTTTTATAGGGACACCGGGCTCCCCGTAGAAGCCCGACTGTAGGGTGCGGGGTTTTCGCGGTTCGCGCGAAGATTTCCCCGCCCGTTGCCACCATGCGGTGTCGCGGTTTTAGTAGCGACGTGGCGTGCCGCGTCGCGGTTATTATATATAATGCCGCATCACGGTTATTAATGCGGCGTCGCTACGGTCTTTGGAGCAGGGGAGTATCAGATGATTTAAACCTCCGTATTCCAAGAGGGGAAGAAAGCCACTACGGACAGGCGTTCGCAAGAGGGCAGAGAATAGATAGGAGGAAGGGAGCATGCGGAAATTGGTTGGGCGGGCACTCGCGTTGCTCGGCGCCGCCCCTACCAAGTTCTATGCCTATTCTCCCGAAAATAGCTACCTTTGCGGGGTCTTTCAAATAGCTCGGAATGCCTGCTGTAACCTTTAGGACTCTAGGGTGCAAGCTGAACTACTCGGAGACCGCTACGTATGCCCGGCAGTTCCAGGCCCTGGGTTACACCGTGACCAAGGGGGCTGCCGAAGCCGATGTGGTGGTGGTGAATACGTGCGCGGTAACGGAGCAGGCCCAGCGTAAGGCTCGGCAGCTAGTGCACCACCTCAAGCAGCAGAATCCCCATGTACGCGTGGTGGTGGCGGGGTGCTACGCCCAGCTGTCAGCCCAGGAGCTGGAGGCCGACTCTGCGGTAGATCTGGTGCTGGTGGCTAAGGATAAACCGCAGCTGGCGCTGCTGGTGCACCGCAGGCTTTGGCCCGTAGGGCAGGAGATGGAGGGGGTAGCCCCCGAGCTGGATTTGTGCGCGGGGCAGGTGCAGGATTCTGGCCCGTATGGTGATTTTTTCCATGCGTACTCCTCGGGTGGGCGGACGCGCGCCTTCCTCAAGGTGCAGGATGGCTGTAGCTACCGCTGTACCTACTGCGCAATACCCCAGGCTAGGGGCGAGAGCCGTAGTCCACGGATAGCCGATATAGTGCGGGAGGCTGAACAGATAGCGTCGCGGGGTGTGCGTGAGATAGTGCTAACGGGGGTGAACACGGGGGATTTTGGGCGAACCACAGGCGAGGCATTCATAGAGCTGCTGCGGGCGCTTGAGAGGGTAGAGGGCATTGCACGGTACAGGATCTCGTCGGTAGAGCCGAATCTGCTTACCGATGGTATTCTTGCGTTCATGGGCTCTTCTAGTAAGTTCCTTCCGCATATACACCTCCCGCTGCAGTCAGGTTCAAGCGCAGTGCTCCGAGCCATGGGGAGGCGCTATACCACGCAGCTATATAGGGAGCGGGTAGAGGCTGTACGCCGTTACCTGTGTACCCCTTTTCTTGGGGTGGATGTGATAGTGGGATTCCCCGGCGAGACGGATGCGGATTTCGCGGAGAGCTGCCAGTTCATAGAGTTGCTAGAGCCCTCTTACCTGCATGTATTCCCCTATTCGCGCAGGCCTGGCACGCTGGCCGCCACCCTCCCTGGGCAGGTGGAGTCCGGCGTGCTGCATGAGCGGGTTCAGCGTCTGCTATCGCTCTCCGATACGCTGCATAGGCACTACTGCCTGCGCTTTGAGGGGCAGGTGCGCCCAGTGCTGGTGGAGCGGGTAGGGGCGAATGGAAATGCGCAGGGATTTACCGATAACTATATCAGAACCAGATTCTCCGCAGAGCCTACCAGCCAAGGGCATATAGCCCGGGTGCGACTAAAAGCACCCTTCGAGGATGGAGCTATGCGGGGCGAATGCCTAGAGCTATGCCAATGACACCAGACCAGATGGCCCGCTTGCAGCCCGTATGCCAAGCTACGATAGCCCTTGCGGTAGAGGTGGGGGAATTCCTACGCGCAGAGGCTAGGACATTTAGGAAGGAGGCGGTGGAGGAGAAGGGACGGCATGACTTTGTGTCGTATGTAGATAAAACTGCCGAGGGGATGATTATCCCGAGACTGCGTGAGCTGCTCCCAGAGGCTGGGGTAGTGTCTGAGGAGGGCGGTGGCACGCAGAAGGCGGAAGAGTTCAACTGGATAGTAGATCCACTTGACGGCACCACCAATTTCATCCACGGGCTCTCGCCATTCGCGGTGAGCATTGGGCTTACTTTCCACGATGTCCCCGTTCTAGGGGTGATACATGAGGCCACGCACCGAGAGACCTACTATGCAGTGCAAGGGCAGGGGGCCTACCTGGACGGGAAGCCCCTACAGGCCAGCGAGTGTGGCAGCGTGGATGCAGCCTTAATTGCAACGGGCTTCCCCTACACAGACTACTCGAGTATGGGGTCGTTCTTCCGGTCGATGGACTACTTCATGCGGAACTCGCATGGGCTTAGACGCTTGGGATCGGCGGCTACCGACCTAGCCTATGTGGCCGCGGGCCGGGTGGATGCCTTCTACGAATACGGTTTGCATGCTTGGGATGTGGCGGCTGGCATTGCCATATGCCTAGAGGCGGGGGTGCGTTTTTCGGATTTTCAGGGAGGGGATGACTATCTCTACGGTGGCGAGCTGCTGTGCGCGGGGAGTGGTATGTTTGAGGAGTTTAGGGATATTATTGCAGGATTCTACCGAGGATAGCTATGCGCAGGGTACTCCAGTATTCGGTCTACCTCATATTCTACGGCATTACCTACGTGGTGGGGGTGTTGCCACGCTGGATTTTCTACGGGTTGGCCGATGTGTTGGCCTTTCAGCTCGCCTACCTTTTCCGGTACCGTAGGGGGGTGGTATTGGGCAACCTTCGGCGGTCATTCCCGGAGCGGGACGAGGGGGAGATACGGCGGCTTGCGTGGCGATTCTATCGACACCTGGCCGATCTTCTGCTAGAGAGCGCGTTCATGATGCACGCCTCTAGCAAGCGGATAGTGCGCCGGTGCGAGTTCACCAATGTGGGGGTGATGGAGCCCTACTACCAGCAGGGGCGGAGCGTGGTGATAGCCGCCGCCCACTACTGCAACTGGGAGTTTTTGACGTGCGCCGCGCCCATCATCCCGTTCGTATTCCTGGGGATCTACAAGCCTGTCGGCAACCGCTGGATAGAGAATCTCCTGACGCGGTCGCGGCAAAGGCTCGGCGCGGTGGCCGTGGAGATGAAGGATACGCTGCGCACCATTCTCCGCTATGAGCATGAGGGGAAACCTGTGCTGGCGGGGCTTATAGCCGACCAGACCCCTTGGAAGGGGAATCATTACTGGGGGCATTTTTTGAATCAGGATACCTTGGTATTCAGGGGCGTAGAACATGTAGCCAAGAAAATAGATGCCCCGGTATTCTTCTGCCACATGCGGCAGCCTAAGAGGGGCTACTTCTCTGTAACCCTTGAGTTTATAACAGATACTCCACGGGAGACGCCCGAGGACTGGATAACGGCGCAACATCTGGCGGCGCTAGAACGCTGTATACGGGAGCGGCCAGAGTACTGGCTATGGTCGCACCGACGCTGGAAGCACCAAAAGCCCGCGGGCGATGAGTAGCAGGGTGGCCGTAGTGGTGCTGAACTGGAATACGCGGGGGCTGCTAGAGCAGTTTTTACCCCCGTTGCTGGCCAGTGTGCCCGAGTGCGCACGGGTGGTGGTGGCCGATAATGGCTCTACAGACGGCTCGGCAGGCTATGTGGAATCTGCATTCCCCTCGGTACTGGTGGTGCGTAGTAGCGAAAATCTAGGCTTTGCTGCGGGGTATAACTTCGCACTGGCACGGGTTCGGGAGCTTCTAGGGGCAGAGATCTACGTGCTGCTGAATACCGATGTGGAGGTGTCGCCGGGTTGGCTCTCCCCCCTGTTGGCCTGCCTTGATGCCGATGCTGCTAGGTGGGCGGTAATGCCTAAAATCCGTAGCTACGCGCAGCGAGGCCACTTTGAGTACGCAGGCGCTAGCGGTGGGTATCTCGACTGGCTGGGGTACCCCTTCTGCCGCGGCCGGATTCTGGGCACGGTAGAGCGCGACCAGGGGCAGTATGACGATGCTCGGCCTGTGCACTGGGCTAGCGGTGCGTGCCTAGCAGTGCGGGCTGAGGCCTACTGGCGGTGCGGGGGGCTAAAGGCTGAATTCTTCGCGCACATGGAGGAGATAGACCTCTGCTGGCACATGCGTCGGCTTGGCGGGCAGGTGTGGGTGGAACCCCAGTCCGTAGTATACCACATAGGGGGTGGAACGCTGCCTACAGCCTCGCCCCGCAAGCTCTACTTGAACTTCCGCAACAGCCTCTGGATGCTGCATGCGAACCTCCCAGCGCGGAGTAGGTGGATTCGGCTGATTCTTAGGATGCTGCTCGATGGGGCGGCGGCGTTGGTATACCTGCTGAGCGGGCGCGGGGCGCTGTTTATGGCGGTGCTGCGTGCGCATGTGGATTTTTGGAAAGCGTTCAAGAATTTCAACAACGATGGCAATCCGCGGCTAGCCCCCTTAGCACCTCGTCTTATTGTGTTCCGTTACGTGATTCTTAGGCAGAAAACGTTCTCTAGGATTCCGCATTTTTGACACTCAGCGTAACATTCTAACAAGAAGGTTCGTATACTAGAAAACCAATTATTACTTAAACTTAGCAATACAGAAAAGCTAGCGCTATGGGCTTGATGAAATATGCCGCCAACCTCTCGCTGAGGGGGAAGTTCTACACGTCGGTGGCCGTGGGCGTAGTAGGATTTGCAGTGGTCACAATAGTAGGAGTATCAGCGCTGAAGATCTTTCGCGATTTTCTGCCAGCCTACAAGATCACGGACAAGAATAACCGGTTTGTGAATCGGCTCTTCCTGCTTACGGAAGAGTACCGCCGGACACATGATCAGGCCGTAGTAAAGACCTACGATTCCCTTTTTTCGCTCTTTGATGCGGTGGCTAATACCGAGGCGACTATAAAGTCTGCGGGCCCGGCGGTGAAATTTCGGGATATCTACATGCAGTCTGTGGCGAACTATAGGGCTGGAGCCGACAGTTTTTTTGAGGTAGAGGGCAAGCTCTACGTAGGGATTCAGCATATCCAGTCAGCGTACATGCAGCTGCTCCATAAGCATGCGCTGGAGCTAGAGAACACCGGGAGTGCCGAGCAGCTCGCGGCAGTGCAGACCTGGCTGTCTGATCCGGCGCTGATAGATGCCCCCCAGCTGCTGGGGCAGGCACAGCAGGGGCTAGAGGTGCTGGAGGCTCGTAGCGCATCGCAATCTGCTGAGGTGCGTGCCCAGCTCGCCGATCTAGTGGAAGAGGTCGCAGCGTTGAAGGGGCTGATGGAACAGAAACGCGCAGTACTCGCCACGCTAGCGGAGAACCAGGCTAAGATCATCCAGTTCTTCACCGATGTGGTGGACTACATAGACCGGGAGGCGGGGAAGTTCTTCAACTTTGTGGCGATCCTGATGGTTCTGATCCCAGTGGGCTTCATCCTGCTCATAATCTACGGTGTCACGGTGTCGGCCAACCATCTCTCGAGGATTTACAGGAAGCTGCTGCTGTTCTTCACCCGGATGCGCGATGGCGACCTCATATCGGAGAGCGGGCTTGAGGCGCGAGATCTGAGCCGGAAGGATGAGGGGGGCCGGCTCGCGCAACTGGCCGAGGATCTGCATGCGAAACTCTCAGAGCTGATAGCCTCTCTGGCCAATGCCACCATGGAGCTGCAGAATAGCGGGAAAGAGATGGAGCACTCGAGCCGCATGATAGCCGAGGGTGCGAGTTCGCAGGCTAGCAGCGCAGAAGAGGTGAGCAGCGCCATGGAGGAGATGGCGGCCAACATAGATGCCAATGCGGCCAACGCGCAGCAGTCTGAAAAGGTGTCGGAGAAGGTGGCGGCGATTCTTGAAGAGCTCAAGCAGCATGTAAGCAGCAGCCGTAAGGCCGTGCAGGATATAGCAGCGAAGATTAGCGTGGTGAGCGAGATAGCCAGCCAGACGAACATCCTCGCGCTCAATGCCGCGGTAGAGGCGGCCCGTGCAGGCGAGCATGGTAGAGGATTTGCCGTGGTGGCCTCAGAGGTTCGTAAGCTGGCAGAGCGTAGCGGTGATGCAGCAGCCGAGGTAATAAGCCTGGTGAATTCGGCAGTGCAAACCTCAGACCAAACCGCAACGGCGGTGGATGCGATAGTACCCAATGTGCAGAGCAGCCTGAGCATTGCCCGCGAGGTGGCGGTATCTAGCGCGGAGCAACGCTCTGGTGCTGACCAGGTGAACAGCGCGATTCAGCAGCTCAATAGCGTGTCTCAAACCAATGCAGCGAGCAGCGATAACCTGGCCGATAATGCCGTTACCCTTGCCCGCCTGGCCAATGAACTTGGGGTGCAGATGAGCTACTTCAAGATAGACCTATCGCGTGTAGCCAAGCCAGCCAGTGCCTCCACCACACCCAAGCGGAGCACCACCCCACAGCCTCCGTCATTCGCACAGCCCAATACCCATGCGCCTAGCGGTGCATCGCCAGCCAAGCCGGCCATAAAGCATCCAGGGAATGCCACGAGTGTGCCAACAACTGCCACAAAGGGGGCTAGCACATTGCCTGCTGCCACGGTAGGTAAGCCCGCCACGACCACCAAGGCAGCTGGGCCACGGGTTAAGCCTACGGTTACGACAGTGCACCCAGTTAAGCCTACGGTGCCAGCTCCGCCAGCAGGGAAGGCCGCACCCGCTACTCCTCCTGCGAAACCTACAGCGCCCGTACCTCCGCCAGCTACCAAAAAGCCCGGTGGCGTGGTGCTAGACATGGGGATGGATACTCCCAGCGACTCGGATTACGAGAATTTCTAGCCGAGCGGTGTTATAGACCAGGCGGGGTGCAGGCAGAATCGTTTGCACCCCACCGAGTTTTTTGTAGAGGGAGCGTAAGGGGAAGCGGGGGAGGGAAGGGTGGGCGTAAGCATGGCGGATGAGGCGGTGGGCGGGGAAATCTTCGCATTGCGAAGACCCCGCCCCTACAGTCGGCATTGGAGGGGAGGCTGTGGCGAGGTATGCCGTACCAACCAAGACCTCTGCAAAAATCCATTAAACGGTGCGACGTGCTGCATCGGGGAAAGGCCTGCGATAAAAGATTGAACCCATGGGGGAGTTTTTGTTGAGGTCTTATGGCAGAAAAAGGCAATAGTTACCCGAGGTGGTGAAACAAAGGAAGGGGCTTCACCGTTATAGGAGGGCAATAGAAAGAGCCATTGGCATGGAATTCCCTCTTGAAGAGTTGCACACCCCTAGTGTTGAGGTGCTTATGGAGCGCAAGCGGAGGTTGATAGGCCTCCACCTGCCTAGTGCACCGCTAGAGGTTCGCGAGGGAATAGAAGCGGCAATGGCGGGGGAACGGCTCACGCCTGCCCAGGGGTTAGCGCTCTACAGGTATGCCTCCCCCCCTCTACTCTCGTTGGCTGCAAGCTATACCCGGCTTCGCCTCAATGGGCTTAGCACCTACTACAATCGTAATGGGCATATAGAACCGACCAACCTGTGCCGCTACCAGTGCAGTTTCTGCTCATTCCGCAAGGAGCGTGGGCATCCGGAGGCTTGGGAACTCACCCTAGAGCAGATAGCCTCTAAGGCTCGCAAGCTGCAGGAAGAGGGTAACACAGAGGTTCATATCACGGGGGGAGTGCATCCTGAATGGACATTTCACCATGTGGTAGAGCTGCTGCAGACGGTACGACAGGCGGCTCCGAGGCTGCATATCAAGGCATTCTCGGCGGTAGAGCTGGTGCCGCTGGTGCGAGATGCCAACCTTTCGCTAGATGTGGCGTTGGCCCAGCTACAAGCGGCAGGGCTGGATTCTATTCCGGGTGGTGGCGCAGAGATATTTGCCGAGGAGGTTCGCCAGCAGATATGCCCAGAGAAATGCACGGCGCAGCAGTGGCTAGAGGTGCATTGGCAGGCCCATCGCCTCGGAATGCGATCAAATGCCACCATGCTCTTTGGCCACATAGAGGGCTATGCAGATAGGGTGGATCACCTAGAACAGCTCCGTAGGCTGCAGGATGAAACGGGAGGATTCAACTGTTTTATCCCCCTAAAGTTCCGTGCGGCTGGGAATAGGCTGGGAGTACGGGGCGAGGTGTCTACCCTAGAGGTGCTACGGAACTACGCTGTCTGTAGGCTATACTTGGATAATATCCAGCATCTTAAGGGGTATTGGCCAATGCTAGGGAAGCGCAATATCCCGCTGGCATTGGCCTACGGGGTAGACGATCTGGATGGGACGATAGGCGATAGCACGAGGATCTACAGCATGGCGGGTGTCGAAGACCAGCAACCGACGGCTACGGTAAGCGAGCTCCGGCAGATAGTGCTCGATGCGGGCTACACCCCCCTTGAGCGAGATTCTCTGTACCAAGCCGTATAGCTTTTTGATGCTAGAGAGAGCTGTGCAACAGTGTTTTCCCATTTTAAACGTGGAACTGAACTGCAGGGAGAGGCATTGCCATTGATTTTTTTCACAACTTCGCGGCGTTTTTTAGCAAGATAGCGATGCCAAATTCTCCAACGCTTTTGGTGCTGGCTGCTGGCATAGGTAGTCGGTATGGCGGTATAAAGCAGCTGGATGGCATAGGCCCAGGTGGCACTACCATCCTAGAATATTCTGTGTATGATGCCCTCCGAAGTGGTTTTGGTCGGGTGGTGTTTATCATAAGAAGGGCAATAGAGGCAGACTTTCGGCAGCAGGTGTTGGCTAAGTTGCCCGAGAATTTACCCGTTCAGCTAGCCTACCAAGAGGTAGAGACCATGCCCACGGGTATAGAAGTGCCTGCGGGTAGAGTGAAACCCTGGGGAACCGCCCATGCCGTTTGGTGCGCGAAGGATGCTATAGAGGGTCCGTTTGCCGTGATCAATGCTGACGATTTCTACGGGCTACCCGCATTTCAAACTCTAGGAGGGCATTTGGGCCAAACGGTAGGCACGGGGGTATGGAGCATGGTGGGGTACTCGCTGGCAGCCACCCTTTCTGAGGCGGGCACGGTATCTCGCGGTGTATGTAGGCTCGATGCCCAGGGGCAGCTGCAGGGCATACGGGAGCACACGAAAATCCGGAAGACGGCAGGGGGCATTGTGGATGAAGCCGATGCTGGCCGCCCTGTGGGATTGCCAGAGGATAGTGTGGTATCGATGAACTGCTGGGGATTCACGCCAGACTACATCCAGAGGGCGGAGGAGTACATTCGCGATTTTTTCCAGGGTGGGGCTGATACTCAGAAAGCGGAGTGCTATATACCCACGGTGGTGGAGCGGTCGCTTGCGGCGGGGTTGGCTCGTTGCCAGGTATTACCCTGCCGTTCGCCTTGGTGCGGTGTTACCTATCCAGCAGATAGGCCCTACGTGGCAGCACAGTTAGCCGGCTTAGTAGAACAGGGTGTATATCCAGAGCATCTATGGAAATAGTAATACTGGTAATACTCATGGCTGCAGGTGCGGTTGTGGGTTACTTTTTACGCCGTTTTCGCCAGCTGATAAAAGGGGCGAATAAGCTGGTTGGGATCACGCTCTACGTGCTTCTTTTCACCCTAGGGCTCTCTATAGGGCACAGGCCAGAGGTAAGGTCGAATCTCCACACTCTGGGTTTGCAGTCGCTAGCGATCACCGTGCTGCTGGTGGCTGGTAGCATTGCCGCGGGATGGCTATTTGAGAAATTGCTGCTGCGGAGAACAAGGAGGGTAAAAGGAGAGAATTAGCAGGGGTGCTGCTATCAATTCAGTGACGTTATGAAAGCTGTTTGGCATACACTCTCATTTCTGGGGGTATTTGTTGTGGGCATGCTCTTGAGCTTTTTCGTTCCGTTGCCAGAGTGGGTGTACAATCCGAATATCACGCTGGTAGCCCTCTACATCCTAATGTGCCTGGTGGGGATTACGGTGGGCGGGGAGCCCTCAACGCTTGCCGCCATCACCAAGATGTCGCCACGGTTGCTGCTGTTGCCAGTGGCAACGCTAGTGGGTACATTTGCTGGGGCCTTGGTGGCGAGGTTGCTATTCCCCTCGTACCTGCTGAAAGAGCTGCTGGCCGTGGCCTCAGGATTTGGCTACTATAGCCTGAGCTGCGTAATCATCACCGAGAAGTACAATGCCACCCTTGGGGCGGTAGCGCTGCTGAGCAGTATATCTCGTGAGCTTATGGCGCTGCTATTGGCGCGCCCCTTTGCCAAGATCGGGGGGAATCTGGCGCCAATCTGTGCTGCTGGAGGTACTTCTATGGACACCACGCTCCCCTTCATAGTGAAGGCAACGGCTCCAGAGTACTCGGTGGTGTGTATCTACCACGGTGTGGTCATCACGCTTTTCGTCCCGTTTGGCGTGGGGCTCGCGCTGGCAATGTAGGAGTGCCCTTGGAACGCTAGCCAATGGGGTAGCTGGGCGTTAGAAAACCATACACTCCCGTGGCCTGGAAGGCCAGACCTGAGCTCTCTCAACTCCCAAAGACGACGCGGCATTTATCGCGACGCGGCGCGCCACGTCGCTACGAAAGCAGGTAATATCTTTCGATGAATTGAATTGTTTGAAAGACGATTTACGCGCAAGAGAGGGATGTAAAAGATGGAACCCATACGGGTCTTTTTTTTGCCGTGTATTGCCACCTTCGTTTTTTTACCTACCTTTGCTGCTAGCGATACGGGGGTATACCATGCGAGTGGATCTCGATTCAATAAAGGCACGATTTGGCATTATAGGGACTAATGCGGCGTTGCTGCGCGCTATAGAGGTGGCGTACCAGGTGGCACCGACTGACCTCTCAGTGCTGGTGATGGGGGAGAGCGGTTCTGGCAAGGAGTTCTTTCCGCAGATAGTGCATCAGTACGGGGCGCGCAAGCATGGGCAGTACATAGCGGTCAACTGCGGTGCTATACCAGAGGGCACCATTGACTCCGAGCTTTTCGGGCATGTGAAGGGTTCATTCACCGGGGCTGTTGACAACCGTAAGGGTTACTTTGAGGTGGCCGACGGCGGTACCATATTTCTCGACGAGGTGGCAGAACTCCCCCTGCCCACGCAGGCACGACTGCTCAGAGTGCTGGAGTCGGGTGAATTCCTGAAGGTGGGTTCTAGCGCGGTGCAACGTACCGACATTCGGGTGATAGCTGCGACCAATGTGCATCTGGAGGAGGCAATAGCCCAGGGGCGTTTTCGCGAAGACCTCTACTATCGGCTATCGACAGTGCCCATTAACGTCCCCCCTCTCCGCGAACGGGGCGATGATGCGGTTCTGCTCTTTAAGCATTTTGCCATCGATTTTTCTGAGAAGTACCGCATGCCAGCTATCCGCCTGGGCAGTGGAGCTCAGGAGGCACTCTTGGCTTACAGCTGGCCGGGCAACATTCGGCAGCTCAAGAATGTTACAGAGCAGATATCCATAGTAGAGCAAGAGCGGGAAATCACTGGCGAGACACTGCAGCGCTACCTGCCACGCCCTTATGGCAATGCGCTCCCGGCGCTCTACCATGGGGCCGATTCAGAGCTCAAGAGCGAGCGCGACCTCCTCTACAGCGTGCTTTACGAGATGCGAACCGATATGAATGAGCTCAAGCATCTGGTGTACGACCTTATGCAGGGGGGGGCTTCCCCCGAGGCAGCGCGGTATGTGGCGGCCAACCCGAGGCTATTCAGCGATATGGATGCCCACAGAGGGCTGGGCGTGCCAGGCACATCGATCCCTGTGGTTCAGCCTACAGCAGCATCGTCAAAGGTACCCGTGGTAGAACCCGTGGTGGTGCAGGAGGGTGGGGGCTCGTTGGCCGACCTGGAGGAGGGTGTAATTCGGCGAACGCTGGAGAAGAATCGGGGGCATCGTAGGGTGACGGCAAAGGAATTGGGCATCTCTGAGCGGACGCTATATCGGAAAATCAGAGAGTACGGCATTAAGGCATGAGAGGGCTATTCGCATCATTGCGCAGGGGGAGAAAGGCGTGTTCCAGAGGGATACACAGCGTCGGTAAGCAGGTTATTGACATGCTGGTCGGCTGCCTACCCAGGGTGCTGCGAAGGGGGGAGTGTAAAGGATGTGGCATTACGTGGGAACGACGTTTCTACCAGTACGGCGTGCTTGCGCCTCTCTGCGGACTGTGTGGAATTCTATTCACTGCGTGTTCCATTAAGTATTCATTCACAGGGGCTAGCATATCACCCACGACCCACACGGTGAGCATAGGACACTTCCAGAATGTTGCCCCGATTGTGAATCCCACGCTGGCGTCACTTGTGGGCGAGAAGCTCAAGGAACGTTTTATCACCCAGACGAGCCTAGAGCTGGTGGAGCAGGGGGGGGATTTCGACTTCACCGGCGAGATTACCGGCTATTCCGTTGCCCCGGTAACCATCCAGAGCAACGAGCAGGCGGCGCAGAATCGCCTAACCATTGCCATTCACGTGGTATTCAAGAACGCGCAGGATGAGCATGGGAACTATGACCAGACCTTTAGCCAATACGAGGATTTCCCCTCATCCCAGATTCTTGCGCAGGTGGAGGCCCAGCTGGTGGAGACCATTGCCGATAAGCTGGTAGAGGACATTTTCAACGCCGCTGTCGCCAACTGGTAATTTTTTGTACCTATACCCAGAGAACGTATGGAAACTGCCGAGAAATTCTATTCTTTGCTCTTTGGGCAAGCAGCCATAAACGAATCTGATGCCGGGTGGGCCGCAGAGCTCTGCGCAAAGTATCCGTACTGCCATGCGGCGCATCTGCTGCGAGCGCGTGGAGTGGGGACTTCGCAGGCCCCGAGTGCCAATCGTAGCCAGCTACTGTTCCAGATTGCAGCCCAGGTCCCCAGCGCGGTGTCGGTGTACAGGGCAGTGAATGGTAGTCTGCTGCCGCTAACGGTAGAGCTGGATGATCTGCTGCCCAGCGATGCGGTAAGCGAGGCATCTCAACCCCAAGAGACTTCAGCAGCATCGACCTCACCATTCAGCGTAGAAAATCCACAGCATCAACAGCATGAGAACCCTTCAGATGGGGAGGCGTACACTACTACCACGGTAGCCTACAGCGCCCCCCGGGAGACTGTAGCAACGCAGGAGTACGCGCCAAGTTCTCCCCAAGTGGAAACCGAGCCGAAACAGGATACGCAGGCATTGGACACGCACGATGCCCAAGAACAAGCCCACGACCCCAGTTTTGCGACGTTCTACGGCGGAGCGGGTAGTGGAGTGCAGGAAGGGCCTGAAAGCGCGGAGAACGGGGCAGGAATGGCAGGAAACGCCCCCGTAGCGACGGGCTCGTTCCCCAGCGCCTCCCAGCCATCCCCGGCCAGCGCCCCCCTAGCCTCCCGAAGCGTCGATAGCGTTCCCCCGCCCCCTGCCTCCAGCCCTGTAGCCCCAGAGGATGCATCGCAGGGTGTAGATGCGCACGATGCCCAAGAACAGGCCCATGACCCCAGCTTTGCGGCGTTCTACAGCGAGGCGGGCAGTGATGGTCAGGGACGGGCAGAAAGCGCGGAGAATGGGGGTAAAAATGGGGTTATTGAACGTGATTTGGCGAATGCAGATCCCCAACCTGCAGCGGCTAGAGGCGCAGGGGGGGACGATTCCAGCATGGCAGATAGCACAGAGCCAACCACCGTGGTTATGGACTGGAATGCCCTCTTGGGCGGAAGTGTCCGGGCTAGGAGTGGACAGGCCAAGGGGGGAGACTCACCGACACGCAGGCAAGATACAGGAGAATCGGCCTCTACCGGGACTATAGGAGCTGAAGCAGGCGAGGTAGATCTTCGAGGCGTGCTCGACCAGTCATTGGCTACCCCAGTCCCCGAGATTTCGGCCTCGCTATTCACGCTGGAGGGTGGCGCGGGCACACTCTCGGCAGAGGGGTACGAGTACGTGCGAACGCAGCTGAATCCGCTCTACAGGAAGGCAAAGCAGGAGGGGAAGGATCAGATGCAACGCATAGAGTCGTACCTCAATAATCTGGACAGCCTGCTGGAGACCATGCGTGAGATGGCCAAGAAACCAGCAGATGCTACAGAGCAGCAGGAGGATCTGGCTAGGGAATCCAGCGTGCTATCGCGGAGTATAGTGAGCGAGCATCTGGCGGATATGCACGCAGAGAAGGGGGATTTTGCCATAGCCATCACCATGTATAATCGGCTCGCGGCTAGAAATCCAGAAAAAAGTGCTTACTTTGCGGGGAAAATTGAGGCTTTGCGTGAACGTTAGAATTTGAATAAACGTCTGTAGATCAATGTATAATTTCATTTCGATACTCATCCTGATCGTCTGTGTTCTCTTGGTGCTGATAGTGCTGGTACAGAACTCAAAGGGAGGGGGATTAGCCTCCAATTTTGCCGAGACGGGGCAGATGATGGGGGTGCGTAAAACGGCCGATTTTCTAGAGAAAGCGACGTGGACGCTTGCGGGTGCGCTAGTGCTCCTTAGCCTGGTGGCGGTGGCTGCCTTGCCGCATCGGGGGGAAACGGAGAGCAAGTCGATGATTGAAGAGCAGGTACGGCGCACCACCTCGGGAGCTATGCCCACCGAACTGCCAGCTGTCCCCACGGGTGATACGGCGCAGAGCCAGCCTGCAGAGCAGTCTCAGCCAATAGAGTCCTCCCAGCCGACCCCGGCTGAATAGGCCTGCCAAAGCTGCGGGGAGCTACGCTATCCCCAGGTGAACTGTATAGCTAGCACGAAGTAGATTCCCACCCCTTGGAGGGCGAGTCGATGAATTCGATTTGTCCCCAAGGGGTGGTTTTGTGTTCACCCAGAACAGTTGCGGCGTGGTTGTGGAGGAGTACCCATGCCGTCCATTGCGTGAATACGGTGCATATTCAGTAATTCCGCGGTATTTATGAGGTTTAAGAGAGTTGATCTTTGGGTTGCAGCAGCAATCATTCTCGTGGTAATGGGGCTGGTTTGCATACCACCCTTGGGGCAATGGTATGAGAATTTCAACCGGGCGCACGGGCTGATTATGGCGTTCTTCAAATTCGCGGTGCTAGCCACCCTGGGAGAGAGCCTAGCGTTGCGCATACGAGTTGGCCATTACTGGCAACCAGGGTTTGGCCTTATCGCACGGGCAGTGGTTTGGGGCGGGCTGGGCATCACCATTAAGATGGCCTTTGTGGTTTTTGCCAGCGGAGTTCCCAGGCTGCTGGAGTACATGGGGATGGATGGGGCCAGTAACGCACTGGGGGCTAGCGTGCTTACGCCGAGGAGGGTTCTGGTGGCATTCGCCGTGAGCGTGGTGATGAACCTGGTGTATGCCCCCCTGATGATGACCATCCACAAGGTGAGCGATCTCCACATAACGGCATGCGGTGGCAGGGCGAAAGCATTGATTACGCCCGTTCGGGTGGGCGATATATTGGCGCAAAAGCTAGATTGGAGGAGGCATTGGAGCTTTGTGCTATTGCGCACGATCCCGCTCTTCTGGATACCTGCGCACACCGTGAGCTTCCTGCTGCCGCCAGATTACCAGGTGCTGTACGCTGCGCTGCTCGGGGTGGCGTTGGGGCTGATACTTGCGCTTGCAGGAAAAAGGAGATAAGCGCCCAGAAAGTAAGGCAAGATCCATCCATTTAAACGGCGCGGCTCGGTTAGGGCGGGCATTACGAGGGGGAAGGGCGAGCTGGACTGCGCCCTTAAGGGTGGGCGGGCAAACTCTCGGCTCGCCCCTACAGCATCGCCCCTACCAGGAACTCGATAGCCAATCTCGCCAATTGATAGAAATGTGGCTCTCTGCAGCAAGGCCAACGGCAAATTCTTCATCACGATGTGTGGCACACCGCGTCGTACGGTCTTCGATAGGTGCGGGAGATAGATTGAAATCCGTTTACCCGCAAGATTGAGGAAGGCCCGCGGTAAAAGATTGAACCTATAGGGGTCTTTTGAATAGGTTTTAATGTGTTGAAAATGAATAAACTAATCAGTTTTGCGCTGTTCCTCCTCATGCTCGGCGCAATGGGGAGCAGCTACGGGCAGTACGGCGGCGAGGAGAGGGAGGAAGATGGGCGAACTTTAAGGGAGAATGCCGAGAGTGGGAAAGAGCGTCCCCAGCCGAGCCTTACAGGGCAGCCACCCTTGGTGTCGCCATCCAGATACCAATCGGCCTATCAGCCAGGTGGATTTCTTGGCGATGGCAGTAGATTTGCCCCTAAGGGAAGGGTTCGCCAAAGTGCAGGGCGGGCGCGATTCCAGGTGAACGTGAACGGGGCGGTAGGATTTAGCCAGCGGCACACGAGCCCCAGCACGGGTGGGGTTATGAACCAATCTGTGATTATGCCAGCCTTCCGCTGGACTGGGAAGAAGGGGGTGAATGCCGCTTTCTGGAATGGCATAGCGGCCCAAGGAGGCGGGCTGCTCTCATACGTTGCTTTCGGTTCGTACGAGGGGACGAGCCACCAAACGCAGCGGCTAGTGCGCAGAGATGAAGATCTCCAGCAGATGCAGCGGAATAGGGAGGTCGGGATCAAGAGCCTCGGCTATACCTACACACGGGCCTCTAAAAGGGCGCTCAAAGAGGTCTTTGCCGATATTGACAACTTCGTCAATTTCTACGGAAGGGAGAACATCGCGGGCTATTTTATCGATGAGGTGGTATCGGGGAACGAGCCTTGGATGGTGGACTACATGCGGAAGATCTACGAGTACATAAAATCCAAGTACCCCGAGATGCTGGTGCTGGCCAACAACGGCTGGGGCGTGGGTGATGCCATAGCGCCCTACGCCGATATCTGGATGGCCCAGGAGGTAACGGCCGATGAGTACATCAATCGCTACCGTGCGCGTACCTCCGAATTCGAGAAGGACCCGGCCAATGCGGGCCGCATCCTACACGTTATCCACTCGGCTAGGCCAGAGCAGTACGAGGAGATCATCCGGCTGTCGCGAGAACGGAATGCGGGGAATCTCTTCATCACCTCAGACACAAACGCCTACCCATCGGGGTATGATGATTTACCCACCTATTTCGAATCATTACTACTGGCAATCAATAACTTTACGCCGACAAAAGGAAGTCTTCTTTCGCCAGAGAACCTGACTGGCAACGGACGGATAGGCATAGAGATGCCCCGCTCTAAGGTTGATCTGGATTTGGCCTTGGCGCTCAGGGATATGAACTTCAGACATCTGGAGAATACGCAGGGCGGGCAGTACCGGTTCGATATCGGCTACCTGGGGAACTTTTCGGGCAGCTATAGGGATCTCGCGAGCAACGTTCGGTACAACTTCTCGAGCGATGGGATTCTGCTCCACGCCTCTGGCGATTTCGGCCAGTTCGTGCTGGGTGCGGCCATTGGCTACCAGCGGACAGATGCCGACTACTACGGGAAATACCGCGGGGTACGGGAGAAGGTGGCATCATACCAGTTCGGGGTGAGCGGGAAGTACAGATTCGGAGGATCGATAGATTTGACGGGGAGCGTGGTCTACACCCTGAATACCCACCGGTTCAACTCGAGTGGTGGTGCCATTGCGCGGGCCGAGTTCACCTCGCAGGTTCTGGATGCGCATGCCCAGGTGGGCTATAGGTTCACATTCAGCAGCGCGTATGTGAAGCTATACGCTGGGCTGGGAATTACCCGCGTGGAGGAGGGGCGAATCGGGAATCTACGGTTTGCAGGCGCTAGCCGAATGGGTGTGAACGCTAGCCTGGGGGTCTACGGTGAGAGGGCATTTGGGAATCTAAGCCTGTTTGCCAGCCTGGAGTATGGGCAGCGGTTCAGTGGGCGCTCCTACCATGGCGCGCGTGGCTACTCCGCCCGGTACAGCATCGTCCCGCTCGACTACGCGAGCTGGGTGCTGGGCGGTGAGGCGGGGCTTGGCTACAGCTTTGCGGGGCGGTACAGGGTTCAGCTATCATACGGGCTGCACGAGACGAGGAACCACCTGCTGCGGCTTGGCGTAGGGATGGGATTCTGATGGAGTTGGGAGATTTTTAAGGAAATTTCAGCTGAATCATCCGTTTGATTGACAGTATATTATGTTGTATTCAATAAGGCGAAGGCAAGTTTTTTTTTTTGCAGAGGAGTTTGCTGGAATTGGAAAAATGGCTAGCTTTGCAGTAGAAGCTTCAGTTAAAGTAAAGGGCCCTATGTCGAATCTCAAATCCATTTCACCTATGAGAAAGTTCATTTGTGCTCTGTTTTTGGCACTGGCCATGCTGTTTGTAGCGCCATAGCGAGCCTAGCTAACAGAGTAGAAGCTCGAGAATCCACGTTGCCTATCGAAAAAGAGTACGTGGTAGAGCAGAATGGGACAGTGGTTGTTGTCGTAGTCATTATTTTTGACGACGGCACGATAGTGATAATCTTTTAGCTGGTAGGCATGCAAATAAGCGTGCCTACCAGGGAGAGTGATCAAGCGAGGAGGGGCTGATTTTAGCCCCTCTTTTTTATAATAGAAAGGATGGTCATCATGAATCACAGGGCAGTATTTAGCATTTCTTTTGTGGCAGCCATATCAGCGGTAGCTATGGCGCAACCAAGCAATACGCTTCGTGTGGAGTATACCCGCAAGGTGGATATACCAGAGCTGGCGGGCCTTAGTGGTCAAAACGTGCAGATGGTGAATGCGGGCCAGCTAGAGGAGAAACATTTTATCCTCTACAGCGAGGGCGCAGAGAGCGCATTTGTAGAGGGTAAGATGCTGAAGAACGAGCAAAAGATAGAGGTGACGGGAGTCGGCTCTGTATACCTGAATCAAGAGAATGGGTTGAAGCTCACGTGGTCAGATATGGTGGGGGATGCTATCTTGGTGAAGACCGACTCTATAAAACCGCAGGCATGGAAGCTCGGCGATGAGGCCAAAACCATTCTAGGCAAACCGTGTCGGAAAGCTACATACACCCTAGCGAATGGACAGGAATGCGTAGCGTGGTTCTGCGAAGAGATCCCGGCAACGGTGGGTCCCTCAGGGTATTTTGGGCTACCAGGACTGATTATGGAATTGCAAGTGGCCAGGCTTATCTACAAGGCTGAGAAAGTGGAGTACCTCTCGAATAAGGTTACCATAGTGCCGCCGCCGAGCGATAAAGCTGTAACTCAAGCCGAATACATGAAGCGGCTACAGCAGAAATTAGGCACACTCCAGAAACGTGGCGAGCGGGCAAGCGGACAGATGCAGGTGATAAAGATCTAGCACCATGCGCCAGCTAGCGATACTGGGCTCGCTGGTTCTCTCTCTGCTGCTGGGGTTAGTGGGTAGGGCTGTATCGCAGCCGACTACCATCAGCGGGCATGTGGTTGATACGCAGGGGTGCTCGGTAGCATACGCGAACGTGTTCGCCTCTGGCGACAGCCTAGTGCGGCACAGCCTCACCTACACGGCCAGCAAGGAGAACGGGGCGTTTGCTCTCCAGCTCGCGGAGGGCATAGAGGGGAGCGTTTGGATTACGGTGCGCTCCATGGGCTACTCCGTTTTCAAAAAACGCTACAGTCTACAGACCATACCCAGCCCGCTGCGGGTGGTGATGGCCGAGGAGACCATAGGGATAGAAGGGGTACGGGTGGTGGCCGATGCCAAGAATATGTACGCCAAGGGCGATACGCTGGTCTACAGCACAGGCTACTATACCAAGGGGAATGAGCGGAATATAGGCGAGGTGATTCGCAAGATGCCGGGCATGGAGGTGAGCCGGAGCGGGCAACTCTCGTTTCAGGGAAAGCAGATAGACAAGATCCTGGTGAACGGGAAGGATCTGCTCTCCTCCTCCACGGGAACCACCCTCAATACGCTCCCAGCAGACTTTGCGCAGTCGATGGAGGTGATAAAGGACTACCAGGATGGCGATGTGGCCAATAGGTACCGTGCTGAGCGGCAGATGGCGCTGAACCTAAAGTCGAAGCACCCCATCAAACTCAATGGGTACGTGGAGGGTGGCGGCGGGGTAGTAAAACGCTTCAACGGGAAGGCCTCGCTCATCGGGATCATGGGCGATATGTCACTGAGCGCGCTGGCCAACGCCAACAATATCGGACTCCCGATCTTCACCCTGAGCGACTACCTGGCAAACGTGGTGGGGAAGGAGGATCTGCTAGGGGGAGGAAAGGTGCGTGCCAGCGTGCTATCATTCACACCAGAGGAGGAGGCGCTTGTGGTCTCCCCAAAGGATGAGTACGCTCGGCTGAGCGGGATGGGCAATGTGAACTTTACCTGGCTTCCCGCGAAGGGGTATCGGCTCAAGTCAAATACGATATACACCCAGAGTGCTGCCAGCAGATTCTACCAGAGCGAGGATGTCTACCAGCTTGCCAGGGGGACTGTGGGGCTGCTGGAGGAGAGGAGGGGGCGGTTGGGTTCGCTCTTAGTTTCGCAGCGAATATCCCAGCGGTGGATTCCCAATGCCCAATTCTCGCTACGGGCCGATACCAAATTCAACTTCAGGCAGTATAGAACGGCTATCGATAGGGCGCGGGCTTCGGGTCTTGAGCAGCTCTCTGTGGCGGATAGTGGAAAGCGGATAAGCCTAGAGGCGGGGCAGACGCTAGAGGTGAATCGGCAGGTGGGTACAGGCTTGTTCACTGCTGGGGCCAACTTCAGCTGGGAGACGAGTCGGCAGGGGGGCGACTATTCCATGAGCACCCCTACGCTACCCATAGCAGCCGATATAGGGGCTGATGCTGAGCACCCATATCGGTACGGCTACTCACGCCGCGCAACCCCGTGGGACTGGGAGGCCTACGTGCGTTTCGATCACCCCTTACTATGGGGAGTGCATGCGGTGGGCGAGCTGAGCTGCCGGCAGTCCACAGAGAGCCAGCGTGTGTATGTACCGCGCTTTGTTGATTCGCACGAACGGCTGCTGTGGCATAGCCCTAAAGCCTACGCGGGATTCATGAAGAACCTGGGGATGCTACGCTTCTCGCTGGGTTCCTACTTCGCCTACTACAGGATGCTACAGGGGCAGCAGGAGGGGAAGGAGGCTTTTCGGATGGAGCCTAAGTTTTCGCTAGAGCTGAATATGAGCGATTTCCACTCGTTTACCCTCTCGGTAGAGCGAACCACGGAGAAGGCAGGTCTATACTCGTTTAGCCGGGTTGGCTGGCTTGCGGGGTACAATGAAGTATACACACCATCATCCAGTTCGAACCCTTTCGGGAAGGGGACTGAGGCCGTGCTTACCTACAACTACCTCAATCTGCTGAGCAATGTTATGGTATTCGGCCATGCATTCTACAGTCGTACAGACGACGGCTCGCTTCTAGCTACCGATGCGGCTACTGAGAATCTAACCACCCGACACTACGAGGACGGGGGTAAGGAGAGCCAACTGCAAGCGAGCCTCTCAGCCACCATAGGGCTCGGCGATTGGCCGCTCGATGTGAGCATGAAAGGGACGTATGACTACGTGGGCAGCCAGGCCAAGTACCAGGGCCAGGTGGTGGATATAACCACGGGAAACACCGTAGGGTATCTTGGGCTGCTCTCTCGGCTCTACGATTCGCCCATTGATTTCGAGGTGGGGGCTACCTACACCTATCAGGACAACCGAATCAGCGGGCGCAGCAGACGCTCGTGGTATCAGGATTGGCTGGGAAGGGCTGCGGCCTACCTCGCAGTGGGGCGGTTCTCTCTCTCCCTCGTGGGAAAGGGGATCTGGGTGAGGTCCAGCAGCTACACCCAGCGTTTCCTAGACTTCGATGCCTCGGCCAGCTACAAGTGGGAGCACCTAGAGCTGAAGGCTAGTGTGGAGAATGCGCTGCACTTGCGCAAGCGCGAGTGGGTAGAGGAGTCGCTCTCGGAGGTGCTGCACTCCACCGCAGTCTACCGCAAAATGCCAGGCTACGTCCTGCTGTCGCTGGTGTGGAGCTTCTAGGCAGTGGTTTTCTTAAGCAGGGGGAGGGATTACCTCCCCCTCTTTTTTTATCGTTGCTGGCGAGAAGTGGCGAAAGAATACAGAAAAATTGGCCATTCAGAATCTCCGAGACCTCAGCAAAACCTACGTGAACCATGCCGTACTACGCATCGCTACGGTCTTCGATGAATGTAAACGGGTGATTAAAAAAGTTTTAATCTGCCAGCTGTATTTATCCAAGGGTGTAATGATATGGCGTGCCGTATCGCCCATACGATTCTACCCCGCCCACCACTAAACCGACAGGTCGGGCTGTTCGTTTTGCGCCAGGTTGCCCTCTTGGCCGCATCCACGGGCGCAGAATCAGGCTTGAATCACGAGTTGCAAGTAGGGGAATGATGGGGTTATGGCATGCCCACCTCTACACCTTCGCCGTACCATCGCCGTACCTGCGCCGCTTCATGTTCGGATTTCATGGCGAAATCCGAGGATGAAGCGACCCTGGTACGGCGATGGTACGGCCCTGGTACGGCGTTGAATGGGTGTAGACCCCTCTGCCTGTTCTGTATGAGAGTTCTGCAAAAGTTCCGAATGGGTTCAACCATTAGAGGGGGCTTTTTCCCCTTTTGGCGGGTGGTTTTAATCAGGCGATTCAATATCGAGGGTGGTAGCGTGGGGATTCTTTCGTGGTATCCGTATGCGGTATGCCACTGAGAACCTGCTCATTGCCTGTAGGATTGGGCGTATTGAGGATGAAAGCAGTCCTGTTTTGGGGGAGAATTACCACCTTTGCACCCGAAACGCTGGGTAGAAACTAGCGATTCAGGGTTCTATATCACTAATGCTTAAATAATTAAAGAGCATTAAGAAAGTTCTTCTTATGGCAGCCCTAGCCCTTGGATTGGCGTTTACGGCTGCGAGTGCCAGTGCGAAGTCGGCTGCGCCGGCCTGCGGGGCGATGCAAACCGTTGATGGGGATGATGGTGAGGGAGGGGGAAAGGGTAATGGCCAAGAAAACGAGGAGATAAGGGCAGATATCGTAGAGATAACGGATATTCCAGATGGTTCTACGGTTACGGTAGATAAGGATTGGATTACCATAACAACACCTGATGGTAAAGTGAAAAGGATTCGTACCCCTCGGTAGCATTGGGCATCATTTCACAGCAATGGGTGTTTTCACCCATTGCTGTTTTTGGGCGGATCGCATGAACGGTTATTTTTTGCGTTTAGCAGTTATTGTTCTCCTTTTCTTAGGTGGTAGGTCTCTTGCCCAGCCTGTGATTCGCGTGCTATATGAAGGGCAAGGTGGGGTGGTGGTGCGTGATGCTGCTAATGGAGATGCTGCGCCGAGGCACACACTCTATGCTCATGGGGCTGAGAGTGTAAGCGTACAGGGAGAACCAGGGCTTAAAGATGGGAAGCTCGAGCTGAAGGATGGCAGCTACATCTACCTGAATCTGTCTGATAGTCTCTACCTCATGCACGGGTCGGCCATCACCTCGTGGGTTTTCGTGAAGGAGCAGCCAGTGAAGATGCTTGAGTGGACGGTGCACGATGAGACCAAGCAGATAGCAGGGAAGGTATGCCGTAGGGCAACCGCTGTGCAGGAGCAGGGTGGAGCTACTATCGAAGCCTGGTTCTGCGATGAAATCCCCGTGCCCTTTGGTCCCAGTAGTTTCTTTGGAGCGCTAGGTCTGGTTATGGAAGTGACTTTTGGTGCGCAGTACTATAGGGCAATGCGTGTGGAATACCTGCCTAGCGATAACTTCAAGATCCAGCTCCCCGAGGTGAAGAATGCGATATCGCGGAAGGAGTACCACGATAGGATTAGCGAAACGATCCAGAATATCATCAGGCAGGTCGAGCGTGAAGAGGATGCTGTAGGAGCGGATTAGCGCAGTGGCAGGAGTAACCGTGACGCAGGAGGGGAATAGTGGCACAGGCAGAGGTATTAAAAAACAACTGTAAGCCCCTTACCGTATTCAAGCATGCTTAGCTGGCGTAGGTGTGCAGGGCTGGTGGTGAGCCTTGCCCTATTTTTGTGTTCTGGTGTAGCCCTTGGCCAGTCGGTGGCCATTACAGGGCGGGTGGTCGGCCAGGGCGGGCAGCCTGTACCCTATGCGAATGTGGCGGTATCCACTGACAGCTTGGTTCGCAGGGATGTACGCTACGGTACACCCAATGCGCAGGGCGATTTTCGGGTAGTATTCCCTGGCGGTTTGGCTAGCGAGGGCGTGTGGATTACGGTTCGCTCACTCGGCTATGCTATGCACAGGGCCCGCTATAGCGCAGCCGCGCTGGCACAGCCTGTACGGGTGGTACTCCAAGAGGAGAAGGTAGACATAGAAGGGGTGCGGGTGGTGGCCGATGCGAAGCGGGTGTACGCCAAGGGCGATACGCTGATATTCAACACCGATGGCTACCTGAAGGGCGATGAACACACGCTGGGCGAGATGCTGCAGCGAATTCCTGGCATGGAGGTTCGGGAAGGCGGTGGCCTCTACTTCATGGGCAAGCCCATCAACAAGATTCTCGTGAATGGGAAGGATGTGCTATCGTCTTCAACCTCCACTACGCTCAATACGCTCCCGGCAGATTTTGCCCACCAGGTAGAGGTGATAAAGGACTACAAAGAGGGCGATGTGGTAGAACGATTCCGTCCGCAGGAACGGCAGGCGTTGAACCTCAAGTTGCGATTCCCGTTTAAGCTGAACGGCACGCTGGAGGGTGGTGGCGGGGTACTCGGTAAGTACTACGGTAGGGGATCGCTCATTGGCTTGCTCTCATCGGTGTCTGTGAGCGCATTGGCCAATGTGAATAATGTCGGTAAGGCAACCATCTCTGAGCAGGATGGGAGCTTCAGCGAGGAGTACGATGAGCTACTCGGTGGCAAAGGAGGAGGCGGCAACCCAGGGGCGAATCTCGACATCTTCTCCGCTACGAGTGACGAATACGAGCGAAATGCGGGCGCTGCCAATGTGAATGTGAAATGGCAACCCACCCAGGGCTACAAGGTGCGCCTCATCGGAATATACGGGCAGATGGCCACTCGTAGAGAGTATACCTAACGGGATTACCTTGCGGGCGACGTAGGGCTGCATGTGGGTACAACCCGTCAGTCTGCTCGGTGGGCGTGGCTCTCCTTGCAGTCGCTATCGCAGCGCTGGATTCCCACACCGAACTTCTCGCTCAAGGCTTTCACCCACGTAGTTACCTCTCGTAATGGGGAGGGTATCAGGCTGCAAGAGGAATCGCCACACAGCAGCCAGCAGGTGGAGGAGGTCTGGCGGACAAGAGACCTTATGCTGACCCAGACTCTGGAGCTGAACCAAGCGGTATGGAAGGGCCTCCTAACGGCGGGGGGCTATATCTCCTACAGCCCAGGGCGTACCGATGGAGATTACTGGTTGGCCACGCCCTCGCTTCCATTTACCCCGCATGTTCAGGCAGCACGGTCTAATCCATACAAGTACGGATATTGGCGTGACTACAAGCCTCTAAGCTATTCGGCATATGTACGTTGTGACGTGCCACTCTACCGTGATGTCCATGCAGTAGCCGAGGTTGCGCTGCACGGAAATAGGAGAGTGCGGCGGCAGCTGCTAGTGGATAGCCTAGGGAGTGAAACGATAGCCTGGATGCGCCCGCAGGGTTACCTCGGCTTGCAGCGAAACAAGGGGTTCTTTCGTTTTGAGCTGGGTAACTACGTCACAAGCTATCAGCTGCGCCAGTCGGGAATGCCCACCCGTGGCGGTTTCCGCTGGGAGCCGAAGCTTAGGCTGCAGCTGAATTTTATGGCACTTACCTATGTAGAGCTTACTCTGCGGAGAAACTATATTGGCGCCTCATACTCAGAGCTTACGCAGCTCCCGTGGTTGCAACGGCATAGCGACCTCCGCCTCCCCTCCCGCCTCCAGAATCCCCTAGCATCTAGCAATGTCGCCTCGCTCTTCTTCACCCACTTCGATTTGCTCAGCAATGTGATGATCTTTGCCAATGCCACCTACTCTGATTCTCGCAATGGGGCTATATCGGTGTACGATACGTTCACGCAGCAGCTTACCACTTGGCACTATGAGGGTGCAGGGCGTACCCAATCGGCTAGCGCATGGATTTCGGCGAATACTGGGCTCGGGCGTTTACCGGTAGATCTTACGGCAGCAGCCCGCTATACCTGGGGGAAGAGCCATTCTCGCTATGCTCAGCAACCAGTACAGCATTCCTCGAACTCCTATAGTGGAAGTTTAGGTTTCAGCACGAGATTCAAGGGCTCACCTATCGATTTTTCGGTAGAGGCCTCTGCGAGACGAAGCCGCAGCCAGATTTCCACATCTCCAGTTGGTTCGCGCTATCATGAATACACGGGCAAGGCTGCAATCTACATTACCATAGCCGCCTTCTCGCTTACTCTCAGAGGGCAGAGCCTCTGGGGGCAGGCTAGTAGCTACCGACGAAGCTTTATGGACGTGGGTTTGCAGGCTCGCTACAAGTGGGAGCACTTCGAGCTGCGGGCAAGCGTGGAGAATGTCCTGCATCTACGGAAGAACGAATGGGTGGAGGAGTCGCTCAGCGAGCTGCAACACTCTACAGCGGTCTATAGGCAATTGCCAGGCTACGCCCTACTGACAGGGGTGTGGCGGTTCTAGGCCAGGATTGCTTGCGGAAGGGGGGTACTCCAGAGTTGGTGTACCCCCCTTTTTTTTGCATCAATAAGTAGGCTACATCACCGCCCATTATTACCGTGAGGAAAAGGCGAGATAGCTGAATCTATAGTCTATACCACAGCCATTTGCACCCTGTTCTTCTGCCCTGCGTAGCTCTTGTAGGAGGGGAATGCTACCGCGTAGGGATAGCTAGTAGGGGCTATTTAGAAAGCCTACATACTACATTTACGCGATAGCCGCCTCAGATTTAGTAGCTAATTTTGCGGCGGAAAACCATTATAGTCAAGTCTATGTTTACTATAGTGCGGAAGGCGCTGCTCGCCCCCAACATCTACCTCATGGAGATAGAGGCGCGGCGAGTGGCAGAGTCGGCAGAGCCAGGGCAGTTCATCATAGTGCGCACCGATGAGAAAGGGGAGCGCATCCCCCTCACCATTGCAGACTATGACCGAGCACGGGGAACGGTAACCATCGTGATACAGACCATAGGGGCGAGTACCCGTAAGCTGTGCGCCATAGAGGAGGGCGGGGCAATACTCGACTTCGTAGGCCCTCTAGGACGCCCGAGCGACCTGGTGGAGATGTCCGATGCGGAGCTAGCTGAGAAACGTATCATTTTCATAGGTGGTGGCGTGGGGGCAGCACCCATCTACCCTCAGGTTAAATATCTGGCCGAAAGGGGGTTCAAGCCCGATGTGATTATAGGGGCGAAGACCAAGAGCATTGAGATCTACCGCAGTGAAATGGAGGCGGTGGCAGCCAACTACTACCAGGCTACCGATGACGGGAGCGATGGGTTTCACGGGATGGTGACAGACTGTCTTAAGGATCTGGTAATCAACCACGGAAAGCTCTATAACCACGCTGTGACGATTGGCCCTATGATTATGATGAAGTTCGTCTCAGCCCTCACCAAGGAGCTTGGAATCCCAACGGTGGCCAGCCTCAACACCCTGATGGTGGATGCCACAGGGATGTGCGGTGCTTGCCGCGTGAGCATAGGGGGTAAAATGATGTTCACCTGCGTGGATGGCCCAGAGTTCGATGCGCACCAGGTGAATTTTGACGAGGCCATGCGCCGCCAGGGGATGTACAAAGCGATAGAAGCCCAGCGGCTAGAGCAATACCTAGAGACCCATAAATCGTAAAGGGCTATGGCAGAGAAAATAGGACGTACGCCCGTGCGGGAACAGGCTCCCGAGGAACGGGTCAAGAACTTTGAGGAGGTTTGCTACGGCTACAGCATAGAGGAGGCGCAGCGCGAGGCAGAACGCTGCCTGCAATGCAGAAATCCGCGGTGCGTACCCGCCTGCCCCGTGAATATCCAGATCCCGCAGTTCATCATGCAGATTGCGCTCGGAAGGCCGCTAAAAGCTGCCGATGTGCTGTGGCAGGATAGTAGCCTACCGGCAGTGTGCGGGCGTGTGTGCCCCCAAGAAACCCAGTGCGAGGGGGCTTGCATAAAGGGCGTGAAAGGAGAACCAGTGGCCATCGGCAAGCTGGAGCGCTTTGCGGCAGACACCGCGCGGAAGGAGGGGTATTTTGACAAGACCATAGCGCCCGCCAATGGGCATAAGGTGGCTATAGTGGGCAGCGGCCCTGCAGGGTTGGCCTGCGCTAGCGACCTGGCCCGATGGGGCTACAGGGTGAAGATATTCGAGGCCCTGCATGAGAGCGGGGGGGTGTTGGCCTACGGCATCCCGGAGTTCAGATTGCCCAAAAAGGAGGTGGTGCTGAAGGAGATAGACAACGTTCGTAGCCTGGGGGTGGAGATTGAGACCGATGTGGTGGTAGGGCGAACGGTTACCATAGACTCCCTCTTGGATCAGGAGGGGTACGATGCGGTATTCATCTCCTCGGGTGCCGGCCTTCCCAAGTTCATGGGCATCCCTGGTGAGAATCTCAATGGCGTGCTATCGGCCAACGAGCTGCTGACGCGCGCGAACCTCATGAAGGCCTTCGATAAGAGCTACGACACCCCGGTTTACGTGGGAAAACGGGTGGTGGTAGTGGGTGGTGGAAACGTGGCAATGGATGCTGCGCGTACCGCCGCTCGGCTGGGTGCAGAGGTTCACCTGGTGTATCGGCGTAGCGAGGTGGAGCTTCCCGCCAGGGTGGAGGAGGTGCACCACGCCAAGGAGGAGGGGATCCAATTCCACCTGCTGAGCAACCCCGTGGAGATTCTGGGAACCGATAAGGGATGGGTACGGGGAATAAAGGCGGTGAAAATGGCGCTGGGCGAACCCGATGAGAGCGGGCGGCGCAGGCCAGCCCCAGTGCCAGGCTCTGAGTTTGAGATAGAGTGCGATGTAGTGGTAATGTCGCTCGGCACCTCGCCCAATCCCCTCATTGCATCTACTACCCCAGGGCTTATGGTGCAGAAATGGGGCGGTATAGTAGCCGAAGACGAGACCGGGCAAACCACGCGTGAAGGGGTATTTGCCGGGGGGGATGCCGTCTCTGGCGCAGCCACCGTGATACTCGCCATGGGGGCCGGCAGAAAGGCAGCCAAGGCAATAGACGAATACGTGAAGGGCAAGGCGGGCAATGTAGATCATCAGCCCTGAGCGCGGGTGTTGTTTGGGGCTTCCATTATCAGATAGGGGTGGGAAAGTGCCATATGGGAACACGGGCAACAGAAGGCGTGTTGGGACTGTAATAGCAAGCGGCGCGGCGTAGCAGAACCTGCCCAGCCTATAGTATGCGGGGTTGGTATTCCTGAGCACTGGGAATACTAACCCCGTATTTGCAACCGTTAATACAACGGTAAGCGTGTTAGTTTTGAATAGATTGCAGGAGGAAGGTATGAAAACTCAGGGAAGGACAGCGACCCGAGTACTGCTGGGCGCGGCAATAGGGTTACTACTGCTATGCGGCAGTGCAAAGGCACAGCATTTTTACACGTGGGCATTGGGCGGGCGGTTCGGATCACCGCTCTTCGGGGCCAGTATCAAGGGGTTCTTAAACGATCGCTCCGCGCTAGAGGGCATCACTAGTTTCGGCTCTTTCGGCATAGGGATTACAGGGCTGTATGAGTATCATCTCTACCTGCCGGGCGTACCCGGGCTGCGTCCCTTCCTGGGCGGCGGAGCGCATGTGGCTACAGGGCGAGCCTCAGCTTACAATCCGTATGCCGATTCGCAGTTCTCAGATATTTACGCAGGCCTCGATGGGGTAACGGGCGTGGAATACGTATTTGAAGATATTCCGCTCGCGCTGAGCATCGATGTGCTGCCAGTGCTCAACTTCCCGGGTAGGATAGGGCTCTGGTGGAATGCTGGAGTCTCGGTGCGCTACGTGTTCAAATAGAGCGTATAGCGCATTGACGGGCCTCCTTGATCCTAAAATATTTTGCTGCAGGTATTGCGGGATCAGAAAAAAGCCCTACCTTTGCACTCGCAAATCGGTAGGGTTGTGGGGACAAGGGCCCGTTCGTCTAGGGGTTAGGACGCAAGGTTTTCATCCTTGTAACAGCGGTTCGATTCCGCTACGGGCTACAGTTAGGATTTTGAAAGTAGATTTTCCGTAGAGGCGATGGCAAATATTAAGTCGGCGAAAAAGCGCGTTAGGCAGAACGAGAAGCGGAGGCTGCACAATCGTTACTACGCCAAGACCGCACGTACCCTAGTGCGGGATCTCCGCGCAGAGAAGGATGCAGACAAGGCTGCAGAGCTGCTCCCCACTGTGATGAAGCATCTCGATAAGCTTGCGCACAAGAATATTATCCATGCGAATAAAGCCTCCAACCTCAAGAGCAAGCTGGCCAAGCATGTGAACGCATTGAGGAAAGAGGCAACAGCCCCTGCTAGCTAGCCACTGTTGAGGGTCTTTCCCTGGTTAGCCCGAAGGCTTGTGGGAGAGAAGGGTTTAATTTGGAATTCTGGAGGATGCCGAGCGGTGTCCTCCTTTTTTTGTCTAAAGTGATGGAATCGATATTCTACCCTGCGCTTGCGGAGTTGGCAGATTCTGGCTATGCAGATTTTCAGAGCAAACTTATCCCTACAGTAGATCGGGAGGCAATCCTAGGAGTCCGCGTTCCCCTGCTGCGGGCGTTGGCGAATTCCCTTTACAGGGAGCATCCAGAGGAGTGCAGGGCATTTTTACAGCAGTGCCCGCATGTCTACCTCGAGGAGAATGGGCTGCACGCCCTGCTGGTGTGCGAGATGCAGGACATGGAGGAGGTGCTTGCAGCGACCGAGCGATTTTTGCCCTTCATTTCAGATTGGGCTACATGCGACATCTTCTCCCCGAAAGTCTTTGCGAAGTACCCAGCTCTGCTCCTCCAGCAGATTCCCGTGTGGATAAAGAGCGAGCACACGTACACGGTTCGTTTCGGCGTGGGAATGCTGATGCAGCATTTCCTGGGTGCGGGATTTCGCCCTGAGTACCTAGATTGGGCGGCAGGGGTGAAGCACGGCGATTACTACGTGCGGATGATGGTGGCCTGGTACTTTGCCACGGCTTTAGCCAAGCAGCAGGAGGCGTCCCTACCCTACATAGAGGAGCGTCGGCTAGAGCCCTGGACGCACAACAGGGCGATTCAGAAGGCCATAGAGAGCCGTAGGATAGCACCAGAGTTGAAGGATTACCTCCGAGGTCTGAAGGTGTAGGGAAATCTTCTCAAGTTGCGAAAATTCCCCTGCAAGTGGCTACCTTTGCCGCAGGGATTGCGAAGAGAGTGGAGGTGAAATCTCTTTGCGTACATTAGGGCGCGCCAAGGGTACGGGCAAAGGTCGATTTGGTGTAGGTGGCGGAGGCGCAAGGTTCTGACAGCGAGTGGCTATGCGGCACTTAAACTATTATCCGTAATGGAGAGCAAGCAGCGTAAAGGTGCTATTGGTTGTCTTATCGTGCTGTGCATCATTGCCTTTTCAGCATTTCTTGCAGGGTGCTTCTGCACAGGTTGTAAAGATGACGAACCCACAGGGCATCCTCGTTCCGAAGCTGTTACCTCGCCACCGTATAGGGAGACTACCGCGGGGGATGAAAAGGCGTTGCTCCCATTGCCGCGGTACTACGTCAATGATTCGGCCCACCTGCTAACTCCTGGGCAATTCGCGCAGCTGGAGGCGATGCTAGAGGACTACGTCGATTCTACCAGCTCGCAGATCTACGTGGTTACCGTGCCCGATTTCCAGGGGTGGGATGCCAACAGCTTTGCCACGCGCCTTGGCAATCAGTGGAGGGCTGGACGAAAGGGGGTAGATAACGGGGTAATTCTGCTGCTACGCCCGGGGAGTATGCCGCCATGGCTGCCAGCAGATAGCCTAAAGGCGATACCCGATGGAATAGAAACGGCACTTGAAACGACCCTTGGGGCTGGTGTAGAATCGCAGTTTGCGGGGCACTCCCTGCTACTGTCGCGGCTTGGGGAGTTCTCAGGCGCCATGCTCGCCGAGGAGAATCTCGCGAAGAGACCTGCGGGTGACTACGGCGAGGGTTACATAGCCGTGGGGTACGGGATGGAGGAGAAGATTACCGATGCAGAGGCTGCACGGATAGCCCGAGAGATTATGGGGCCGCTGGCAGTAGCCGGGAGGTATGACGTTGCCCTACAGACGGGCGTGAGTGCCGTGATAGCCCAGGCTGCGGGCAAATTCCAATGGGGAGGGGGCGGCACTCCCCCGCAGTCGAGCGATGACGATTTGCCTAGCTGGGGGCGGATTATCTTCCTCTACCTCCTTGCGCCCTACACGCTGGGTTTTATCGTTTACTACTTCCTGCAGCGGAACCGGCCGACGGGCGAGCAGAATTTCGTTCGCTATTTTCGTAGCAACTATGTTCGCGTCCTCTTCAAGATCCTCATTTTCATCCTAATGGCTGTAGGGCGAGGAGGTGGAGGCAGTGGTGGAAGAAGTTCCTCAGGGCGTAGCAATTCTGGGGGTGGCGGCTCGTTCGGAGGAGGTGGTGGTGGTGCGAGATTCTGAATGAATTCGGCAGACAATGCAAGCGTTGGGGGACTCTCCAGCGCTTTTTTTATGGAAATCATTGCGCTATTTTCACCATATTTTGCTACATTTGCTGCGTGGTACTACATTTTTAACCTGGTAATACGCACCACAAGTTTTTGGCTATGGAGACGAAAGAAACCCAGGGTAGAACGCCCAACTTCCTCGAAGAGATCATTGCGGCCGACGTGGCCAATGGCACACATGGAGGGCGAGTGCTTACGCGCTTCCCGCCTGAACCCAATGGCTATCTGCATATTGGGCATGCCAAGTCGATCTGCATCAATTTCGGGCTGGCCAAGCAGTTCGGGGGAGAGACCAACCTCCGTTTTGATGATACCAACCCCACCAAGGAGGATGTGGAGTACGTAGATTCTATAAAGGAGGATATCCGTTGGCTAGGCTTTCAGTGGGCTCGGGAACGCTATGCCTCAGACTACTTTGGGCAGCTCTACAAGTGGTGCGAACAGCTTATGGAGGCTGGCCTAGCCTACGTAGATGACCAGACACAGGAGGAGATACGTGTGGGGCGCGGCACGGTTACCCAGCCGGGTGTCAATAGCCCTTGGCGCGATAGGACGCCTGTCGAGAACCTCGATCTTCTCCATCGGATGCGGGCTGGGGAGTTCCCAGAGGGGGCTAAGGTCGTCCGTGCGAAAATAGACATGGCGCACCCCAACATGCTCATGCGCGATCCCATTCTCTACCGGATACTCTACGCCCACCACCATCGTACTGGCGACTCGTGGTGCATATATCCGATGTATGACTTTGCCCACGGGCAGTGCGACTCTATAGAGAATATCACCCACTCCATCTGCACCCTAGAGTTCGATGTCCACCGCCCGCTGTACGATTGGTTCATAGAGAAGCTCGGCATCTTCCCCTCGCATCAGTATGAGTTTGCCCGCCTTAATCTCACCTACACCGTCATGAGCAAGAGGCGATTGCTAGAGCTGGTGCAGACCGGGGTGGTGGCAGGTTGGGACGATCCCCGCATGCCCACCATCTGCGCCCTTCGCCGGCGTGGGTATACCCCCGAGGCGGTAAAGGCCTTTGCCGAGGCCGTGGGCGTGGCCAAGCGCGATAACGTTATAGACCTCTCGTTGCTGGAGTTCTACGTGCGCGAAGACCTCAATAAGCGCGCCCTTCGCCGTATGGGAGTGTTGAATCCGCTGAAGGTGGTTATAGACACCTATCCGCAGGGGCAGGTAGAATGGCTAGAGGCGGTGAATAACCCTGAGGATGAGGGGGCTGGTACCCGGAAGATCCCCTTCAGCCGAGAGCTCTACATAGAGCGGGATGATTTTATGGAGGTGCCCGCCAAGAAATTCTACCGCCTATCGCCCGGCACAGAGGTACGGCTTCGTTACGGCTATTTCATCCGGTGCGAGCGCGTAGAGAAGGATGCCAACGGAGAGGTGGTATTGCTCCACTGTAGCCACGACCCCGCATCGCGAGGTGGCAATTCGCCCGACGGTCGTAAGGTGAAGAGCACCATCCATTGGGTGTCTGCCCAGCATGCCGTGGAGGCTGAGGTGCGCCTGTTCGATAGGCTTTTCAAGACAATAGATCCCAGCGATTACCCCGAAGGAGGGAGCTGGAAGGATAACCTGAATCCCAATTCGCTCACGGTGGTGCGAGGCTACCTAGAGCCCAGCGTTGCGGAGCTCCCGCAAGATGCTAAGATCCAATTTGAGCGGCTGGGGTACTTCTGCTTTGATTACGATAGCCAACCCCATAGCATGGTGCTGAACCGCACGGTCCCCCTTAAGGATACGTGGGCTAAGGTGGCGGGCGAATAGCGTAGCCCCAGTACGGCGGTAGCTGGAGGGGGAGGCGACCCGATTTTTTTTGAGGGGAGGGTGAACAGTGAGTGCCGCATGGCGCAGGAACGGCGGGCTTGTAGCGTGCGAGCAAAGGGAAAAATCGAATCCGAATCCCCTTTACTAGTAGGTTTTCGTGGGGATTTGCATTACCTTTGTGCGCAAATTACGTAGTGTTGGGGTGGGTACAAATCGCAAGGAGAGCGGGAGTTAGCATCCGTTTTTCTAGAGCGGTTTACTGGTTAAAGCTGCAGCAGAACGAATGTAGTATACGGCCTAGCCTATTCTAGCAGTGAAAGTAATAGAAGCATGGTAGCGCAACGGAAGGATTGCTACAGCCATAGTTCTAGCGCAGTAGGGCTTTGCGCGCGGGCAGGTACGCTCTTCTCCTGGGACGGGGAGCTTACCTTTGGAGGGATAGACTCCATAGTAGGCGAGGTGGCGGCACTGCTAGCAGCACAGAGCATTGGGGTGGTGCTCCGGAATAGGGTTCGCCATATCCTCATAGAGCTTTTGGAGAATGCCTACCGCTATGGGCATACCCACGGTGGCGAGGCTACACCTTGGGTTGGCCTACAGGTGGGCGTGGAAGAGCATGGAGGTATTATGCTGGAGGTCACGAACCGCGTGCTACCAGTGCAGCGAGCCTTTCTGGAGGGTTACCTTACCCGCCTTCAGCAGATGGATATGCAGGAGTGCAATCATACCATTCGCGCAAGACTAGTAGGGGGGGGAGTCTCAATGAAGGGTGGTGCTGGGCTAGGGTTGCTCTCCTGCGTGCGTTCTTGCCGAGGGTTTGAATGGACGTTTACCCGCGACGAGTTGGGCTACTGCCTGTTCACCTTCAGAGCCCATGTGGGTGAGCGCAGCGCTACAGCATCGGCATGGGGCAGTGAACTAGGAACCTGAGAGAGTACGCCGCGGGCAGGTTGGGGGCGCCATTTTAGCGCAGAGCCTGTAGGGTCATACCCAGAACCGCGAAGGCCGATTCTACCACAGCCACGAGCCCCGCAATTTTAATCCACTGTATAATAAACTCCGTGTAGCTATGAGGCATCTACAGATCTCTGGCACGCAGTATTCCCCAAACGTTGATTTCGACCCCGAGGCCCGGGTTCTATCGCTCTCTGGCATCTCTCGTCCAGAGAATACCATAGAGTTCTATGAGCCAGTGCTTGCGTGGCTAGAGGAATTCCTCGACAGCGAGAAGCAACGCCCCGCAGGCGGAAAGCCCGTGCAGCTAGACATCAACATGGACTACATCAACTCCATCTCGGTCAAGTACATCATGGGGATCATCCTCAAGTGCCAGCAAGAGCTAAAGTCGCACAATGGCCTCTCGGTCAACTGGTACTATGTAGAAGGCGATGAGGAGGGACGAGCTTGGGGCGAAGATATGGAAGCCATAGCAGGGATAGATTTCAACCTGATTGAGAAAACGGCATAAATTTGGAGGGTAGCGCTAAAGTTACTACCTTTGCGACTGGAAACCTGACCCATTGTGTAATGGCAGCACAGCAGATTTTGGTTCTGTTAGTCTAGGTTCGAATCCTGGTGGGTCAACAAGTTTCCCTTGTTTTTCTCATCTCTGGAGAGGGTTGCCGTGCAAAGGCAATCCTCTTTTTTTGGTATCTGACATTATTTTTCTAACTTTGTCGGAGTAAACAATAATCATCGATGCTATGAAATCTATGCGAATCACTATCCTGCTACTCATGCTGAGCATGGGGTTTGCCAGTTTGGCCATCGCCCAAGAGGCGTCTGCACCAGAGCGCGCCGCGTCGCCATCTAGCGCCCGAACCTGCCCGCTGAACGTAGAGTTCTCCGGCAAGCTCAAGAGCCGCCATGTGTGGAACGGATGCCTCTCTACCACCGCGTGGAACCTGCAGCCCGACCTCACCATTTCGGCCTACGGGCTCTTTGTCAACGCCTGGGGACTCATTCCCATCTCGAAGGATTTTTCCACCGAAATCGACTTCACCCTTGGCTACTCCATAGGCCCGGTTACGCTGATGTATACCGATTTCTTCTACCTCAGCCAGGACAAGTATGAGAACCTCTTCCGCTGGAGGCATGAGGATTTGGGCGCGCTTCATCAGCAGCTGGCGCAGTTCCATTTCAACCTCGGCAAGCTGGTAGAGAAAGTGCCGCTCCAGCTGCAGGTGGCCATGTTCACCTGGGGCGACTACAAGAAAGAGGTGCTGCGCGAGACGGAAGATAATTGGAAGAAAGGGGCCAAGCTGCGCGATTCTGTCCTCTACGATGCGAACGGGAAGCCACAGTCGCAGTATTCTATGTACATTGGGCTCTCCTACTCGCACACCATCAGCACAGGGCAGACCCTTACGTACACCATCGGTGGCACGCCCTACGCGGGTTTCTTTGCCGCCAAGCCGTACATAACGAACGTCAAGCTCCAGGTAGACCAGCCGGTTCAGATTACAGATCGTTTCGGTCTTAACCTCAGCGGCGAGCTGATCTGCAATCCCTGGCGGCAGAATTTCTACTTCGTCCTCGGGATTGGGATGCTGTAGCCCCTCCAAGGATAGCATAGTTACGAGGATTCCCCCACGGGGGAGTCCTCGTTTTTTTGTCGCTGAAGAGCGCGATTAAATGGCATAGCACGCCGCATCGCACCCCGCCTTTAGTAGATGTAAGTGGTTGTGATTAAGCGTTTATCACTGGAAGAAAAGGGGAGAGTTTCCCCACTTACGGAACCTCTGCAAAACCCATCTAAACGACGCGGCACGCTGCGTCGCTACATTCTCCGAATAATTGTAAAAGATGGATTAAAAATTTGTTCATTGATAAATCTGGGGAAGGGGCATCGCTACAAATGACACGCATGCGGGACTTTTGCAGCGTTCCCCTTGCACTTTTCAAGCCAGTCGTAATTCTATGAAGGTTTTGTTGAATAATTCCCCGTAAAATCTCTATAGAGGTTGCACCTTTTCCCTTTAGCTCTGGGTAGGGGAGGTGCCGAGCAGAGCGAGTGCCCTCCCATCCGTCTGGGCAGGTCGAAAGTTGTATGTCCATTATCCCCCATTCGCCCCATTTTGCGACAATCGTATGAAGATTGCCAAACGCCGAGAATTCTCTATTCCCTACATGCAAGTAGGGAGGCGTATCAATTAGAGGAGCTGCAGCCCCCGCAGCGGTGTAGCCCTCACTCCAGCGTTCGGATCTCTTGGAAGGCGTAGGCCTGCGTAGAGCCATCTGCTTTCGCCAAGAGCAGTCGCCCATCTGGCAGGGCAGCCACCACCCGGGCAGAGAATTCACCCTGCGCATCGCGATAGCGGAGCGGGGAATCTACCCCAGAGAGCTGGGCATGGTATAGATAGTTGGTGCTAGGGGGGAGGTCCCATTGGTGGTTGGCTATTAATGCTACTATCTGGCAGGCTATGCGTACCCCGAGCCCGAGGGCGTAGGGCGGCGTGGCGATTGGCCGGGGCGTTCTGTTATCCCCTGTTTGCGCCATAGTGCTGGAGCGCGCCCGCATTAGCTCCTGCGCCGCTGTGGTGGCTGGCCGGGGGAAGGCCGCATCCCTAGGAGTGCGGGGGGCTAGGTTGAGCCCTATGCCGATGGCTGCGTAGGCGAGCTTGGCACCGCGGATTCCCGTCTCGAGCAGGATGCCGCAGATCTTCTGCCGCCCGACAAGGATATCGTTTGGCCACTTGATGCTCGCGGGGATTCCGCGTTGGCGTAGCGCATCCACCACAGCCACCGAGGCCATCTGCAGCAGTCGGAATTGCGCGGCGGGGCGTACTGGGGGCTCTTTCACCAGCAGGGTGCAGGTAAGGTCGCCCTCCAGCGCGAGCCAGCCGTTTCCGCGCTGTCCCCGTCCATGCAGTTGGTGGTCGGCTATCACCAGGCAGGCAGGCGGGAGGGTCGCAAGCCGTGCGAGCGCCCAGCCGTTGGTGGTGTCTACCTCTGGCAAGCGGCGTACCTCTAGGGGCAGGCGGAATGATGGTGAACCTTGCATGCCGCGAAGGTAGTGGAAAAAGGGCAACCAGGGTGGAGGAAAACGCATTAAGCAATCATAAACCGTCCAACTTTAGGGGCGCGTATCATCTTCGCAACGCGAAGATTCCCCCGCCCGATCCCCCCACATGCGTGTTTCCTCCCATCCTCGAATGGCCGCCCATCGTCACCATTAAACGCACGATGCGATTCCTTTAATCGCGACGTGGTGCGCCGCGTCGCGTTCCATCTTCGCAACACGAAGATTCCCCCGCCCGCCCCCGCCGTTCCTTCCCCGCCTATCCCTACACTATCGCCTAACCATCGCCGTACCAACCTAAGACCATCGCCGCTGTTTGTTCGGATTTTGGGCTGAAATCCGAGGATGAAGCGACCCTGGTACGGCGATGGTACGGCGATGGTACGGCGCAGGTCAGGCGCAGAGGACGCCGGGGCGCGCTGCGTATGCTCCTGCCGTTTTCGCTACGCAAGAGGACGGCAAACCGCATCCGTAGCCCTGGTCTTGGAGAACGTTGCGGGGAATGCCCATCGGGTTTTTCGCTCCCGGTAGCGACGTGGCGTGCCGCGTTGCGGTTATCGCCTTTCCGCGTCGCGGTTACCACTTTTCCGCATCGTGATTATCACCTTTCTGCGTTGCGGTTACCCCCTTTCTGCATCGCGGTTATCATCTTTCCGCGTCGCGGTTACCCCCCTGCTGTGGCGTATTATTGGCCAGTTCTCCTTGTGGCTCGGGGCGCATTGTTCGGTAAATCTACCCTGCGGGGCGGGACTTTCACCCATTCCTTATGTGTACGCATTCTATTATACTATTCTACTCTGCTGATAATCAATATACTTTATCTAGCACTGGGAACATCTATAGGGATTTATGGGTTAGCAGCTAGAAATGTTGTACCTTCGCGGCAAGTATGGAGGGGAAGGGAGGCAGGCATGGGATCGGGAGCTTTTACGGGGATTTTTGAACCCGCAACGTTAGCATTAGGGTGTCTAAATTTGAGGATTTTGCGATTATGGATTTAGAGAAACGCACGATTGAGCTTCACAATTTGGTGATTCGCTTCTCCGGCGACTCGGGCGATGGCATGCAGCTCACCGGAACGCTATTCTCAGATTCCTCGGCTCTTCTGGGCAACGGGGTGAGTACGTTCCCCGACTACCCTGCCGAGATTCGCGCGCCGCAGGGGTCTATTGGGGGCGTGTCGGGATTCCAGGTGCACATTGGCAGCCAGAAGGTTTACACCCCGGGCGACTACTGCGATGTGCTGGTGGCCATGAACCCCGCGGCGCTGAAGGCCAACGCCAAGTGGATGAAGGCGGGCGGAACGATACTGCTGGATACCGACTCCTTCATCCCGAAGTGGCTGCAGAAGGCGGGCTTTAAGACCGATGACCCGATAGCAGAGCTCAACCTACAGGACTACAGGGTGATCCCAGCTCCCATCACAGAGCTTACACGCGAGAGCCTCAAGGATACGGGCCTGGACAACAAGAGCATCATCCGCTGCAAGAATATGTTCGCGCTGGGGATGCTCTTCTTCATGTTCGACCGCCCTATGGAGCACTCTGAGCGCTACTTTGAGCAGAAGTTCAAGAAGAAGCCCGAGCTGATAGAGGCCAACAAGAAGGTGCTGCACGATGGGTATAACTACGCGCACAATATCCAGGCGATAGCCAACACCTACGAGGTGCCCCGGGTAGAGGTGCGCGAGCATGGGCTCTACCGGAACATCAGCGGGAACGTGGCCACGGCCTGGGGGCTACTGGCTGCGGCGGAGAAGGCCAAGCTCCCGCTCTTCTGCGGTTCGTACCCCATAACGCCCGCCACCGACATACTGGTGGAGCTGGCTAAGCGTAAGGAGCTGAACTGTAAGACGGTGCAGGCAGAGGATGAGATTGCGGGCATCTGCACGGCCATAGGGGCTGCCTTCGCGGGGAACTTCGCGGTTACCACCACCTCGGGGCCTGGCCTCTCGCTCAAGAGCGAGGCGCTCGGGCTGGCGGTAATGACGGAGTTGCCGCTGGTGATAGTAGATGTGCAGCGGGGGGGGCCCTCCACGGGGCTGCCCACCAAGACCGAGCAGAGCGACCTAATGCAGGCGCTCTACGGGCGGAACGGGGAGTGCCCGCTGGTGGTGGTGGCCGCCAAGAGCCCGAGCGACTGTTTCGATATGGCATTCCAGGCAAGCCGCATCGCGCTGGAGCGGATGACGCCCGTGATTCTGCTCACCGACGGCTTCATCGCCAACGGGTCGCAGCCGTGGCATATCCCAGACATGAAGGATTATCCCGAAATCCATCCGCCCATAGAGCCGCCTCGCACCAATGGGGAGCGATTCCTACCCTACAAGCGCAACGAGAATATGGCGCGCAGCTGGGCCATGCCGGGCAAGGCGGGGCTGGAGCACCGGATAGGGGGGCTGGAGAAGGATTCTAAGACCGGGAATGTATCGCACGATCCGCTCAACCACCAGGTGATGGTGAACAACCGGGCCGAGAAGGTGCGGATGGTGCAGAACATGATACCCAAGCAGGAGGTGGAGGGCGACCCGGAGGGCGACGTACTGGTAGTGAGCTGGGGCGGTACCTACGGCCACACGCTGAGTGCCGTGCGGGCGCTACGCAAGGAGGGCAAGAAGGTCTCGCTGTGCCACGTATCATACATCGATCCGCTGCCGGCCAACCTCGGGGAGATTTTCCCCCGCTTCAAGAAAAGGGTGGTGTGCGAGCTCAACATGGGCCAGTTTGCCGGCTACCTGCGCATGCAGTTCCCAGGCACGGCCTTTGAGCAGTACAACAAGGTGCAGGGGTTGCCCTTCACCACCATAGAGCTGGTAGAAAACATAAACAAAATGCTGTAACGGAGGGCTATACCATGAGTTGTAGGCTAGCAGTAGCAGATTTCAAGAACGACCAGGAGGTGCGGTGGTGCCCTGGTTGTGGCGACCATGCCATACTCGCCTCTGTGCAGAAGGCTTTCCCGCTGGTGGCCGAGGCGCTGGGCTATGAGAAGGAACGATTCACCGTGATCTCGGGTATCGGGTGCTCGAGCCGATTCCCCTACTATGTGGACACCTTTGGCTTCCACTCCATCCATGGGCGCGCCACCGCGATATCTACAGGGGTGAAGACGGCCAACCCAAAGCTCAGCGTTTGGCAGATTACCGGCGATGGCGATGCGCTCGCTATTGGGGGGAATCATTTTATCCACGCCGTGCGTAGGAATGTGGACATCAACATCCTGCTGTTCAACAACGAGATCTACGGCCTCACCAAGGGGCAATACAGCCCTACATCGAAGTTCGGCGCGGTCACCAAGACCTCGCCCTACGGCACGGTAGAACGGCCATTCATCCCTGGGCAGCTGGTGATTGGGGCAAAGGGAACGTTCTTCGCACGGTCGCTCGACGTGGAGATGGCGCTCTCGACCGAAATCCTGGTGGAGGCTGCCAAACACGACGGCACCAGCGTGGTGGAATTCCTGCAGAACTGCGTGATTTTCAACGACGGGGCCTACACCAATATTACCGACAAGGCGGTGCGTGACGATAGGGTAATCTACCTCAAGCACGGCGAGCCTATGGTGTTCGGTAAGAATAGGGATAAAGGGTTGATCCTGAATGGGTTCCAGCTGAAGGCCGTACAGCTCGGCAAGGATGGCTACACCGAGGAGAACATCCTGCGGCACGATGCCCACGAGAGCGACACGGGACTCCACATGCTGCTGGCTGGGATGAACTACCCGACGCTCCCTGTGGCACTGGGGGTTATCCGCAATGTGCCGGGTCCTACCTATGACCAGGCGGTGGAGCATCAGCAGGATGAGGTGCGGGAGAAATCTAAATTCCACTGCGTAGACGATCTGCTGCGTAGTGGAGAGACCTATGAGCTGTAGCCTCTGCCGATGCCAGCCTAGCAAGTGATGCAATGTGCAGAGCACCGTGCGCCTATGGGCAGGTGTAGATGGGGATGTTTGTTTCTATTCAGTCAATCAGGGGGATGCGCAGCGGAGTGTTGCCATCCCCCATTTTGCCGTAAGCTATGCAGTGGTTGGTTGTATTGGCCGTGCTATCTTGGATCATTTCGGCCTACGTGAAGGCGCAGAAGAAGCGGAAAAGCGTAACGATGTCCAGACTGCTGGAGGCGCTCCAGGAGCAGCGTGAGCGCGAGCTTCTCCAAACCGATGAGCTACCCGACGAGGATGAGGAGGAAGAACCCATAAATGGCGGGGTGGATGCTGTAGGGCGTCCAGAACACCAGGAGTATGCTGAGACTCTGCGCTATGAAGCGAATCAGCAGGCGGCGGCAGCCCGGGAAACCGGATCTTTGGGAGCAGAGCCTATCCGTGCGGAGTCAGGCGAGGCGGAGGGGGTCTACACGGGTTCCCTCGCGGGCAGCGGGGCTGATTACAGCCGGTGGAGCGGGGTGCTCGATAGGGTAGATGCCCCAAGCGCAAGCTCAGAGCCTGAGGAGACCTACCAGTTCACCCCCGAGGCCGAGGGGCAGCCCGGCATAAAGGCCGAGCCTCCCATACAGGTGGAGCGGCGAGCGGCCAGACCATTCAGAATGCCGAGCGGCGCGGAGTTCGACGTGGCCGATGCCGTGGTGTACCAGGTGGTGATGGAGCGGCAGAGGGGCTGGAGGCGGAGGTAGAGTAATGTAAGGTAAGTGGAAGGAACGAAGGAACTTTTTGTATGAGAAAATCTAGATTACTCCGATTTGTTATTTACTCATTGTTCTTTTTTCTTTTCTTGACGCTGTCGTTTTCCTGTAAAAGAGAGAGCATGAGAACGACAGCTTCTCCTATTCCAGAACAAGAAAAAGGTAGTGATTTTTCATATGTCCCAGAACCGCATGAAAGAATGCGGCTGGGGCAATCATTTGGCAATCCGTATTCGCTTGCATCTATACAGAGAGCCTATGATACACTTCTTGCATTACAGGGAGAAACTGAATTCCCTCGTCTGAACCCCACGCATCTCTATATACGATTCCTGCCGCGGGATACAGGAGAGTACAATGCGTTGAGGCGAGTTGGCCTAGAATTATTTTCCTATCCGTTAGATAGGATTCCTAGCACTGGACTAGCTCCCTATCATGATCCGACTCTTCCACCATCTGCAATTACCTGGCAATACACGACTATACAGGTAGGACAATCAATACCAGATGTACTGCATGAAGTGCTAGAAGAGTGCTTTTTACCACCGGGAGCAAATGGAAGCGATCCGAATGTCCCTGGTCAAATAGAGGAAACCATATGGAGGTATGTGGAGCTGATATCACTTTTTCAGCATGGATTGGTGAATGAGCTCGATTTAGAGGATTTTGACGAGGTGGAAGATGCGCCAGTGTCATTGAGATTATTGGGAAAGAATAATACTCGTTTTAATCCTTTTGGGTGGTTTTGGAAAAAAATTAAGAAGATACTTCCAACGATAAGATTTCCGCAGGGTACAATTCGGGTGTATGATACTCAGGATGCTGGCTATGTCCCTGCCCAGAGACTCCGTGTACGGTGCCACTTAGGAGTGTATTGGAGTTCGACCCGAACAGACCGAAATGGGCATTACGTTATGTCGACAGGCTTTTTGGTATCGCCCTATTACTCGTTGCATTTTGATTATGCTGAAGGGGTTAGTCTATGGGGCAACTGGGCTTTTTTTGCGGAGGCTACGTATTATGCGGGTTTCCATAGTCGGGCAGGGTATAGTCGGGATGTAGGCCGGGAGGCTGGTATTTGGGACTGGATTACCGTGGGGAATGCTGTAGTGTATTATTATGATTATTGTGATCAGTTTGGAATTATGCCCCCACCAGGTGGACTGAAAATTGCGGTTTTTACCAAGTGGCGTGTTGCTGCAACCTGCATGCTACACCATGTCCGACAACCAATGGCTTTTATGACCAATAAGCACTGGATCAACTTTTTTTCTGTACTATTTTTTTACCCACTCACGCGCGAATTAAGCAATCTCCTCTTTGCGGGACTTCCTGATCTCGTTATAGGGACTCCTGGATATAACAGTCGAGATGTATTTGGTACTACCTGCCATGAGTTATCACATGCGAGCCACTTTTCGCAGGTAGGATCGATGTACTGGAGAGACGATATGCAGTACGTGGCGACTTATGGAGCCTATGGCGACGGTACAGGAAAAAATGCTGGGGTATGTGCAGTAGTGGAGATGTGGGGGTATGCAATGGAGGTTTATCTGACGAAAAGACGCTATGGAATAGAGAATACGGCTTTATTGAGGGCAAATTGGTTTAAACCATCTAAGATTTACAAGCTAATGGTTCATAACGAGTTGTCTTCTAAAGAAATATTCGATTGCCTTACGCCACATATTCGTTCTGTAGAAGGGCTTCGGCAGGCGTTGTTTAATGCGTATCCTAATAAGATAGATCTGATTTATGCAGCCTTTCAACCGGATCTTTTGGAAGATTTTTAATACGTTGAAAATCTTAGGCGTTTTATCTATCGTCATTTTTTCTATCCAATCATGCAGCTGGATAGAAAACCGCCTTAACGATCGTTCCGATGGGGTATGGATTGAGAATACGGTAAGGTGGTATGTGAAAGATACTCTTGGGCTTGGAGTGTTATACTATCAGGCGCCTTGGTCGCGTGAAGTCAAAAAGAACGGTACTAAATTCCTCGCGGTTGTTAATACAGGATCGCCGCAGTACGATACACTTTTTACCTATATATGCTATCCGTTTTGCAAGACCATGGTTGTGCGCCTATATAATGCTGATAGTACTAGTATTCTGAAAGAGTGGCATCCTAGCGATGTAGATAGATCGGGACACCATTTTTTCAATGAGGCGAACTGGGATTTTCATCGTAGGATCGATGAGAAAGGACAGCGTTGGTACGAATGGACTTTCTATTTACAACCAGAAGATGTGTTGGGACCAGGAATCCCAGTGAGAAAATAGGTTCGAAAGTATCACCCTAGGGTCGGGGTCTTCGCAATGCGAAAATTCCCCGCCTGTCCGTAAGGGGAGGGCTTTGCGAAAGCGCATAAAAAACAGGCGGTACCTGGTGATACCGCCTGCCACGCACGATGGGTGGGAGAATCTGAGGATTGCGCTGCTATGGGCCTCCACTCGCTTCCTGCTGCGGGACTGGGAAGCCCTAATACGGGGTGCCTACTTCTTGGGCAAGAAGTAGAACCCCGCTTGCGCATTCTTCATCATGCCGTTTGCCGCCTTTTGGCAATTCTTGTAGTGGGTCTCGCGGGCCACCTTCTGCTCGGGCGTTTCCGCTTCGCCAGCTGGGGGATTCTCATAGCGCTTGGCGTACTCCAGAAGAATGTCGTCCTGGAGCATGAGGAGGAGGAAATTCCCCGATTTGGTCTTTTGAACCTTCGCGTTCTCGCGGAACATACGCTGGAGGATGAGCCCAGCCAATCCGTGGGTGTACTTGGCATCGAGTTCTGGCAACTTCGCGCTGTAGAGGAATCCTCCCAGGGCATCCACATTATTGTCGAACCAGGTGCCGACTACAGGGTTTGCCACCCCGGCCAGCCCTGTAATCTCGAGCTTGCCATCCTGCTTCAGGTCGAACTTCGCATCCTTCAGGAGGTCGATAAGATTCCCGGCATCCTCCAGATGCCCCTTCACCATCTCGTCGGTAATGGTAGGGATAAGCCCTTTGTATTGGGCAAAGAGTTTCCCGAGAACCTCAAGTCCTTTGGCCTTATCCTGCAGGTCGATTATGGAAGCCCCCATCGTAACCGCTGCGAACTTGGCAGGACTCCATACGCCAGCATTCTTGTAGGTGTGGTCGCCTGGCTGGGGCTGCGGTTGGGGCTTGGGTTGCGGCTGAGGCGTTGGCTCTTCCTTCTTGGTCTCCTTGGAGCAGGAAGCGAGTAGCGATAGCCCGGCAATGGAGGCTATGCAGAGCATTGGAACGAGAAATCTACGAATCTGTACCATAGTGATTTTGGTATTAGTTACTCCTACAAATCGGGTGGGAAACGACTGGGCAAATTTAGACAAATTTTAGATAGCAAGAAAAGTTCGTTGCCCCGGGGCCTAATCCTACTCAATACAAGATCCCAGAGAAACGCGCGTAATGTCCAGTCGCTACAGCATTCGGTAAGTGGAATCGCTTGCTTAAAATCCATTTACTCACTAGCAAGGGAAAGCTGCTCTTAAGCACGAGGCTTTTGGCCCTATAACGCTAAGGGGGGATCGATACGAGGGTCGCCTGTTCGCCTGTAAACAGCTATGCCGATTTTTCCCTACCTTTGGGGCGAATTCTACGGGATTTTACCACCGTAATTTGCTAGAAGAGAAGATGGAGCGTAGAGTACGAGTACGTTTTGCCCCCAGCCCCACCGGGCCGCTGCACATAGGAGGTGTGCGCACCGCGCTGTTCAACTACCTATTCGCCCGACAGCACGGGGGCGATTTCCTGCTGCGGATAGAGGATACTGACAGCACCCGCTACGTGCCAGGGGCTGAGGGCTACATTTTCGAATCGCTGCGCTGGTGCGGACTACGCGCAGACGAGGGGGTGGAGGAGGGCGGCCCGCATGGCCCCTACAGGCAGAGCGAGCGGAAGGCGATATACCTAAAATACGCAGAGGAACTGGTGGCCAAAGGATGGGCCTACTACGCCTTCGATTCGGCAGAAGAACTCACCAGGCTACGCACCGAGCATGAGGCGGAGGGAAAGGCCTTTGCCTATGGGCCAAATACCCGTCAAGGATTGCGCAATTCGCTTACCCTGCCACCCGATGAGGTTGCTCGGAGACTGGAGGAGGATCCCAACTGGGTGGTGCGATTCCAGATACCTGCCAACCGCACGGTGGTGATGGATGACCTCATCCGTGGGCGGGTAGAGGTGCACACCGACACCCTAGACGACAAGGTGCTCTACAAGCATGCAGATGGGCTGCCCACCTACCACCTGGCCAACATAGTGGATGACCACCTCATGGAGATAAGCCACGTGATAAGGGGCGAGGAGTGGCTCCCCTCCCTCCCGCTACACTACCTGCTATACGAGGCCTTCGGTTGGACTGATACGATGCCGCAATTCGCGCATCTACCCCTGATACTCAAACCTACGGGTAACGGCAAGCTCAGCAAGCGCGATGGCGATAAGATGGGCTTCCCGGTATTCCCCCTAGAGTGGGAAACGGCCACGGGCGAGGTGTACCGTGGCTACCGTGAAGACGGCTACCTACCCTCAGCATTCCTGAATATGCTCGCGCTGCTGGGGTGGAATCCTGGGAACGACCAGGAGGTCTTCTCGCTCGGGCAGCTGGTAGAACTCTTCTCGCTGGAACGGGTAAGCAAATCGGGCGCAAGGTTCGACCCTGAGCGGGCCAAGTGGTTCAACCACGCCCACCTGATGCTTGCGCCCGAGGAGGTACTTACCCATTGGCTAGGGCAATGCCTAAAGGGCAAAGGGATAGTGGCAACGCCAGAGCACCTAGAACGGGCTGTAGGATTGGTGCGAGAACGGGTGAATCTGCTCCCCGACCTCTGGGCAGAGACCGACTACCTCTGGCAAGCCCCCACGGCCTACGATGAGAAGGCGGTGAAAAAGCACACCACTCCAGAGAGTTCCGCTTGGCTAGCACTGCTCGCCAGCACGCTAGAGCAACACCCAAACAGCAGCGCAGAGGGTATAGCCAATGAGCTAAACAGCACCATAGAGGTGCACAGCTGGCCAAAAGGTAAGGTGATGAATACCCTCCGCCTAGCCCTAGTAGGCGAATCGAGGGGAGTAGATGTGGCGAGCATCATTGCATTCCTCGGGGCGGGAGAGACGGTAAAGCGAGTGAAGGCGTTGCAACAATACCTAGGCGGAGGGTGCTGATAGTGTACGGTGTAGCCTATTCAGCAGATGGATTACTGGGCGTACACCACTCGGGCTCTGGAGATCTTGGTAGGGGCGATGCTGTAGGGGCAGGCCGAGAGTTGCCTGCCCAACGTCGAGTGCTCGTTCTAACCAGTGCAGCGAGGCGTCTTAGGCGTGCAACGTTGCTTATTGAGGGTTTTGCAGAGTTCCCCATCACCCGCTAGGACATTCCGCCATGCCGTATGAGTTATCCAAAATGTCTACCTTTGCGGTGCTAAAACCACAGCGTTGAAGAGGCTACACAAATTCATCCTTCGCTCGTTCTTCGGCCCGATGGTCATGACGTTCTTCATTGTCATGTTCATCCTGCTGCTGCAATTCCTGTGGAAGTACATAGACGACCTGGTGGGTAAGGGGTTAGAGTTCAACATTATCCTAGAGCTGCTCTTCTATGTATCTGCAGGGCTTGTCCCCATGGCACTTCCGCTCTCGGTGCTGCTGGCCTCGCTCATGACTATGGGCAACCTGGGTGAGCATAACGAGCTGCTGGCCATGAAGTCGGCGGGGATATCGCTCCCGAGGATCATGCTACCAATGGCGGTGGTGAGCGTGGCCATCACGGTGGTGGGCTTCCTATTTGCAGACTACGTGGTACCCGTGGCAACGCTCCGGGCAACAGGCCTCATCCGCAGCGTGCAGGAGCAGCGCCCAGAGCTGGCTATTCGCCCGGGTGTAATCTATGGCGACATCAGCGGCTACAGTATCCGCGTGGGGGCGAAAGACCCCTCAACCCAGGAGATGCGCGATGTGATGATCTATGACCACTCTGGCGACCAGGGGAACGTCTCGGTAGTAAAGGCTACGCGTGGGCACATACAGGTGTCTAAGGATAAGACCCGCCTAACCCTGGAGCTCTACGATGGAAAGATGTTCGAGGAGAGCGACCCCGATGCGCTCTCAAAAGGGGATACGAAGTTCGCCGCCCGTTGGGGATCCTACAAACGGCAGAAGGTGGTGAGGACGCTTGAGGGCTTCGCCTTTGAGAGGAAGGACGACGATTCGTTCGTGAAGTCGTTCCGCGTGATGAATACCCACCAGCTTGCACACGCCAGCGATTCGATGCGCCAAGATGCTATGGAGTACACCCAGGCGCAGTACCATGCGTTGGCGCATGCCGACCTGCTACAGTACCGACTGCCCGACACCGTGGAGGCGCACGATACCTTGAATTTCCAAGCGTGCTTCGATACGCTTTCGCCAAGTACAAAGCTCCGGGTTCTTACCCAGGCCAATAGCAATGCGCAGTCACTAAAGAACCAAATACAGGTGGCTGGCTCTGAACTCACCTACCGCCTGAAGACAGAGGCGCGCTTCAGCATTGAATACCACCGTAAATACACGCTCGCGCTGGCCTGCCTGATCTTCTTCCTGATCGGCGCCCCGCTGGGGGCTATCATCCGCAAGGGGGGGCTAGGGGTGCCAGTTATCATCTCGGTGGTCTTCTTCGTGATCTACTACGTGATCTCTATATCGGGGGAGAAGATGGTGAGGGGGCTGAAAATTGGCGAGGTTGCAGGAATGTGGGGCTCTACCTGGATTCTGCTCCCTATCGCGGTCTTCCTCATCTACAAGGCCACCACTGATTCTGTAATCCTGAACTCCGAGTGGTATCTGAATACTCTGCTAGCGCCGGTGAAGCGGATAAAAAAGCTCTTCGGGCGCAAACAAAAGGGGCGCAAGGACGTTTTGGTAATAGGTAAAAGTAAACCGTAATGGCTATGGATACGAACAGCAGCAAGCTACGCGGGAGTCTGAACACAATAGAAGAGGCGGTAGAAAGCATCCGACGGGGTGAATTCGTGATAGTGGTGGACGATGAGGATCGGGAGAATGAGGGGGACTTCATCATCGCAGCGGAGAAGGTAACCCCTGAGAAGGTCAACTTCATGATGCGCTACGGGCGTGGCGTGCTGTGCGCCCCCATCACCGAGGCTCGGTGCAAGGAGCTCGACCTCCCCATGCAGGTGTCGGTCAATACCTCTACGCATGAAACCCCTTTCACCGTTACGGTAGACAGGATCGGGAACGGATGTACCACGGGCGTTTCAATGTATGACAGGGCGCAGACCATACTCTCGCTAGCCGACCCTAAAACACGCCCTAGCGACCTCGGACGGCCAGGCCATGTATGCCCTCTGCGTGCGCGTGAACGCGGGGTACTCCGGCGCGCCGGGCACACAGAGGCGGCGGTAGATCTCGCTAAGCTCGCGGGGCTCTACCCTGCTGCGGCGCTCATAGAGGTGATTAACGAAGACGGCACCATGGCAAGGCTTCCCCAGCTGCTGGAGGTGGCCAAGGAGCACAACCTAAAAATCATCTCTATCGAAGATCTAATCAAGTACCGTCTGCAAGAAGAGAGCATTGTAGAGCGTGGCGTAGAGTCTGTGCTACCTACCGAGTACGGTGATTTCCGCATCATCCCCTTCCGCCAGAAATCGAACGGGCTGGAACATGCCGTGCTTGTAAAGGGCGAATGGGCCGACGATGAGGCTATACTGGTACGGGTGCACTCCTCCTGCCTCACGGGCGATGTGTTCGGCAGCTACCGGTGCGACTGCGGTGCACAGCTCCACGAGGCCATGCGTAGGGTACAAGAGGCCGGCAAGGGGGTGGTGGTCTACCTCAGCCAAGAAGGGCGCGGCATCGGGCTAATGAATAAAATCCACGCCTACCACCTACAGGATCAAGGTCAGGACACTGTGGAGGCCAACGTCCACCTAGGGTTTGCCCCCGATGAAAGAGACTACGGCGTGGGTGCCAGCATTCTCCGTGAGGTGGGGGTTCGCAATATGCGGCTCATGACGAACAACCCGGTGAAACGGCGTGCGCTCGAAGGCTACGGGCTGAAAATACAGGAGGTCATCCCCATTGAGATTAAGCCCAACGCCTACAACCTCCACTACCTGCAAACCAAGCGCGACCGGATGGGGCACACAATACTGAATGGTTAGCCAGCCTTTACGGTTTGCCGCACAACTGCCTGGGGAAGGGTCGTATCATAATCAATTCGCCCGACTAGACAATAAACGTCTGCCAGATTGCGGACTTATCAGCGTATGCCCTCTCCTCGGGAAACTGTAGCTGAGTCACTGCCCATAAATATAGATACCTAGTGGATTCATTGGAGCAACTCCCCCCAGTGCGGGTGGTGTATATGGGGACACCGGCCTTTGCAGTAGAGCCGCTAAAGGCGCTGCTAGAGGCGGGAGTGCAGGTAGTGGCAGTGGTTACGGTACCAGATAAACCCGCGGGCAGAGGGCTCAAGTTGCACACCTCGGCGGTAAAGGATTACGCCCTGGCGCAAGGGTTACTGGTCCTACAACCCGCACAGCTGAGCAACCCCACGTTTACCGAGCAGCTCATCCAGCTTCAGGCTGAAATCGGGGTGGTGGTGGCATTCCGCAAGCTCCCGCGGGCAGTGCTAGAACTCCCTTGGTTAGGGCTATTCAACCTGCATGCCTCGCTACTCCCACAGTATCGGGGGGCTGCACCTATCAATTGGGCACTGATCAACGGGGAGCGAGAAACTGGGGTAACCACCTTCCTGCTCAGTGAACAGATAGATGCAGGGCAAGTGCTGCTACAGGAGCGGATTCCACTCCCACTGGCCATGACGGCAGGCGAGCTGCACGATTCCCTTGCCCAGCTGGGTAGCCGTCTGGTGGTAGAGACTGTACGGGGCCTTGCCGATAGAACGCTCTTGGCTAAACCACAGCCTGAGTGTGAAATGCTCAAACCAGCACCGAAGATCTTCAGGGCAGACTGCCGAATTGACTGGGGCAAGTCTGCCTTTGCCATTCATAATCTTATCCGGGGATTGAGCCCTTCCCCGGGCGCATGGTGCCATATGCAGCGAGGCGAGAAGGGGGCAGAGGATGTGAAGCTCTTCACAACGCAACCCCTTGCAAATACGGGTAAAAGTCCACTCCCAGCAGGCACGGCATCCCCCACGGAGCTAAGAGATGAACTCTGCGTGGCCTGTGGCAATGGAACAGAGCTGCTGGTGAAAGAGATCCAACCAGCGGGCAAAAAACGTATGGGTGTAGATGCCTTTCTCCGTGGATTGGGCACTGAAGTACCGATACGTTTCTCATAGCTAACACTATAACCATGAAAATTGCGCTCATCGGCTACGGGAAAATGGGGCACATGCTCGAGGCTATAGCCCTGCAACGTGGGCATAGCATAGCGGTAACGCTAGATGCTGACCAACCTGTAGAGCACCACCTCGATACGCTTAGCACTGCCGAAGTGGCGCTAGAATTCACCGCTCCTGCCGCCGCTCTAGTCAATGTGCTAGCATGCGCGAATATCGGATTGCCTGTGGTTTGCGGCACCACGGGCTGGTACGGAGAGCTAGAGAAGGCTAAGGCGGCTGTGGAGGCTAACCCCAAGGCGGCGCTTTTCTACGCAGCCAACTTCAGCATAGGGGTCTACATGGTGAGAAAGGTATGCGAGCTGCTTGCGCATTACCGTTCGGCATTCCCGAGCTACGAGGTGAGCATTGATGAAACGCACCACTCCGCCAAAAAGGATGCCCCTAGTGGTACGGCTATAGTGTTGGCCGAGCAATTCCTGGCACCTACAGCTAAGCACGGCTACTCCAGCTGGGGGTTAATGCCAGCCGTGCATAAAGGGCAACTGCTGATAGCCGCCCACCGTGAAGGCGATGTGGTTGGTATCCACCAGGTGCGGCTACAGGGTGAATTTGACAGCCTAACCCTAACGCACGAGGCCTATAGCCGGGAGGCCTTTGCCCTAGGTGCAGTGCGTGCGGCAGAGTTCCTGCTGGGCAAGCATGGCGTATTCGGGATGGAGGCACTCTTTGAGCAACCCAACGTTTAGCACCCTCAAATTCGAGCTTTCTGCCCACCCTCCAAGGGGGTAAAAATCCTAAAAATTGCACCAAAAGGGCCTGAGAGGAAAAGAATTTTGCAAAATTTACCTAATCGTAAATACTTGCTAATCAGTTGTGTGAAATATTTTGCGTAAATTATGTAGGTATTTTGCGCTGCGCCCTGTTGCAGGATCGTAAAAAGTACGTAACTTTGCAGTGCTAGTTATTTCTGGTTAGTTGTTTTTGTTAGGTTTAACCCTCGGGGCTCGGGCAGCTCTGAGGGTTGTTTTTTACGGTTAAGGGGAAGGGCTGAATTCACAATCCATTACAAGGTTGCAAGAATTTTACTGGCAAAGTTACCACCCTTAGGAAAAATGCCTACCTTTGCGGCGTACAAATAAACAAACCAGACAATGAAAAAGGCAGCTCTTGCCCTTCTACTGGCACTCCCAGTAGCGTTTGCAGCCTGCAACAATGCAGCGAATCAGAATTCTGAGCAGTCTAATGCCGACTCGCTGGCCATGGCAGAATCGGCCAACGGGGCGCTCTCGGCCATGAACCTCGCGGGGACCTACCACGGTACGTTGCCCTGCGCCGATTGCAGCGGACGTGACTACACCCTCACGCTTAAGGGCGATTCAACCTACGAACTGCACTCCCGCTATATGGGTACGAAGGAGGGCGATGTGGACTTCTCCGAGAGCGGGAACTACACCATTGATGTAACCCGCGGCCTGGTAGTGCTGAACTCTGAGAAAGAGTCTGCAAGCTTCATAGTAGAGGGTTCAAACCTCATAATGTGCGATGCAGAGGGCAACGCCCCGCAGGATAAGGCTGCCTACACCCTCATGCGGAGCAACGACAACGAACCCGCACCTGAAAGCAAATAGCGAGCAGCTATAGCAGATCAAAAAAAAGGATGCGACCTGTGGGGCGCATCCTTTTTTTGTATCAAGCGATTCAATTCATCGAAGACAGTAGCAATGCGGCATGCCTCATCCGTTTATGGTGGGGCTTGCAGCTGAGAATCGCAGTTCTATCAATAATTGGTGAGATTTGCTACCGCACTCTTGGTAGGGGTGATACTGTAGGGGCAGGCCGAAAGTTGCCTGCCCATCCGCGAGTGTTTGCCCTAAGCCCCCTTGTTATGGAGATGATTGGAAGGGCTTGCGGGCATTTCCCGCTCCTGTTAACCTAGCGTATTAGCCCGTTAAGTTCGGGCTCTATGTCCAGCTCCCGGTCGGTATTCGGGTCGTAAAGTGCCAGCTGGCGGAGGGCGTAGTAGGTTTGCCAGTATGATAGCAACGAGCGTGTGTAGGCCACCCTTGCTGCGTCCCTATCCACTTGGGCTTTATCCAATTCCAGCACGTCTACCTTGCCTATAAGGAATCGTTCCTTGGTGATACGGTAGCGGTTCTGGGCAATGGTGTCAGCCTTGGCCGCTAGCTCCAGCTGCGCGGGTAGCAGGCTGTATCGCATTACCTGTAGATACACATTCTGGGTGAACTCCTCCTGGCTTTGCGCAGCCTGTACCTTTGCGATCTCGTAGCTAGAGCGCGCCATCTGTAGCTTGCCCTTCCCGCGCCCCCAGTCGAGTATGGGGATCCCCACGGTGAGTCGCACCCCTTGCTGATCCATAGGCGATTTGTAGGAATCGGGCAGCGTTTCGGCCTGCTGGGTAAGCCCGTATGTTAGCTGGACATTCGCTTGAAACCCCATATCGGCACGGGCGCTTGCAATCCCCTTCTTAGCCTCTATCTGGTCAATCTCAAAACCGATTAGCTGCGGGTTACGCTCGTTGGCCAGGGCAAGCACGCGGTCGTACTTCACCTCTGCCACCGTCGGGCGAATGGGTTCTACGGGTATCCAATCGAGGTCTGGCACTAACCCTAGGTAGCTGATCAGCTTGAACTTGTAGAGCTGCAGCTGCACTTCTGCCTCATTGAGCGAATGCCCTGCGTTCAGGAAGTTCAGTTCCATCTGCAGCAGCTCGTTCTGGGCGATGGTGCCGATGTTGTACCGCCCCTTGGCAATCTGGTAGAGCGTATCGGCATTGGCCAGATTCAGGCGGGCAATATCTACACTCTGCTTGGCTATAAGCAGGTCGAAAAAGAGCTGTGTGGCCTCGGCAGATATTCTCTCTAGCTGTGCTATATACTGCAGCTTGGCCCTCTGGAACTTCTTGGGCTCTATGCGGCTACTCCACTTAAGCTCGTTCACCGCGAAGAAATCATGCTGCAGCCCAGCCTGCACGGGCACCGTCATGTAGTTCGTACGGCGATTGTTGCCGAAGAGGTCCACTCGCTCGGCGCTGCTCTTCACGAAGAGGCTTGTGCCGGTAAGACCTATCCGCTGGGTGAGCGAGAGTCCAAGCCCCATGGTGTTGGAATTCTCTGCCACGTAGGTGTAGGAGCCATCCTCCCGCTGGTAGCGCACTATACGACGGTTGAACTCCGGGAGTGACCCCGTCAGTTTCAATGAAGGGAGAAACTCAGCCCTGTAGCTGCGGTACTGCCAGTAGGCCGCCCGTAGGGTATGCTTGGCCACCAGAGCCTGCGCGCTATGATTGCGGGCAAGCGCTACGCACTCCTCTAGGGTGATGTAGCGGCGCTGCAGGGTATCAGCCCCCAAAGCAATCCCCGCAATGGATAGCAGCCCTACCAGCAGCGAAACCCGCGCGCATAGGCCTACAAGGGGATACTTTCTACTAGGTAAATGGGCTCTTCTCATGGCTACGATAAAGAAAATAGAGGTTGCGCGCTACTCATACCTGAGCGATTCTATCGGGTTTCTCCTGGCAGCATTCCTAGCCGGTGCAAAGCCGAATATCACCCCCACGGCTACCGATACCCCAAAGGCCACCAGCACGGAGAAGAGCGTAACCACGGTGAGGATGCCCGCCAGCTTCATTATCAGGTAGCTGAATACCATCCCCAGCACTACGCCAATGAGGCCTCCTGTCACGCTTATGAGTACCGCCTCGCTCAGGAACTGCGCCACAATGTCGGCCCTCTTTGCCCCTATCGCCAGCCGTGTGCCGATCTCCTTTATACGCTCCATCACCGTGGCGTACATGATATTCATGATGCCGATACCGCCCACCAGGAGCGATATGCCCGCTATCAGTCCCAGTACCAGGTTGAAGATATCCTTTGTCCGTTGCTGCTGGCGGAGTAGCTGCTCTGGCACTATCACCTGGTAGTCATCTACCCCCTGGTGCAGCCTGCTCAGCAACCGGCCAATCACCTCTTGGCTCTTAGCCACATTCTCAGGCTCGTCCACCTGAATCACTATTTTATCGAGCTGGTGGATGTTGCTCTGCGAGTATACTAGCTGCCCGCCCCCGCTCTGCTGGGTGAGCTTGCCACGGTCCCGATAACGGAGGGTTAGGGAGGTGAACGGGACGAATATCCTGCCGTTGTAGTTGGTTAGCCCCATGCCAGCCTGGGAGTTGGCAGCCTCGTTAGCGTAGGTTAGCACCCCTATCACCTCAAACCATACCCCTCCCATCTTAAGCCTTTTCCCCACGGGTGCAACCTTCCCGAAGAGCTTGGCGCGCAGCTCGGAGCCTATGAGGCAGACGGCTGCTCCTCGTTGGTATTGCTCCTCAGATATGAGAGAACCCTGCTCGAGCCGCAACCCGTAGATGCTCAGGAAGTCGATCCCTATGCCCACTATCTGGGTTCGGAGGCGAATGCCGCTGTACTGCGCGTAGTCGTCATATGATACCACGGGGGTCAGATAGCGCACCGTCGGCACCACCCTGCGTATAGCCTCCACGTCGCGCAGGCTGAGCCCCGGCGAGAAACGATTCTGCTCCTTGGTTGTGCTGCTCTCCTCGCTGCTGCTCTCGCTTTGGGCTGATACGGCGTGGACCTCGATGTTATTCACCCCGATGCTCTTCATCTGCTCTAGGATTTCCTGCTTTGCCCCGCTCCCAATGGCCAGCATGCTGATTACCGCAGCCACCCCGAAGATGATCCCGAGGGCAGTAAGCAGCGATTTCAGCTTATTGCTGCGAATGGCCTCTACGGCTATCCGCACATCGTGCACGTAACGGGCAAGTAGCACCGGGCTATTGCTTTAGGGATATAGGGGGAAAGCGCTCGGGATGCTCGGGCATGCTAAGGTAGAGACGTTCGCCTACTGATAGTCCGCCGAGTAGCACGGCATCCGTATCGTTGGACACGCCCACTTTCACCTCCTTACGCTGCCCGCCCGCCGTGTAGACCACCTGCATGGAATCTAGCGCATGTATGCACTCCAGGGGGCAATAGCGCGCGCTATCGAGGTGCTGGATTAGGATGCGATTGCTGGTGGTCATCGACGGGCGGAGTATGGAATCGGTCCCGTCTAGCTGCACGAGCACCTCAAAGACCCTGGCATCGTTCCCCTGCACCTGTTCGCCCACGTTGGCCACCTGAATCACACGTCCGGTATAGTGCCTATCGGGGAAGGCATCTGCCCCCACCTCCACGCTCTGCCCCACCTTTACACGGCTCACATCCACCTCATTCACGTAGGTTTTAGATACGAGAACCGAGAGATCTGGCAGGGTGGCCACCACAGGATCCCAGGGCGTAATGCGAGAACCCACCGTGCGGCGCTTCCCCTCCCACTCGCGGTAGTAGATCACCATTCCCCTGCGTGGTGCGGTAATGGTGAAGCGATCCAAGAGCTCGAACATGCTCTCGCGGTTACGCTTCACCTTGTCCAGATTCAGCGCGGCCTCCCGCATTGATGCCACGGCTTGCTGATGCTTAAGCTTGTAGTTATTCTGCGCTTGGCGGAGTGAGCGTTCGGCTTTGTCTAGGCTTATCTGCGCCTTGCGTACTGTGGCAGGAGGCTCGTACTTGCTCTGCTCTAGGGTGATACGTTGATCCTCCACCTCAAATTCTAGGTTCAGGAGCGAGTTACGCAATTCGCGGAGGGTGAGTGCCGTGTCGAGCTGTGTCTTTATGTACTGCTGTTCGCCCTTCTCCACGTCGTCCTCCAACGATTTGAGCTGGGTGCTGAGGGCCTGCTTATCCAGAAGCCCCACATAGTCGCCAGAGTCGACTATTGTCCCCTCGGGCACAAGGTCCTTGATGAGAATTTCTGCCAGCCGGAAGTTCTTTGAGCGCATCTCATCTGCCGGGCCGTTGATCTCCTCGCTATGCAGCGCCTGTAGCTCCCCGGTTACCGTTACCGATACGTCAAAAGGCCCTTGGCGCACCTCGGCGTACAGGTCATTCCCCGGGCCTGCAGTCAGCACCAGGTAAACGGTAAGGCCTACGGCCAATACCAGCCCCAGTAGCCCCCAGCGAACCCAGGGGATCCTGGACCACTCCGCCAGCCTAGCCATGGCTTACAGTATTTCATACACCCTATCTACCATGCCCTTGGCCAGCTCGTCGGCCTGCTCCTGCGATGCGCCCTCCGCGTACACCCGGATTATGGGTTCGGTGTTCGACTTGCGCAGGTGGACCCAGCCGCCGCGCATATCGATACGCACACCGTCTTCCGTGTTCATCCTCTCGGCTGCAAAAATCCGCTTTACATTCTCCAGCACCATATCGGGACTCACGCCGCTGGTAAGCTCTATCCTGTTCTTACTCATGTAGTATGATGGGTATTTCTGCCGTAAAGCTAGCACCGAGCGCCCCTCCTTGGCGAGCTGCGAGAGGAACAGCGCGATGCCCACCAGCGCGTCCCTCCCGTAGTGGAGGTCGGGGAGTATGACCCCGCCGTTGCCCTCCCCGCCTATCACAGCGTTCACCTCGCGCATACGTGCCACCACATTCACCTCGCCCACCGCGCTGGGGTAGTAGGCCCCCCCACGTACTATCGTTACATCGCGCAGCGCGCTGGTGCTCGACAGGTTTGATACCGTGTTGCCCCGCTTTTGCTGCAGTATGTAGTCTGCCACCGAGACCAGCGTGTACTCCTCGCCAAACATGCTGCCATCCTCGCATACCACCGCCAGCCTATCCACATCGGGATCCACCGCAAATCCCACATCGGCCTTCTCCCGCACCACAAGCTGGCTCAGCGAGGCCAGGTGGGCGGGTAGAGGCTCGGGGTTATGCGCGAACTCCCCAGTGGGGTCCTGGTTCACCCCAAACACCCGGGTAACGCCCAGCGCCCCGAGCAGCGCGGGCACTGCGATTCCACCCACAGAGTTCACCGGGTCATAGGCCACGCAGAGGTCGGCCTTGCGTATAGCCTCCACATCCACGTAGGGGAGCTCCAGTATCCGCTGAATGTGGTACTCCAGCATCCCCCCGATCTGCTGGTACCCCCCTAGCCCATCCACATCGGGGAATAGGTAGTCTGCAGTCTCCACCGCGTGCAGCACAGACTGCCCATCGGCGGCCGATATGAATTCGCCCCGCTCGTTGAGGAGTTTGAGCGCATTCCACTCGCGCCCGTTGTGGCTCGCGGTTACTATGATGCCCCCCTGCGCCTTCAGGTGGGTTACGGCCATCTCTACCGTGGGCGTGGTGGCCAGCCCTATGTCTAGCACCTCTATCCCGCACCCCTGCAGCGCTGCCGATACGGCCTGGCTCACCATCTGCCCAGATATCCGTGCGTCGCGCCCCACTACCACTTTTGCCGAGCTACGACCGCACCGCCCCCGGAGCCAGAAGGCGTAGGCGCAGGCAAACCGAACGATAGCTATGGGATTCAGCCCCTCGCTTGGGCGCCCACCAATCGTTCCACGAATACCAGATATCGAAGCGATTAGAGCCATGATTCATCCATTTTTATCGGATGCAAAGATAGGAAAATATCTGGGAGAGGAATGGGGAAATACCTGGTACGCGAGCACCCCAATACTATAAATGGCTCGGCGTGCTGCATGGCAACAGTAACCGGGCGGGATTGATTAGCAAGGTGCCTGTGGTGAAAAGAAAATGGGCTGTAACCGAAAAAGGTGTAATACGGACGGAGGCTTTTCTAGAGGCCTCGCAGCGGTGGAGAATGGATGGTCGGTGCAACGGCTTCTCCGTAGTGGGGGCTGGTAGGATGAAACGCATTTCAGCGGGCTGTGCGCGCCCCCACCTGGAGGCACTTCCGCCGTACCTGCGCCGTACCAACTCAACACCTGCGCCGCTTCATCCTCGGATTTCGCTACGAAATCCGAGGATGAAGCGGCGCAGGTATAGAGCAGGTACGGCGATGGTACGGCGCAGGTGGGGCTCCAATGCGGTTATGGAGGAGACAGGGGGATACACACATTTCATCGATGCGATGTGAAAATTAAATCGATTTAGAAATGCGAAAGAAAAGGGGAGATACCGTCTACGCACGGTATCTCCCCTTTCAAGATCTAAAGAATAGAAATGCTAATTTATGGGAACATTATTCGTTCTGGATTCTGCTTTCCCGACGCTAGTATTGTGGAATTATTCAGCCATTGCGGATTAGACTTTAAACCCTATTCTATTTTGGCGTTTTTCGTACCATCGGACAAGAGGATGGTTATGGGGGTGCCCGCCTGGAGCTGTTCGGCCGACTTGACCACCCCCATAGGCCCCCGCACTAGAGCATAGCCCCTGGCGAGGATCTCGAATGGATTGACCGCCCGGAAGAGCTTTGCCTGCCCCTGGAGCTGGGTGTGGGCCAGCGTGAAGCGTTGCCTTGCGCTCTGGGTGATACGGTTTGCCAGCAGGCGATGGTTTTCCCGTTGGTTTGCCAGTATTCGCCTGAGATGGGCGGCAATACGCACCTGCAGCTCTGCGCTTCTACGCGCGTTCTGCCGAGTGGCGAGGGTGGCTGCCTTGCTGGCCCGTAGCGCGAGCTGTTGCAATTCCCCCTTTATATTCCTCTGCAGCTCAGTAGATAACGTTAGTATTACCTTGGCATAATCTAACACCCGCTGCTGGGCCTGGGTGAAGTACTCGGCGATGAATTCGGCGGCAGCCGTGGGGGTTTTAACCGACTGGAAGGCCACCAGGTCGGCAACTGACTCATCGCGCTGGTGCCCGATCCCCGTAATGACCGGGATGGGGGTGCGGGCGATAGCGGCGGCCACCGTGTAGTCGTCAAAGCAGAGGAGGTCGAGCTGCGAGCCGCCGCCTCGGATCACGATCACGAGGTCCCAGCGTTCAGATTGACGGGCGATGGCAGCCAGCGCGGCAACTATGGATTGGGGGGCCTGCTCGCCCTGCATAAGCGCCTCAAAGAGCAGTAGGTGCAGGTGAAAATGCGCAACGGTGGGCGCGAGATGATGCACAAAATCTTGGTAGCCAGCCGCATTCTTGGCAGAAACTATCGCGATTCTCCTCGGGAGCTCGGGGAACGGCAGGGACTTATTCAGGCCGTAGAGCCCCTCGGTGCGAAGCCGCTCTATGGTACGTAGCCGCGCCTGGGCCAACGCCCCTGCGGTGTAGGCGGGATCGATGCTGGTGATGTTGAGCGAGAGTCCGTACTGTGGGTGGAAATCGGGCTGGGCGAAGAACAGCACTTTCAGCCCTGCCGCTAGCGGTATGCCTGCACCGCTCTGGAACATGGGCTTGAGCATGCTGTACCTATTGGCCCAGATGGTGGCGCGCATGCTGGCCACTCTGGCCCTGGTGGAGGGGTCTACCTCTACCAGCTCTAGGTAGCAATGCCCATTCCGATGCTCCTGGAGGTTGGCGATTTCAGCCACTACCCATAGGGGCTCTGGGAATGCGCTCCGCACCGCATGCGCCAAGCGGCGGGCAAGTTCTGAGAGGGAGAGAGGAGTGGATAGCATGGGGGATGTATGGGGATTTGGCGCGGCAACTTGGCTTACATTACTACTTGGGTTCAATGTCAACGCGAAAGTAGGGAATAATCGCGGGATTACCGAAGAATGGGGAGCCTGCAAGAATTGTCAGAGTTTGTGGTGGATTGCAATTGCAATGTGTCGGCGCGGTTTAAACGGTGCGGTACGCCGAGATGCTACGGCCTTCGATAGAAAAGAGAGGTGGGAGATTAAAATTCTTTTTCACCATAAAAAAGAAAAAGGAATCGTCTTCAAACGGCATCAGCTCGAGGCTTTAGCAGTGGTTTCAAGGGGGGGCAGGCGGGCTAGCACCCCAAAATAGGGATGCGGGAGGATGGCCGGGAAATGCGCGGTGCAGCCTCGCGAGGAGGGCAGTTTAGCAGGTGGGTTTTGTGAAATTTTGGGAAAATGCCTAAATTGCACACGAATTCACCAGCCATAGGAGGCTACGGAACGAGGCAGAAATGGTATAACCATAAGGAGATTATGGAGAATAGCCGCGTGCTAGATGCGATACACAATAGGCGTAGTACCCGTTTTTCTCTCGATGATATGGTGGCCTAATAGACCCAATTGCGGTTCAAGCCATGAGAAGTGCTATCATCGGCATGCTTGCCCTACTGCTCTCTTTACCCGCGGCAGCCGCAATGCCCCAAAAGAAGAAAACAATGGAGAGGCGTAAAGAACCGTTCACCTACGTGGATCTCAAGTCCATCAAAAGCCCTAATGACAATCCTTTCGGGCTGGTTTATCGCGGCGCATTGACAAAGAATGAAGCTGGGGAGGTGAACATCTACCCAATTACCTATCAGCTAGGCGGTTTGAAGATCGCCGCGAACGTTTATACGCCCGCAGGTTACGATTCTACAAAACGATACGCCGCGGTGGTGGTGGCGCACCCCAACGGTGGGTGCAAAGAGCAGGTGGCAGGTCTTTACAGTCAGCGTCTGGCCGAATTGGGCTACGTTGCCTTGGCGTTCGATGCTGCCTATCAGGGAGGGAGCGAAGGGGAACCTCGCAACGTGGATAAGCCAGCCAACCGCATGGAGGATATACGGCGGGCGGCCGACATCCTGCAGCAATTCCCGGGTGTGGATGCTGATCGTATCGGCATACTCGGGATCTGCGGTGGTGGAGGCTATACGGCAAAGGTGGCGCAGACCGATAAACGCTTTAGGGCGGTGGCCACGCTAAGCCTGTTCAACACTGGCTTGGTTCGCCGTAACGGTTTTCTCGATGGGCAAATCAACCAGATTCAGGAGCGTCTGGCCGATGCCTCTGCTGCGCGTGCCAAAGAAGCAGCGGGCGAAGCTCCCGAGTATGTGGGTGATATGAGCGGATTGACCCCCGAGCAGGTGGCCCGATTGCCCTACGACCTCTACCGCGATGGCTACGAATACTACTACGTGACGCACCGGCATCCGGGTTCTTCATCCAGGTATACCAAGAGTTCGCTCATCGACCTTGCGGCGTTTGATGCCTCCCAGGGTATGGAGCTTATCAATCAACCGCTGCTGATGATGGCGGGCGGTGCTGCCGATACGTTCTACATGACCGGGCAATGCTTCTCGCATGCCACCGGTACGCAGAACAAAGAGCTATTCCTCATTCCTGGGGCCACCCATATCAAGACCTACTGGTATCCCGAATATGTGGATAAGGCAGTGGAAAAACTGAAAGTATTCTTTGGGAAAAACTTATAACGCTATGGTAACACGAATTTCCATTTTTATTGCTGCTTTCCTCTTACTGGTGAACACACTAACCGCGCAGACAACAATGGAAAAAGCTACTCTTACACCGCAACAGGAAAGCCTCGCGGCCATCGCGTGTTTAGAGGCGAAGGGGGATCTCAGCCGCCTAGAGCAAGCTATAGAACGGGGGTTTGACGACGGGCTTACGGTAAGCCAGGTCAAAGAGGCCCTATGCCAGCTCTATGCCTACACGGGATTTCCGCGCGCGCTCAATGCCCTAAACGCGCTTCAACATGCTGTAGAAGCGCGGATGCAAGCTGGTAAAACGCCGCAGGAGGGTGCTGAAGCCTCTCCGCTCCCTACAGATTACGATGCGGTAAGGGAGGGCACTGCAGTACAGACTAAGATCTCGGGTCGCCCGTTCGATTACACCTTCGCGCCGCAAATGGACTACTACCTCAAGGCGCATCTCTTTGGCGACATTTTTGCCCGCGATAATCTTACGGTTCAGCAGCGCGAGCTGGTTACCCTATCCGCATTAACGGCAATAGAGGGGGTGCATTGGCAGCTATGCAGCCACATTCAGGGGGCGCGAAACGTAGGAGTGGAGGACGAGTGCCTGAAGATGCTCCCCGACGTGCTGGCAAAACGTGTGGGCAATGTGGAAGCGGCACGCCTGCGCAATGCGCTCTATCAGGTGCTTAACCGCAATGGGAAAATCAATTATCAACTGGGAAGTGGCGAAAAGCTGGGTACTCCGGTAGATTTCAGCGTATGGCCGCTAGGGGGCGCCAATACGGCTTACGCGCACTACTTCAGCGGGCGGAGCTGGGTAGCGCCGATGAATGCCGATAGCGGGGGCCCTGTTAACGTAACCTTCGAGCCGGGGTGTCGAAACAACTGGCATATCCACCACAAGAGCGTGCAGGTGCTTATCTGCGTGGCAGGGCACGGTTGGTACCAGGAATGGGGGCAGGCTGCAACGGAGATGGTGCCGGGGAAAGTGATTGTGATCCCAGCCGAGACTAAGCACTGGCACGGTGCGGCGCAGGACAGCTGGTTTCAACACCTCACCTACATGACGAAGACGGAGGAGGGTGCGCAGACTGAATGGCTAGAACCCGTAGACGAGGTGCAATACAAGGCGCTGAAGTAAGAATGGGTGAATACCTAAGCGGCAGGGTGTTTAGGTACCAGAAAAGGGGGATTTAAGACGACGCGGCACGCCGCGTCGCTACGTCCTCCGAGAAACGGGAGAATAGGATTTAACCGCCGTATTCCAAAAGGGGAGGCCCTCTGCAAAAGGCCCGTATGTGGTCAATTTCTTTTAAAGGGTTCTTTTCCTTCTTGCGGGTAAACAGGTTTTAATTACGCAATTCCATTTCTCGAAGACCGTAGCGACGCGGCGCGCCGCGTCGCGATAAAGAATTTTCCGTAGGTTTTCAGCAGATAGTCACATTTCTATCCATTGGCGAGATTTGCTATTGCCTTCTTGGTAGGGGCGGTGCCGAGCGTAGCGAGTGCCCGCCCTAACAGTGCTGCGTCGGTTTTTATAGGGACACCGGGCTCCCCGTAGAAGCCCGACTGTAGGGTGCGGGGTTTTCGCGGTTCGCGCGAAGATTTCCCCGCCCGTTGCCACCATGCGGTGTCGCGGTTTTAGTAGCGACGTGGCGTGCCGCGTCGCGGTTATTATATATAATGCCGCATCACGGTTATTAATGCGGCGTCGCTACGGTCTTTGGAGCAGGGGAGTATCAGATGATTTAAACCTCCGTATTCCAAGAGGGGAAGAAAGCCACTACGGACAGGCGTTCGCAAGAGGGCAGAGAATAGATAGGAGGAAGGGAGCATGCGGAAATTGGTTGGGCGGGCACTCGCGTTGCTCGGCGCCGCCCCTACCAAGTTCTATGCCTATTCTCCCGAAAATAGCTACCTTTGCGGGGTCTTTCAAATAGCTCGGAATGCCTGCTGTAACCTTTAGGACTCTAGGGTGCAAGCTGAACTACTCGGAGACCGCTACGTATGCCCGGCAGTTCCAGGCCCTGGGTTACACCGTGACCAAGGGGGCTGCCGAAGCCGATGTGGTGGTGGTGAATACGTGCGCGGTAACGGAGCAGGCCCAGCGTAAGGCTCGGCAGCTAGTGCACCACCTCAAGCAGCAGAATCCCCATGTACGCGTGGTGGTGGCGGGGTGCTACGCCCAGCTGTCAGCCCAGGAGCTGGAGGCCGACTCTGCGGTAGATCTGGTGCTGGTGGCTAAGGATAAACCGCAGCTGGCGCTGCTGGTGCACCGCAGGCTTTGGCCCGTAGGGCAGGAGATGGAGGGGGTAGCCCCCGAGCTGGATTTGTGCGCGGGGCAGGTGCAGGATTCTGGCCCGTATGGTGATTTTTTCCATGCGTACTCCTCGGGTGGGCGGACGCGCGCCTTCCTCAAGGTGCAGGATGGCTGTAGCTACCGCTGTACCTACTGCGCAATACCCCAGGCTAGGGGCGAGAGCCGTAGTCCACGGATAGCCGATATAGTGCGGGAGGCTGAACAGATAGCGTCGCGGGGTGTGCGTGAGATAGTGCTAACGGGGGTGAACACGGGGGATTTTGGGCGAACCACAGGCGAGGCATTCATAGAGCTGCTGCGGGCGCTTGAGAGGGTAGAGGGCATTGCACGGTACAGGATCTCGTCGGTAGAGCCGAATCTGCTTACCGATGGTATTCTTGCGTTCATGGGCTCTTCTAGTAAGTTCCTTCCGCATATACACCTCCCGCTGCAGTCAGGTTCAAGCGCAGTGCTCCGAGCCATGGGGAGGCGCTATACCACGCAGCTATATAGGGAGCGGGTAGAGGCTGTACGCCGTTACCTGTGTACCCCTTTTCTTGGGGTGGATGTGATAGTGGGATTCCCCGGCGAGACGGATGCGGATTTCGCGGAGAGCTGCCAGTTCATAGAGTTGCTAGAGCCCTCTTACCTGCATGTATTCCCCTATTCGCGCAGGCCTGGCACGCTGGCCGCCACCCTCCCTGGGCAGGTGGAGTCCGGCGTGCTGCATGAGCGGGTTCAGCGTCTGCTATCGCTCTCCGATACGCTGCATAGGCACTACTGCCTGCGCTTTGAGGGGCAGGTGCGCCCAGTGCTGGTGGAGCGGGTAGGGGCGAATGGAAATGCGCAGGGATTTACCGATAACTATATCAGAACCAGATTCTCCGCAGAGCCTACCAGCCAAGGGCATATAGCCCGGGTGCGACTAAAAGCACCCTTCGAGGATGGAGCTATGCGGGGCGAATGCCTAGAGCTATGCCAATGACACCAGACCAGATGGCCCGCTTGCAGCCCGTATGCCAAGCTACGATAGCCCTTGCGGTAGAGGTGGGGGAATTCCTACGCGCAGAGGCTAGGACATTTAGGAAGGAGGCGGTGGAGGAGAAGGGACGGCATGACTTTGTGTCGTATGTAGATAAAACTGCCGAGGGGATGATTATCCCGAGACTGCGTGAGCTGCTCCCAGAGGCTGGGGTAGTGTCTGAGGAGGGCGGTGGCACGCAGAAGGCGGAAGAGTTCAACTGGATAGTAGATCCACTTGACGGCACCACCAATTTCATCCACGGGCTCTCGCCATTCGCGGTGAGCATTGGGCTTACTTTCCACGATGTCCCCGTTCTAGGGGTGATACATGAGGCCACGCACCGAGAGACCTACTATGCAGTGCAAGGGCAGGGGGCCTACCTGGACGGGAAGCCCCTACAGGCCAGCGAGTGTGGCAGCGTGGATGCAGCCTTAATTGCAACGGGCTTCCCCTACACAGACTACTCGAGTATGGGGTCGTTCTTCCGGTCGATGGACTACTTCATGCGGAACTCGCATGGGCTTAGACGCTTGGGATCGGCGGCTACCGACCTAGCCTATGTGGCCGCGGGCCGGGTGGATGCCTTCTACGAATACGGTTTGCATGCTTGGGATGTGGCGGCTGGCATTGCCATATGCCTAGAGGCGGGGGTGCGTTTTTCGGATTTTCAGGGAGGGGATGACTATCTCTACGGTGGCGAGCTGCTGTGCGCGGGGAGTGGTATGTTTGAGGAGTTTAGGGATATTATTGCAGGATTCTACCGAGGATAGCTATGCGCAGGGTACTCCAGTATTCGGTCTACCTCATATTCTACGGCATTACCTACGTGGTGGGGGTGTTGCCACGCTGGATTTTCTACGGGTTGGCCGATGTGTTGGCCTTTCAGCTCGCCTACCTTTTCCGGTACCGTAGGGGGGTGGTATTGGGCAACCTTCGGCGGTCATTCCCGGAGCGGGACGAGGGGGAGATACGGCGGCTTGCGTGGCGATTCTATCGACACCTGGCCGATCTTCTGCTAGAGAGCGCGTTCATGATGCACGCCTCTAGCAAGCGGATAGTGCGCCGGTGCGAGTTCACCAATGTGGGGGTGATGGAGCCCTACTACCAGCAGGGGCGGAGCGTGGTGATAGCCGCCGCCCACTACTGCAACTGGGAGTTTTTGACGTGCGCCGCGCCCATCATCCCGTTCGTATTCCTGGGGATCTACAAGCCTGTCGGCAACCGCTGGATAGAGAATCTCCTGACGCGGTCGCGGCAAAGGCTCGGCGCGGTGGCCGTGGAGATGAAGGATACGCTGCGCACCATTCTCCGCTATGAGCATGAGGGGAAACCTGTGCTGGCGGGGCTTATAGCCGACCAGACCCCTTGGAAGGGGAATCATTACTGGGGGCATTTTTTGAATCAGGATACCTTGGTATTCAGGGGCGTAGAACATGTAGCCAAGAAAATAGATGCCCCGGTATTCTTCTGCCACATGCGGCAGCCTAAGAGGGGCTACTTCTCTGTAACCCTTGAGTTTATAACAGATACTCCACGGGAGACGCCCGAGGACTGGATAACGGCGCAACATCTGGCGGCGCTAGAACGCTGTATACGGGAGCGGCCAGAGTACTGGCTATGGTCGCACCGACGCTGGAAGCACCAAAAGCCCGCGGGCGATGAGTAGCAGGGTGGCCGTAGTGGTGCTGAACTGGAATACGCGGGGGCTGCTAGAGCAGTTTTTACCCCCGTTGCTGGCCAGTGTGCCCGAGTGCGCACGGGTGGTGGTGGCCGATAATGGCTCTACAGACGGCTCGGCAGGCTATGTGGAATCTGCATTCCCCTCGGTACTGGTGGTGCGTAGTAGCGAAAATCTAGGCTTTGCTGCGGGGTATAACTTCGCACTGGCACGGGTTCGGGAGCTTCTAGGGGCAGAGATCTACGTGCTGCTGAATACCGATGTGGAGGTGTCGCCGGGTTGGCTCTCCCCCCTGTTGGCCTGCCTTGATGCCGATGCTGCTAGGTGGGCGGTAATGCCTAAAATCCGTAGCTACGCGCAGCGAGGCCACTTTGAGTACGCAGGCGCTAGCGGTGGGTATCTCGACTGGCTGGGGTACCCCTTCTGCCGCGGCCGGATTCTGGGCACGGTAGAGCGCGACCAGGGGCAGTATGACGATGCTCGGCCTGTGCACTGGGCTAGCGGTGCGTGCCTAGCAGTGCGGGCTGAGGCCTACTGGCGGTGCGGGGGGCTAAAGGCTGAATTCTTCGCGCACATGGAGGAGATAGACCTCTGCTGGCACATGCGTCGGCTTGGCGGGCAGGTGTGGGTGGAACCCCAGTCCGTAGTATACCACATAGGGGGTGGAACGCTGCCTACAGCCTCGCCCCGCAAGCTCTACTTGAACTTCCGCAACAGCCTCTGGATGCTGCATGCGAACCTCCCAGCGCGGAGTAGGTGGATTCGGCTGATTCTTAGGATGCTGCTCGATGGGGCGGCGGCGTTGGTATACCTGCTGAGCGGGCGCGGGGCGCTGTTTATGGCGGTGCTGCGTGCGCATGTGGATTTTTGGAAAGCGTTCAAGAATTTCAACAACGATGGCAATCCGCGGCTAGCCCCCTTAGCACCTCGTCTTATTGTGTTCCGTTACGTGATTCTTAGGCAGAAAACGTTCTCTAGGATTCCGCATTTTTGACACTCAGCGTAACATTCTAACAAGAAGGTTCGTATACTAGAAAACCAATTATTACTTAAACTTAGCAATACAGAAAAGCTAGCGCTATGGGCTTGATGAAATATGCCGCCAACCTCTCGCTGAGGGGGAAGTTCTACACGTCGGTGGCCGTGGGCGTAGTAGGATTTGCAGTGGTCACAATAGTAGGAGTATCAGCGCTGAAGATCTTTCGCGATTTTCTGCCAGCCTACAAGATCACGGACAAGAATAACCGGTTTGTGAATCGGCTCTTCCTGCTTACGGAAGAGTACCGCCGGACACATGATCAGGCCGTAGTAAAGACCTACGATTCCCTTTTTTCGCTCTTTGATGCGGTGGCTAATACCGAGGCGACTATAAAGTCTGCGGGCCCGGCGGTGAAATTTCGGGATATCTACATGCAGTCTGTGGCGAACTATAGGGCTGGAGCCGACAGTTTTTTTGAGGTAGAGGGCAAGCTCTACGTAGGGATTCAGCATATCCAGTCAGCGTACATGCAGCTGCTCCATAAGCATGCGCTGGAGCTAGAGAACACCGGGAGTGCCGAGCAGCTCGCGGCAGTGCAGACCTGGCTGTCTGATCCGGCGCTGATAGATGCCCCCCAGCTGCTGGGGCAGGCACAGCAGGGGCTAGAGGTGCTGGAGGCTCGTAGCGCATCGCAATCTGCTGAGGTGCGTGCCCAGCTCGCCGATCTAGTGGAAGAGGTCGCAGCGTTGAAGGGGCTGATGGAACAGAAACGCGCAGTACTCGCCACGCTAGCGGAGAACCAGGCTAAGATCATCCAGTTCTTCACCGATGTGGTGGACTACATAGACCGGGAGGCGGGGAAGTTCTTCAACTTTGTGGCGATCCTGATGGTTCTGATCCCAGTGGGCTTCATCCTGCTCATAATCTACGGTGTCACGGTGTCGGCCAACCATCTCTCGAGGATTTACAGGAAGCTGCTGCTGTTCTTCACCCGGATGCGCGATGGCGACCTCATATCGGAGAGCGGGCTTGAGGCGCGAGATCTGAGCCGGAAGGATGAGGGGGGCCGGCTCGCGCAACTGGCCGAGGATCTGCATGCGAAACTCTCAGAGCTGATAGCCTCTCTGGCCAATGCCACCATGGAGCTGCAGAATAGCGGGAAAGAGATGGAGCACTCGAGCCGCATGATAGCCGAGGGTGCGAGTTCGCAGGCTAGCAGCGCAGAAGAGGTGAGCAGCGCCATGGAGGAGATGGCGGCCAACATAGATGCCAATGCGGCCAACGCGCAGCAGTCTGAAAAGGTGTCGGAGAAGGTGGCGGCGATTCTTGAAGAGCTCAAGCAGCATGTAAGCAGCAGCCGTAAGGCCGTGCAGGATATAGCAGCGAAGATTAGCGTGGTGAGCGAGATAGCCAGCCAGACGAACATCCTCGCGCTCAATGCCGCGGTAGAGGCGGCCCGTGCAGGCGAGCATGGTAGAGGATTTGCCGTGGTGGCCTCAGAGGTTCGTAAGCTGGCAGAGCGTAGCGGTGATGCAGCAGCCGAGGTAATAAGCCTGGTGAATTCGGCAGTGCAAACCTCAGACCAAACCGCAACGGCGGTGGATGCGATAGTACCCAATGTGCAGAGCAGCCTGAGCATTGCCCGCGAGGTGGCGGTATCTAGCGCGGAGCAACGCTCTGGTGCTGACCAGGTGAACAGCGCGATTCAGCAGCTCAATAGCGTGTCTCAAACCAATGCAGCGAGCAGCGATAACCTGGCCGATAATGCCGTTACCCTTGCCCGCCTGGCCAATGAACTTGGGGTGCAGATGAGCTACTTCAAGATAGACCTATCGCGTGTAGCCAAGCCAGCCAGTGCCTCCACCACACCCAAGCGGAGCACCACCCCACAGCCTCCGTCATTCGCACAGCCCAATACCCATGCGCCTAGCGGTGCATCGCCAGCCAAGCCGGCCATAAAGCATCCAGGGAATGCCACGAGTGTGCCAACAACTGCCACAAAGGGGGCTAGCACATTGCCTGCTGCCACGGTAGGTAAGCCCGCCACGACCACCAAGGCAGCTGGGCCACGGGTTAAGCCTACGGTTACGACAGTGCACCCAGTTAAGCCTACGGTGCCAGCTCCGCCAGCAGGGAAGGCCGCACCCGCTACTCCTCCTGCGAAACCTACAGCGCCCGTACCTCCGCCAGCTACCAAAAAGCCCGGTGGCGTGGTGCTAGACATGGGGATGGATACTCCCAGCGACTCGGATTACGAGAATTTCTAGCCGAGCGGTGTTATAGACCAGGCGGGGTGCAGGCAGAATCGTTTGCACCCCACCGAGTTTTTTGTAGAGGGAGCGTAAGGGGAAGCGGGGGAGGGAAGGGTGGGCGTAAGCATGGCGGATGAGGCGGTGGGCGGGGAAATCTTCGCATTGCGAAGACCCCGCCCCTACAGTCGGCATTGGAGGGGAGGCTGTGGCGAGGTATGCCGTACCAACCAAGACCTCTGCAAAAATCCATTAAACGGTGCGACGTGCTGCATCGGGGAAAGGCCTGCGATAAAAGATTGAACCCATGGGGGAGTTTTTGTTGAGGTCTTATGGCAGAAAAAGGCAATAGTTACCCGAGGTGGTGAAACAAAGGAAGGGGCTTCACCGTTATAGGAGGGCAATAGAAAGAGCCATTGGCATGGAATTCCCTCTTGAAGAGTTGCACACCCCTAGTGTTGAGGTGCTTATGGAGCGCAAGCGGAGGTTGATAGGCCTCCACCTGCCTAGTGCACCGCTAGAGGTTCGCGAGGGAATAGAAGCGGCAATGGCGGGGGAACGGCTCACGCCTGCCCAGGGGTTAGCGCTCTACAGGTATGCCTCCCCCCCTCTACTCTCGTTGGCTGCAAGCTATACCCGGCTTCGCCTCAATGGGCTTAGCACCTACTACAATCGTAATGGGCATATAGAACCGACCAACCTGTGCCGCTACCAGTGCAGTTTCTGCTCATTCCGCAAGGAGCGTGGGCATCCGGAGGCTTGGGAACTCACCCTAGAGCAGATAGCCTCTAAGGCTCGCAAGCTGCAGGAAGAGGGTAACACAGAGGTTCATATCACGGGGGGAGTGCATCCTGAATGGACATTTCACCATGTGGTAGAGCTGCTGCAGACGGTACGACAGGCGGCTCCGAGGCTGCATATCAAGGCATTCTCGGCGGTAGAGCTGGTGCCGCTGGTGCGAGATGCCAACCTTTCGCTAGATGTGGCGTTGGCCCAGCTACAAGCGGCAGGGCTGGATTCTATTCCGGGTGGTGGCGCAGAGATATTTGCCGAGGAGGTTCGCCAGCAGATATGCCCAGAGAAATGCACGGCGCAGCAGTGGCTAGAGGTGCATTGGCAGGCCCATCGCCTCGGAATGCGATCAAATGCCACCATGCTCTTTGGCCACATAGAGGGCTATGCAGATAGGGTGGATCACCTAGAACAGCTCCGTAGGCTGCAGGATGAAACGGGAGGATTCAACTGTTTTATCCCCCTAAAGTTCCGTGCGGCTGGGAATAGGCTGGGAGTACGGGGCGAGGTGTCTACCCTAGAGGTGCTACGGAACTACGCTGTCTGTAGGCTATACTTGGATAATATCCAGCATCTTAAGGGGTATTGGCCAATGCTAGGGAAGCGCAATATCCCGCTGGCATTGGCCTACGGGGTAGACGATCTGGATGGGACGATAGGCGATAGCACGAGGATCTACAGCATGGCGGGTGTCGAAGACCAGCAACCGACGGCTACGGTAAGCGAGCTCCGGCAGATAGTGCTCGATGCGGGCTACACCCCCCTTGAGCGAGATTCTCTGTACCAAGCCGTATAGCTTTTTGATGCTAGAGAGAGCTGTGCAACAGTGTTTTCCCATTTTAAACGTGGAACTGAACTGCAGGGAGAGGCATTGCCATTGATTTTTTTCACAACTTCGCGGCGTTTTTTAGCAAGATAGCGATGCCAAATTCTCCAACGCTTTTGGTGCTGGCTGCTGGCATAGGTAGTCGGTATGGCGGTATAAAGCAGCTGGATGGCATAGGCCCAGGTGGCACTACCATCCTAGAATATTCTGTGTATGATGCCCTCCGAAGTGGTTTTGGTCGGGTGGTGTTTATCATAAGAAGGGCAATAGAGGCAGACTTTCGGCAGCAGGTGTTGGCTAAGTTGCCCGAGAATTTACCCGTTCAGCTAGCCTACCAAGAGGTAGAGACCATGCCCACGGGTATAGAAGTGCCTGCGGGTAGAGTGAAACCCTGGGGAACCGCCCATGCCGTTTGGTGCGCGAAGGATGCTATAGAGGGTCCGTTTGCCGTGATCAATGCTGACGATTTCTACGGGCTACCCGCATTTCAAACTCTAGGAGGGCATTTGGGCCAAACGGTAGGCACGGGGGTATGGAGCATGGTGGGGTACTCGCTGGCAGCCACCCTTTCTGAGGCGGGCACGGTATCTCGCGGTGTATGTAGGCTCGATGCCCAGGGGCAGCTGCAGGGCATACGGGAGCACACGAAAATCCGGAAGACGGCAGGGGGCATTGTGGATGAAGCCGATGCTGGCCGCCCTGTGGGATTGCCAGAGGATAGTGTGGTATCGATGAACTGCTGGGGATTCACGCCAGACTACATCCAGAGGGCGGAGGAGTACATTCGCGATTTTTTCCAGGGTGGGGCTGATACTCAGAAAGCGGAGTGCTATATACCCACGGTGGTGGAGCGGTCGCTTGCGGCGGGGTTGGCTCGTTGCCAGGTATTACCCTGCCGTTCGCCTTGGTGCGGTGTTACCTATCCAGCAGATAGGCCCTACGTGGCAGCACAGTTAGCCGGCTTAGTAGAACAGGGTGTATATCCAGAGCATCTATGGAAATAGTAATACTGGTAATACTCATGGCTGCAGGTGCGGTTGTGGGTTACTTTTTACGCCGTTTTCGCCAGCTGATAAAAGGGGCGAATAAGCTGGTTGGGATCACGCTCTACGTGCTTCTTTTCACCCTAGGGCTCTCTATAGGGCACAGGCCAGAGGTAAGGTCGAATCTCCACACTCTGGGTTTGCAGTCGCTAGCGATCACCGTGCTGCTGGTGGCTGGTAGCATTGCCGCGGGATGGCTATTTGAGAAATTGCTGCTGCGGAGAACAAGGAGGGTAAAAGGAGAGAATTAGCAGGGGTGCTGCTATCAATTCAGTGACGTTATGAAAGCTGTTTGGCATACACTCTCATTTCTGGGGGTATTTGTTGTGGGCATGCTCTTGAGCTTTTTCGTTCCGTTGCCAGAGTGGGTGTACAATCCGAATATCACGCTGGTAGCCCTCTACATCCTAATGTGCCTGGTGGGGATTACGGTGGGCGGGGAGCCCTCAACGCTTGCCGCCATCACCAAGATGTCGCCACGGTTGCTGCTGTTGCCAGTGGCAACGCTAGTGGGTACATTTGCTGGGGCCTTGGTGGCGAGGTTGCTATTCCCCTCGTACCTGCTGAAAGAGCTGCTGGCCGTGGCCTCAGGATTTGGCTACTATAGCCTGAGCTGCGTAATCATCACCGAGAAGTACAATGCCACCCTTGGGGCGGTAGCGCTGCTGAGCAGTATATCTCGTGAGCTTATGGCGCTGCTATTGGCGCGCCCCTTTGCCAAGATCGGGGGGAATCTGGCGCCAATCTGTGCTGCTGGAGGTACTTCTATGGACACCACGCTCCCCTTCATAGTGAAGGCAACGGCTCCAGAGTACTCGGTGGTGTGTATCTACCACGGTGTGGTCATCACGCTTTTCGTCCCGTTTGGCGTGGGGCTCGCGCTGGCAATGTAGGAGTGCCCTTGGAACGCTAGCCAATGGGGTAGCTGGGCGTTAGAAAACCATACACTCCCGTGGCCTGGAAGGCCAGACCTGAGCTCTCTCAACTCCCAAAGACGACGCGGCATTTATCGCGACGCGGCGCGCCACGTCGCTACGAAAGCAGGTAATATCTTTCGATGAATTGAATTGTTTGAAAGACGATTTACGCGCAAGAGAGGGATGTAAAAGATGGAACCCATACGGGTCTTTTTTTTGCCGTGTATTGCCACCTTCGTTTTTTTACCTACCTTTGCTGCTAGCGATACGGGGGTATACCATGCGAGTGGATCTCGATTCAATAAAGGCACGATTTGGCATTATAGGGACTAATGCGGCGTTGCTGCGCGCTATAGAGGTGGCGTACCAGGTGGCACCGACTGACCTCTCAGTGCTGGTGATGGGGGAGAGCGGTTCTGGCAAGGAGTTCTTTCCGCAGATAGTGCATCAGTACGGGGCGCGCAAGCATGGGCAGTACATAGCGGTCAACTGCGGTGCTATACCAGAGGGCACCATTGACTCCGAGCTTTTCGGGCATGTGAAGGGTTCATTCACCGGGGCTGTTGACAACCGTAAGGGTTACTTTGAGGTGGCCGACGGCGGTACCATATTTCTCGACGAGGTGGCAGAACTCCCCCTGCCCACGCAGGCACGACTGCTCAGAGTGCTGGAGTCGGGTGAATTCCTGAAGGTGGGTTCTAGCGCGGTGCAACGTACCGACATTCGGGTGATAGCTGCGACCAATGTGCATCTGGAGGAGGCAATAGCCCAGGGGCGTTTTCGCGAAGACCTCTACTATCGGCTATCGACAGTGCCCATTAACGTCCCCCCTCTCCGCGAACGGGGCGATGATGCGGTTCTGCTCTTTAAGCATTTTGCCATCGATTTTTCTGAGAAGTACCGCATGCCAGCTATCCGCCTGGGCAGTGGAGCTCAGGAGGCACTCTTGGCTTACAGCTGGCCGGGCAACATTCGGCAGCTCAAGAATGTTACAGAGCAGATATCCATAGTAGAGCAAGAGCGGGAAATCACTGGCGAGACACTGCAGCGCTACCTGCCACGCCCTTATGGCAATGCGCTCCCGGCGCTCTACCATGGGGCCGATTCAGAGCTCAAGAGCGAGCGCGACCTCCTCTACAGCGTGCTTTACGAGATGCGAACCGATATGAATGAGCTCAAGCATCTGGTGTACGACCTTATGCAGGGGGGGGCTTCCCCCGAGGCAGCGCGGTATGTGGCGGCCAACCCGAGGCTATTCAGCGATATGGATGCCCACAGAGGGCTGGGCGTGCCAGGCACATCGATCCCTGTGGTTCAGCCTACAGCAGCATCGTCAAAGGTACCCGTGGTAGAACCCGTGGTGGTGCAGGAGGGTGGGGGCTCGTTGGCCGACCTGGAGGAGGGTGTAATTCGGCGAACGCTGGAGAAGAATCGGGGGCATCGTAGGGTGACGGCAAAGGAATTGGGCATCTCTGAGCGGACGCTATATCGGAAAATCAGAGAGTACGGCATTAAGGCATGAGAGGGCTATTCGCATCATTGCGCAGGGGGAGAAAGGCGTGTTCCAGAGGGATACACAGCGTCGGTAAGCAGGTTATTGACATGCTGGTCGGCTGCCTACCCAGGGTGCTGCGAAGGGGGGAGTGTAAAGGATGTGGCATTACGTGGGAACGACGTTTCTACCAGTACGGCGTGCTTGCGCCTCTCTGCGGACTGTGTGGAATTCTATTCACTGCGTGTTCCATTAAGTATTCATTCACAGGGGCTAGCATATCACCCACGACCCACACGGTGAGCATAGGACACTTCCAGAATGTTGCCCCGATTGTGAATCCCACGCTGGCGTCACTTGTGGGCGAGAAGCTCAAGGAACGTTTTATCACCCAGACGAGCCTAGAGCTGGTGGAGCAGGGGGGGGATTTCGACTTCACCGGCGAGATTACCGGCTATTCCGTTGCCCCGGTAACCATCCAGAGCAACGAGCAGGCGGCGCAGAATCGCCTAACCATTGCCATTCACGTGGTATTCAAGAACGCGCAGGATGAGCATGGGAACTATGACCAGACCTTTAGCCAATACGAGGATTTCCCCTCATCCCAGATTCTTGCGCAGGTGGAGGCCCAGCTGGTGGAGACCATTGCCGATAAGCTGGTAGAGGACATTTTCAACGCCGCTGTCGCCAACTGGTAATTTTTTGTACCTATACCCAGAGAACGTATGGAAACTGCCGAGAAATTCTATTCTTTGCTCTTTGGGCAAGCAGCCATAAACGAATCTGATGCCGGGTGGGCCGCAGAGCTCTGCGCAAAGTATCCGTACTGCCATGCGGCGCATCTGCTGCGAGCGCGTGGAGTGGGGACTTCGCAGGCCCCGAGTGCCAATCGTAGCCAGCTACTGTTCCAGATTGCAGCCCAGGTCCCCAGCGCGGTGTCGGTGTACAGGGCAGTGAATGGTAGTCTGCTGCCGCTAACGGTAGAGCTGGATGATCTGCTGCCCAGCGATGCGGTAAGCGAGGCATCTCAACCCCAAGAGACTTCAGCAGCATCGACCTCACCATTCAGCGTAGAAAATCCACAGCATCAACAGCATGAGAACCCTTCAGATGGGGAGGCGTACACTACTACCACGGTAGCCTACAGCGCCCCCCGGGAGACTGTAGCAACGCAGGAGTACGCGCCAAGTTCTCCCCAAGTGGAAACCGAGCCGAAACAGGATACGCAGGCATTGGACACGCACGATGCCCAAGAACAAGCCCACGACCCCAGTTTTGCGACGTTCTACGGCGGAGCGGGTAGTGGAGTGCAGGAAGGGCCTGAAAGCGCGGAGAACGGGGCAGGAATGGCAGGAAACGCCCCCGTAGCGACGGGCTCGTTCCCCAGCGCCTCCCAGCCATCCCCGGCCAGCGCCCCCCTAGCCTCCCGAAGCGTCGATAGCGTTCCCCCGCCCCCTGCCTCCAGCCCTGTAGCCCCAGAGGATGCATCGCAGGGTGTAGATGCGCACGATGCCCAAGAACAGGCCCATGACCCCAGCTTTGCGGCGTTCTACAGCGAGGCGGGCAGTGATGGTCAGGGACGGGCAGAAAGCGCGGAGAATGGGGGTAAAAATGGGGTTATTGAACGTGATTTGGCGAATGCAGATCCCCAACCTGCAGCGGCTAGAGGCGCAGGGGGGGACGATTCCAGCATGGCAGATAGCACAGAGCCAACCACCGTGGTTATGGACTGGAATGCCCTCTTGGGCGGAAGTGTCCGGGCTAGGAGTGGACAGGCCAAGGGGGGAGACTCACCGACACGCAGGCAAGATACAGGAGAATCGGCCTCTACCGGGACTATAGGAGCTGAAGCAGGCGAGGTAGATCTTCGAGGCGTGCTCGACCAGTCATTGGCTACCCCAGTCCCCGAGATTTCGGCCTCGCTATTCACGCTGGAGGGTGGCGCGGGCACACTCTCGGCAGAGGGGTACGAGTACGTGCGAACGCAGCTGAATCCGCTCTACAGGAAGGCAAAGCAGGAGGGGAAGGATCAGATGCAACGCATAGAGTCGTACCTCAATAATCTGGACAGCCTGCTGGAGACCATGCGTGAGATGGCCAAGAAACCAGCAGATGCTACAGAGCAGCAGGAGGATCTGGCTAGGGAATCCAGCGTGCTATCGCGGAGTATAGTGAGCGAGCATCTGGCGGATATGCACGCAGAGAAGGGGGATTTTGCCATAGCCATCACCATGTATAATCGGCTCGCGGCTAGAAATCCAGAAAAAAGTGCTTACTTTGCGGGGAAAATTGAGGCTTTGCGTGAACGTTAGAATTTGAATAAACGTCTGTAGATCAATGTATAATTTCATTTCGATACTCATCCTGATCGTCTGTGTTCTCTTGGTGCTGATAGTGCTGGTACAGAACTCAAAGGGAGGGGGATTAGCCTCCAATTTTGCCGAGACGGGGCAGATGATGGGGGTGCGTAAAACGGCCGATTTTCTAGAGAAAGCGACGTGGACGCTTGCGGGTGCGCTAGTGCTCCTTAGCCTGGTGGCGGTGGCTGCCTTGCCGCATCGGGGGGAAACGGAGAGCAAGTCGATGATTGAAGAGCAGGTACGGCGCACCACCTCGGGAGCTATGCCCACCGAACTGCCAGCTGTCCCCACGGGTGATACGGCGCAGAGCCAGCCTGCAGAGCAGTCTCAGCCAATAGAGTCCTCCCAGCCGACCCCGGCTGAATAGGCCTGCCAAAGCTGCGGGGAGCTACGCTATCCCCAGGTGAACTGTATAGCTAGCACGAAGTAGATTCCCACCCCTTGGAGGGCGAGTCGATGAATTCGATTTGTCCCCAAGGGGTGGTTTTGTGTTCACCCAGAACAGTTGCGGCGTGGTTGTGGAGGAGTACCCATGCCGTCCATTGCGTGAATACGGTGCATATTCAGTAATTCCGCGGTATTTATGAGGTTTAAGAGAGTTGATCTTTGGGTTGCAGCAGCAATCATTCTCGTGGTAATGGGGCTGGTTTGCATACCACCCTTGGGGCAATGGTATGAGAATTTCAACCGGGCGCACGGGCTGATTATGGCGTTCTTCAAATTCGCGGTGCTAGCCACCCTGGGAGAGAGCCTAGCGTTGCGCATACGAGTTGGCCATTACTGGCAACCAGGGTTTGGCCTTATCGCACGGGCAGTGGTTTGGGGCGGGCTGGGCATCACCATTAAGATGGCCTTTGTGGTTTTTGCCAGCGGAGTTCCCAGGCTGCTGGAGTACATGGGGATGGATGGGGCCAGTAACGCACTGGGGGCTAGCGTGCTTACGCCGAGGAGGGTTCTGGTGGCATTCGCCGTGAGCGTGGTGATGAACCTGGTGTATGCCCCCCTGATGATGACCATCCACAAGGTGAGCGATCTCCACATAACGGCATGCGGTGGCAGGGCGAAAGCATTGATTACGCCCGTTCGGGTGGGCGATATATTGGCGCAAAAGCTAGATTGGAGGAGGCATTGGAGCTTTGTGCTATTGCGCACGATCCCGCTCTTCTGGATACCTGCGCACACCGTGAGCTTCCTGCTGCCGCCAGATTACCAGGTGCTGTACGCTGCGCTGCTCGGGGTGGCGTTGGGGCTGATACTTGCGCTTGCAGGAAAAAGGAGATAAGCGCCCAGAAAGTAAGGCAAGATCCATCCATTTAAACGGCGCGGCTCGGTTAGGGCGGGCATTACGAGGGGGAAGGGCGAGCTGGACTGCGCCCTTAAGGGTGGGCGGGCAAACTCTCGGCTCGCCCCTACAGCATCGCCCCTACCAGGAACTCGATAGCCAATCTCGCCAATTGATAGAAATGTGGCTCTCTGCAGCAAGGCCAACGGCAAATTCTTCATCACGATGTGTGGCACACCGCGTCGTACGGTCTTCGATAGGTGCGGGAGATAGATTGAAATCCGTTTACCCGCAAGATTGAGGAAGGCCCGCGGTAAAAGATTGAACCTATAGGGGTCTTTTGAATAGGTTTTAATGTGTTGAAAATGAATAAACTAATCAGTTTTGCGCTGTTCCTCCTCATGCTCGGCGCAATGGGGAGCAGCTACGGGCAGTACGGCGGCGAGGAGAGGGAGGAAGATGGGCGAACTTTAAGGGAGAATGCCGAGAGTGGGAAAGAGCGTCCCCAGCCGAGCCTTACAGGGCAGCCACCCTTGGTGTCGCCATCCAGATACCAATCGGCCTATCAGCCAGGTGGATTTCTTGGCGATGGCAGTAGATTTGCCCCTAAGGGAAGGGTTCGCCAAAGTGCAGGGCGGGCGCGATTCCAGGTGAACGTGAACGGGGCGGTAGGATTTAGCCAGCGGCACACGAGCCCCAGCACGGGTGGGGTTATGAACCAATCTGTGATTATGCCAGCCTTCCGCTGGACTGGGAAGAAGGGGGTGAATGCCGCTTTCTGGAATGGCATAGCGGCCCAAGGAGGCGGGCTGCTCTCATACGTTGCTTTCGGTTCGTACGAGGGGACGAGCCACCAAACGCAGCGGCTAGTGCGCAGAGATGAAGATCTCCAGCAGATGCAGCGGAATAGGGAGGTCGGGATCAAGAGCCTCGGCTATACCTACACACGGGCCTCTAAAAGGGCGCTCAAAGAGGTCTTTGCCGATATTGACAACTTCGTCAATTTCTACGGAAGGGAGAACATCGCGGGCTATTTTATCGATGAGGTGGTATCGGGGAACGAGCCTTGGATGGTGGACTACATGCGGAAGATCTACGAGTACATAAAATCCAAGTACCCCGAGATGCTGGTGCTGGCCAACAACGGCTGGGGCGTGGGTGATGCCATAGCGCCCTACGCCGATATCTGGATGGCCCAGGAGGTAACGGCCGATGAGTACATCAATCGCTACCGTGCGCGTACCTCCGAATTCGAGAAGGACCCGGCCAATGCGGGCCGCATCCTACACGTTATCCACTCGGCTAGGCCAGAGCAGTACGAGGAGATCATCCGGCTGTCGCGAGAACGGAATGCGGGGAATCTCTTCATCACCTCAGACACAAACGCCTACCCATCGGGGTATGATGATTTACCCACCTATTTCGAATCATTACTACTGGCAATCAATAACTTTACGCCGACAAAAGGAAGTCTTCTTTCGCCAGAGAACCTGACTGGCAACGGACGGATAGGCATAGAGATGCCCCGCTCTAAGGTTGATCTGGATTTGGCCTTGGCGCTCAGGGATATGAACTTCAGACATCTGGAGAATACGCAGGGCGGGCAGTACCGGTTCGATATCGGCTACCTGGGGAACTTTTCGGGCAGCTATAGGGATCTCGCGAGCAACGTTCGGTACAACTTCTCGAGCGATGGGATTCTGCTCCACGCCTCTGGCGATTTCGGCCAGTTCGTGCTGGGTGCGGCCATTGGCTACCAGCGGACAGATGCCGACTACTACGGGAAATACCGCGGGGTACGGGAGAAGGTGGCATCATACCAGTTCGGGGTGAGCGGGAAGTACAGATTCGGAGGATCGATAGATTTGACGGGGAGCGTGGTCTACACCCTGAATACCCACCGGTTCAACTCGAGTGGTGGTGCCATTGCGCGGGCCGAGTTCACCTCGCAGGTTCTGGATGCGCATGCCCAGGTGGGCTATAGGTTCACATTCAGCAGCGCGTATGTGAAGCTATACGCTGGGCTGGGAATTACCCGCGTGGAGGAGGGGCGAATCGGGAATCTACGGTTTGCAGGCGCTAGCCGAATGGGTGTGAACGCTAGCCTGGGGGTCTACGGTGAGAGGGCATTTGGGAATCTAAGCCTGTTTGCCAGCCTGGAGTATGGGCAGCGGTTCAGTGGGCGCTCCTACCATGGCGCGCGTGGCTACTCCGCCCGGTACAGCATCGTCCCGCTCGACTACGCGAGCTGGGTGCTGGGCGGTGAGGCGGGGCTTGGCTACAGCTTTGCGGGGCGGTACAGGGTTCAGCTATCATACGGGCTGCACGAGACGAGGAACCACCTGCTGCGGCTTGGCGTAGGGATGGGATTCTGATGGAGTTGGGAGATTTTTAAGGAAATTTCAGCTGAATCATCCGTTTGATTGACAGTATATTATGTTGTATTCAATAAGGCGAAGGCAAGTTTTTTTTTTTGCAGAGGAGTTTGCTGGAATTGGAAAAATGGCTAGCTTTGCAGTAGAAGCTTCAGTTAAAGTAAAGGGCCCTATGTCGAATCTCAAATCCATTTCACCTATGAGAAAGTTCATTTGTGCTCTGTTTTTGGCACTGGCCATGCTGTTTGTAGCGCCATAGCGAGCCTAGCTAACAGAGTAGAAGCTCGAGAATCCACGTTGCCTATCGAAAAAGAGTACGTGGTAGAGCAGAATGGGACAGTGGTTGTTGTCGTAGTCATTATTTTTGACGACGGCACGATAGTGATAATCTTTTAGCTGGTAGGCATGCAAATAAGCGTGCCTACCAGGGAGAGTGATCAAGCGAGGAGGGGCTGATTTTAGCCCCTCTTTTTTATAATAGAAAGGATGGTCATCATGAATCACAGGGCAGTATTTAGCATTTCTTTTGTGGCAGCCATATCAGCGGTAGCTATGGCGCAACCAAGCAATACGCTTCGTGTGGAGTATACCCGCAAGGTGGATATACCAGAGCTGGCGGGCCTTAGTGGTCAAAACGTGCAGATGGTGAATGCGGGCCAGCTAGAGGAGAAACATTTTATCCTCTACAGCGAGGGCGCAGAGAGCGCATTTGTAGAGGGTAAGATGCTGAAGAACGAGCAAAAGATAGAGGTGACGGGAGTCGGCTCTGTATACCTGAATCAAGAGAATGGGTTGAAGCTCACGTGGTCAGATATGGTGGGGGATGCTATCTTGGTGAAGACCGACTCTATAAAACCGCAGGCATGGAAGCTCGGCGATGAGGCCAAAACCATTCTAGGCAAACCGTGTCGGAAAGCTACATACACCCTAGCGAATGGACAGGAATGCGTAGCGTGGTTCTGCGAAGAGATCCCGGCAACGGTGGGTCCCTCAGGGTATTTTGGGCTACCAGGACTGATTATGGAATTGCAAGTGGCCAGGCTTATCTACAAGGCTGAGAAAGTGGAGTACCTCTCGAATAAGGTTACCATAGTGCCGCCGCCGAGCGATAAAGCTGTAACTCAAGCCGAATACATGAAGCGGCTACAGCAGAAATTAGGCACACTCCAGAAACGTGGCGAGCGGGCAAGCGGACAGATGCAGGTGATAAAGATCTAGCACCATGCGCCAGCTAGCGATACTGGGCTCGCTGGTTCTCTCTCTGCTGCTGGGGTTAGTGGGTAGGGCTGTATCGCAGCCGACTACCATCAGCGGGCATGTGGTTGATACGCAGGGGTGCTCGGTAGCATACGCGAACGTGTTCGCCTCTGGCGACAGCCTAGTGCGGCACAGCCTCACCTACACGGCCAGCAAGGAGAACGGGGCGTTTGCTCTCCAGCTCGCGGAGGGCATAGAGGGGAGCGTTTGGATTACGGTGCGCTCCATGGGCTACTCCGTTTTCAAAAAACGCTACAGTCTACAGACCATACCCAGCCCGCTGCGGGTGGTGATGGCCGAGGAGACCATAGGGATAGAAGGGGTACGGGTGGTGGCCGATGCCAAGAATATGTACGCCAAGGGCGATACGCTGGTCTACAGCACAGGCTACTATACCAAGGGGAATGAGCGGAATATAGGCGAGGTGATTCGCAAGATGCCGGGCATGGAGGTGAGCCGGAGCGGGCAACTCTCGTTTCAGGGAAAGCAGATAGACAAGATCCTGGTGAACGGGAAGGATCTGCTCTCCTCCTCCACGGGAACCACCCTCAATACGCTCCCAGCAGACTTTGCGCAGTCGATGGAGGTGATAAAGGACTACCAGGATGGCGATGTGGCCAATAGGTACCGTGCTGAGCGGCAGATGGCGCTGAACCTAAAGTCGAAGCACCCCATCAAACTCAATGGGTACGTGGAGGGTGGCGGCGGGGTAGTAAAACGCTTCAACGGGAAGGCCTCGCTCATCGGGATCATGGGCGATATGTCACTGAGCGCGCTGGCCAACGCCAACAATATCGGACTCCCGATCTTCACCCTGAGCGACTACCTGGCAAACGTGGTGGGGAAGGAGGATCTGCTAGGGGGAGGAAAGGTGCGTGCCAGCGTGCTATCATTCACACCAGAGGAGGAGGCGCTTGTGGTCTCCCCAAAGGATGAGTACGCTCGGCTGAGCGGGATGGGCAATGTGAACTTTACCTGGCTTCCCGCGAAGGGGTATCGGCTCAAGTCAAATACGATATACACCCAGAGTGCTGCCAGCAGATTCTACCAGAGCGAGGATGTCTACCAGCTTGCCAGGGGGACTGTGGGGCTGCTGGAGGAGAGGAGGGGGCGGTTGGGTTCGCTCTTAGTTTCGCAGCGAATATCCCAGCGGTGGATTCCCAATGCCCAATTCTCGCTACGGGCCGATACCAAATTCAACTTCAGGCAGTATAGAACGGCTATCGATAGGGCGCGGGCTTCGGGTCTTGAGCAGCTCTCTGTGGCGGATAGTGGAAAGCGGATAAGCCTAGAGGCGGGGCAGACGCTAGAGGTGAATCGGCAGGTGGGTACAGGCTTGTTCACTGCTGGGGCCAACTTCAGCTGGGAGACGAGTCGGCAGGGGGGCGACTATTCCATGAGCACCCCTACGCTACCCATAGCAGCCGATATAGGGGCTGATGCTGAGCACCCATATCGGTACGGCTACTCACGCCGCGCAACCCCGTGGGACTGGGAGGCCTACGTGCGTTTCGATCACCCCTTACTATGGGGAGTGCATGCGGTGGGCGAGCTGAGCTGCCGGCAGTCCACAGAGAGCCAGCGTGTGTATGTACCGCGCTTTGTTGATTCGCACGAACGGCTGCTGTGGCATAGCCCTAAAGCCTACGCGGGATTCATGAAGAACCTGGGGATGCTACGCTTCTCGCTGGGTTCCTACTTCGCCTACTACAGGATGCTACAGGGGCAGCAGGAGGGGAAGGAGGCTTTTCGGATGGAGCCTAAGTTTTCGCTAGAGCTGAATATGAGCGATTTCCACTCGTTTACCCTCTCGGTAGAGCGAACCACGGAGAAGGCAGGTCTATACTCGTTTAGCCGGGTTGGCTGGCTTGCGGGGTACAATGAAGTATACACACCATCATCCAGTTCGAACCCTTTCGGGAAGGGGACTGAGGCCGTGCTTACCTACAACTACCTCAATCTGCTGAGCAATGTTATGGTATTCGGCCATGCATTCTACAGTCGTACAGACGACGGCTCGCTTCTAGCTACCGATGCGGCTACTGAGAATCTAACCACCCGACACTACGAGGACGGGGGTAAGGAGAGCCAACTGCAAGCGAGCCTCTCAGCCACCATAGGGCTCGGCGATTGGCCGCTCGATGTGAGCATGAAAGGGACGTATGACTACGTGGGCAGCCAGGCCAAGTACCAGGGCCAGGTGGTGGATATAACCACGGGAAACACCGTAGGGTATCTTGGGCTGCTCTCTCGGCTCTACGATTCGCCCATTGATTTCGAGGTGGGGGCTACCTACACCTATCAGGACAACCGAATCAGCGGGCGCAGCAGACGCTCGTGGTATCAGGATTGGCTGGGAAGGGCTGCGGCCTACCTCGCAGTGGGGCGGTTCTCTCTCTCCCTCGTGGGAAAGGGGATCTGGGTGAGGTCCAGCAGCTACACCCAGCGTTTCCTAGACTTCGATGCCTCGGCCAGCTACAAGTGGGAGCACCTAGAGCTGAAGGCTAGTGTGGAGAATGCGCTGCACTTGCGCAAGCGCGAGTGGGTAGAGGAGTCGCTCTCGGAGGTGCTGCACTCCACCGCAGTCTACCGCAAAATGCCAGGCTACGTCCTGCTGTCGCTGGTGTGGAGCTTCTAGGCAGTGGTTTTCTTAAGCAGGGGGAGGGATTACCTCCCCCTCTTTTTTTATCGTTGCTGGCGAGAAGTGGCGAAAGAATACAGAAAAATTGGCCATTCAGAATCTCCGAGACCTCAGCAAAACCTACGTGAACCATGCCGTACTACGCATCGCTACGGTCTTCGATGAATGTAAACGGGTGATTAAAAAAGTTTTAATCTGCCAGCTGTATTTATCCAAGGGTGTAATGATATGGCGTGCCGTATCGCCCATACGATTCTACCCCGCCCACCACTAAACCGACAGGTCGGGCTGTTCGTTTTGCGCCAGGTTGCCCTCTTGGCCGCATCCACGGGCGCAGAATCAGGCTTGAATCACGAGTTGCAAGTAGGGGAATGATGGGGTTATGGCATGCCCACCTCTACACCTTCGCCGTACCATCGCCGTACCTGCGCCGCTTCATGTTCGGATTTCATGGCGAAATCCGAGGATGAAGCGACCCTGGTACGGCGATGGTACGGCCCTGGTACGGCGTTGAATGGGTGTAGACCCCTCTGCCTGTTCTGTATGAGAGTTCTGCAAAAGTTCCGAATGGGTTCAACCATTAGAGGGGGCTTTTTCCCCTTTTGGCGGGTGGTTTTAATCAGGCGATTCAATATCGAGGGTGGTAGCGTGGGGATTCTTTCGTGGTATCCGTATGCGGTATGCCACTGAGAACCTGCTCATTGCCTGTAGGATTGGGCGTATTGAGGATGAAAGCAGTCCTGTTTTGGGGGAGAATTACCACCTTTGCACCCGAAACGCTGGGTAGAAACTAGCGATTCAGGGTTCTATATCACTAATGCTTAAATAATTAAAGAGCATTAAGAAAGTTCTTCTTATGGCAGCCCTAGCCCTTGGATTGGCGTTTACGGCTGCGAGTGCCAGTGCGAAGTCGGCTGCGCCGGCCTGCGGGGCGATGCAAACCGTTGATGGGGATGATGGTGAGGGAGGGGGAAAGGGTAATGGCCAAGAAAACGAGGAGATAAGGGCAGATATCGTAGAGATAACGGATATTCCAGATGGTTCTACGGTTACGGTAGATAAGGATTGGATTACCATAACAACACCTGATGGTAAAGTGAAAAGGATTCGTACCCCTCGGTAGCATTGGGCATCATTTCACAGCAATGGGTGTTTTCACCCATTGCTGTTTTTGGGCGGATCGCATGAACGGTTATTTTTTGCGTTTAGCAGTTATTGTTCTCCTTTTCTTAGGTGGTAGGTCTCTTGCCCAGCCTGTGATTCGCGTGCTATATGAAGGGCAAGGTGGGGTGGTGGTGCGTGATGCTGCTAATGGAGATGCTGCGCCGAGGCACACACTCTATGCTCATGGGGCTGAGAGTGTAAGCGTACAGGGAGAACCAGGGCTTAAAGATGGGAAGCTCGAGCTGAAGGATGGCAGCTACATCTACCTGAATCTGTCTGATAGTCTCTACCTCATGCACGGGTCGGCCATCACCTCGTGGGTTTTCGTGAAGGAGCAGCCAGTGAAGATGCTTGAGTGGACGGTGCACGATGAGACCAAGCAGATAGCAGGGAAGGTATGCCGTAGGGCAACCGCTGTGCAGGAGCAGGGTGGAGCTACTATCGAAGCCTGGTTCTGCGATGAAATCCCCGTGCCCTTTGGTCCCAGTAGTTTCTTTGGAGCGCTAGGTCTGGTTATGGAAGTGACTTTTGGTGCGCAGTACTATAGGGCAATGCGTGTGGAATACCTGCCTAGCGATAACTTCAAGATCCAGCTCCCCGAGGTGAAGAATGCGATATCGCGGAAGGAGTACCACGATAGGATTAGCGAAACGATCCAGAATATCATCAGGCAGGTCGAGCGTGAAGAGGATGCTGTAGGAGCGGATTAGCGCAGTGGCAGGAGTAACCGTGACGCAGGAGGGGAATAGTGGCACAGGCAGAGGTATTAAAAAACAACTGTAAGCCCCTTACCGTATTCAAGCATGCTTAGCTGGCGTAGGTGTGCAGGGCTGGTGGTGAGCCTTGCCCTATTTTTGTGTTCTGGTGTAGCCCTTGGCCAGTCGGTGGCCATTACAGGGCGGGTGGTCGGCCAGGGCGGGCAGCCTGTACCCTATGCGAATGTGGCGGTATCCACTGACAGCTTGGTTCGCAGGGATGTACGCTACGGTACACCCAATGCGCAGGGCGATTTTCGGGTAGTATTCCCTGGCGGTTTGGCTAGCGAGGGCGTGTGGATTACGGTTCGCTCACTCGGCTATGCTATGCACAGGGCCCGCTATAGCGCAGCCGCGCTGGCACAGCCTGTACGGGTGGTACTCCAAGAGGAGAAGGTAGACATAGAAGGGGTGCGGGTGGTGGCCGATGCGAAGCGGGTGTACGCCAAGGGCGATACGCTGATATTCAACACCGATGGCTACCTGAAGGGCGATGAACACACGCTGGGCGAGATGCTGCAGCGAATTCCTGGCATGGAGGTTCGGGAAGGCGGTGGCCTCTACTTCATGGGCAAGCCCATCAACAAGATTCTCGTGAATGGGAAGGATGTGCTATCGTCTTCAACCTCCACTACGCTCAATACGCTCCCGGCAGATTTTGCCCACCAGGTAGAGGTGATAAAGGACTACAAAGAGGGCGATGTGGTAGAACGATTCCGTCCGCAGGAACGGCAGGCGTTGAACCTCAAGTTGCGATTCCCGTTTAAGCTGAACGGCACGCTGGAGGGTGGTGGCGGGGTACTCGGTAAGTACTACGGTAGGGGATCGCTCATTGGCTTGCTCTCATCGGTGTCTGTGAGCGCATTGGCCAATGTGAATAATGTCGGTAAGGCAACCATCTCTGAGCAGGATGGGAGCTTCAGCGAGGAGTACGATGAGCTACTCGGTGGCAAAGGAGGAGGCGGCAACCCAGGGGCGAATCTCGACATCTTCTCCGCTACGAGTGACGAATACGAGCGAAATGCGGGCGCTGCCAATGTGAATGTGAAATGGCAACCCACCCAGGGCTACAAGGTGCGCCTCATCGGAATATACGGGCAGATGGCCACTCGTAGAGAGTATACCTAACGGGATTACCTTGCGGGCGACGTAGGGCTGCATGTGGGTACAACCCGTCAGTCTGCTCGGTGGGCGTGGCTCTCCTTGCAGTCGCTATCGCAGCGCTGGATTCCCACACCGAACTTCTCGCTCAAGGCTTTCACCCACGTAGTTACCTCTCGTAATGGGGAGGGTATCAGGCTGCAAGAGGAATCGCCACACAGCAGCCAGCAGGTGGAGGAGGTCTGGCGGACAAGAGACCTTATGCTGACCCAGACTCTGGAGCTGAACCAAGCGGTATGGAAGGGCCTCCTAACGGCGGGGGGCTATATCTCCTACAGCCCAGGGCGTACCGATGGAGATTACTGGTTGGCCACGCCCTCGCTTCCATTTACCCCGCATGTTCAGGCAGCACGGTCTAATCCATACAAGTACGGATATTGGCGTGACTACAAGCCTCTAAGCTATTCGGCATATGTACGTTGTGACGTGCCACTCTACCGTGATGTCCATGCAGTAGCCGAGGTTGCGCTGCACGGAAATAGGAGAGTGCGGCGGCAGCTGCTAGTGGATAGCCTAGGGAGTGAAACGATAGCCTGGATGCGCCCGCAGGGTTACCTCGGCTTGCAGCGAAACAAGGGGTTCTTTCGTTTTGAGCTGGGTAACTACGTCACAAGCTATCAGCTGCGCCAGTCGGGAATGCCCACCCGTGGCGGTTTCCGCTGGGAGCCGAAGCTTAGGCTGCAGCTGAATTTTATGGCACTTACCTATGTAGAGCTTACTCTGCGGAGAAACTATATTGGCGCCTCATACTCAGAGCTTACGCAGCTCCCGTGGTTGCAACGGCATAGCGACCTCCGCCTCCCCTCCCGCCTCCAGAATCCCCTAGCATCTAGCAATGTCGCCTCGCTCTTCTTCACCCACTTCGATTTGCTCAGCAATGTGATGATCTTTGCCAATGCCACCTACTCTGATTCTCGCAATGGGGCTATATCGGTGTACGATACGTTCACGCAGCAGCTTACCACTTGGCACTATGAGGGTGCAGGGCGTACCCAATCGGCTAGCGCATGGATTTCGGCGAATACTGGGCTCGGGCGTTTACCGGTAGATCTTACGGCAGCAGCCCGCTATACCTGGGGGAAGAGCCATTCTCGCTATGCTCAGCAACCAGTACAGCATTCCTCGAACTCCTATAGTGGAAGTTTAGGTTTCAGCACGAGATTCAAGGGCTCACCTATCGATTTTTCGGTAGAGGCCTCTGCGAGACGAAGCCGCAGCCAGATTTCCACATCTCCAGTTGGTTCGCGCTATCATGAATACACGGGCAAGGCTGCAATCTACATTACCATAGCCGCCTTCTCGCTTACTCTCAGAGGGCAGAGCCTCTGGGGGCAGGCTAGTAGCTACCGACGAAGCTTTATGGACGTGGGTTTGCAGGCTCGCTACAAGTGGGAGCACTTCGAGCTGCGGGCAAGCGTGGAGAATGTCCTGCATCTACGGAAGAACGAATGGGTGGAGGAGTCGCTCAGCGAGCTGCAACACTCTACAGCGGTCTATAGGCAATTGCCAGGCTACGCCCTACTGACAGGGGTGTGGCGGTTCTAGGCCAGGATTGCTTGCGGAAGGGGGGTACTCCAGAGTTGGTGTACCCCCCTTTTTTTTGCATCAATAAGTAGGCTACATCACCGCCCATTATTACCGTGAGGAAAAGGCGAGATAGCTGAATCTATAGTCTATACCACAGCCATTTGCACCCTGTTCTTCTGCCCTGCGTAGCTCTTGTAGGAGGGGAATGCTACCGCGTAGGGATAGCTAGTAGGGGCTATTTAGAAAGCCTACATACTACATTTACGCGATAGCCGCCTCAGATTTAGTAGCTAATTTTGCGGCGGAAAACCATTATAGTCAAGTCTATGTTTACTATAGTGCGGAAGGCGCTGCTCGCCCCCAACATCTACCTCATGGAGATAGAGGCGCGGCGAGTGGCAGAGTCGGCAGAGCCAGGGCAGTTCATCATAGTGCGCACCGATGAGAAAGGGGAGCGCATCCCCCTCACCATTGCAGACTATGACCGAGCACGGGGAACGGTAACCATCGTGATACAGACCATAGGGGCGAGTACCCGTAAGCTGTGCGCCATAGAGGAGGGCGGGGCAATACTCGACTTCGTAGGCCCTCTAGGACGCCCGAGCGACCTGGTGGAGATGTCCGATGCGGAGCTAGCTGAGAAACGTATCATTTTCATAGGTGGTGGCGTGGGGGCAGCACCCATCTACCCTCAGGTTAAATATCTGGCCGAAAGGGGGTTCAAGCCCGATGTGATTATAGGGGCGAAGACCAAGAGCATTGAGATCTACCGCAGTGAAATGGAGGCGGTGGCAGCCAACTACTACCAGGCTACCGATGACGGGAGCGATGGGTTTCACGGGATGGTGACAGACTGTCTTAAGGATCTGGTAATCAACCACGGAAAGCTCTATAACCACGCTGTGACGATTGGCCCTATGATTATGATGAAGTTCGTCTCAGCCCTCACCAAGGAGCTTGGAATCCCAACGGTGGCCAGCCTCAACACCCTGATGGTGGATGCCACAGGGATGTGCGGTGCTTGCCGCGTGAGCATAGGGGGTAAAATGATGTTCACCTGCGTGGATGGCCCAGAGTTCGATGCGCACCAGGTGAATTTTGACGAGGCCATGCGCCGCCAGGGGATGTACAAAGCGATAGAAGCCCAGCGGCTAGAGCAATACCTAGAGACCCATAAATCGTAAAGGGCTATGGCAGAGAAAATAGGACGTACGCCCGTGCGGGAACAGGCTCCCGAGGAACGGGTCAAGAACTTTGAGGAGGTTTGCTACGGCTACAGCATAGAGGAGGCGCAGCGCGAGGCAGAACGCTGCCTGCAATGCAGAAATCCGCGGTGCGTACCCGCCTGCCCCGTGAATATCCAGATCCCGCAGTTCATCATGCAGATTGCGCTCGGAAGGCCGCTAAAAGCTGCCGATGTGCTGTGGCAGGATAGTAGCCTACCGGCAGTGTGCGGGCGTGTGTGCCCCCAAGAAACCCAGTGCGAGGGGGCTTGCATAAAGGGCGTGAAAGGAGAACCAGTGGCCATCGGCAAGCTGGAGCGCTTTGCGGCAGACACCGCGCGGAAGGAGGGGTATTTTGACAAGACCATAGCGCCCGCCAATGGGCATAAGGTGGCTATAGTGGGCAGCGGCCCTGCAGGGTTGGCCTGCGCTAGCGACCTGGCCCGATGGGGCTACAGGGTGAAGATATTCGAGGCCCTGCATGAGAGCGGGGGGGTGTTGGCCTACGGCATCCCGGAGTTCAGATTGCCCAAAAAGGAGGTGGTGCTGAAGGAGATAGACAACGTTCGTAGCCTGGGGGTGGAGATTGAGACCGATGTGGTGGTAGGGCGAACGGTTACCATAGACTCCCTCTTGGATCAGGAGGGGTACGATGCGGTATTCATCTCCTCGGGTGCCGGCCTTCCCAAGTTCATGGGCATCCCTGGTGAGAATCTCAATGGCGTGCTATCGGCCAACGAGCTGCTGACGCGCGCGAACCTCATGAAGGCCTTCGATAAGAGCTACGACACCCCGGTTTACGTGGGAAAACGGGTGGTGGTAGTGGGTGGTGGAAACGTGGCAATGGATGCTGCGCGTACCGCCGCTCGGCTGGGTGCAGAGGTTCACCTGGTGTATCGGCGTAGCGAGGTGGAGCTTCCCGCCAGGGTGGAGGAGGTGCACCACGCCAAGGAGGAGGGGATCCAATTCCACCTGCTGAGCAACCCCGTGGAGATTCTGGGAACCGATAAGGGATGGGTACGGGGAATAAAGGCGGTGAAAATGGCGCTGGGCGAACCCGATGAGAGCGGGCGGCGCAGGCCAGCCCCAGTGCCAGGCTCTGAGTTTGAGATAGAGTGCGATGTAGTGGTAATGTCGCTCGGCACCTCGCCCAATCCCCTCATTGCATCTACTACCCCAGGGCTTATGGTGCAGAAATGGGGCGGTATAGTAGCCGAAGACGAGACCGGGCAAACCACGCGTGAAGGGGTATTTGCCGGGGGGGATGCCGTCTCTGGCGCAGCCACCGTGATACTCGCCATGGGGGCCGGCAGAAAGGCAGCCAAGGCAATAGACGAATACGTGAAGGGCAAGGCGGGCAATGTAGATCATCAGCCCTGAGCGCGGGTGTTGTTTGGGGCTTCCATTATCAGATAGGGGTGGGAAAGTGCCATATGGGAACACGGGCAACAGAAGGCGTGTTGGGACTGTAATAGCAAGCGGCGCGGCGTAGCAGAACCTGCCCAGCCTATAGTATGCGGGGTTGGTATTCCTGAGCACTGGGAATACTAACCCCGTATTTGCAACCGTTAATACAACGGTAAGCGTGTTAGTTTTGAATAGATTGCAGGAGGAAGGTATGAAAACTCAGGGAAGGACAGCGACCCGAGTACTGCTGGGCGCGGCAATAGGGTTACTACTGCTATGCGGCAGTGCAAAGGCACAGCATTTTTACACGTGGGCATTGGGCGGGCGGTTCGGATCACCGCTCTTCGGGGCCAGTATCAAGGGGTTCTTAAACGATCGCTCCGCGCTAGAGGGCATCACTAGTTTCGGCTCTTTCGGCATAGGGATTACAGGGCTGTATGAGTATCATCTCTACCTGCCGGGCGTACCCGGGCTGCGTCCCTTCCTGGGCGGCGGAGCGCATGTGGCTACAGGGCGAGCCTCAGCTTACAATCCGTATGCCGATTCGCAGTTCTCAGATATTTACGCAGGCCTCGATGGGGTAACGGGCGTGGAATACGTATTTGAAGATATTCCGCTCGCGCTGAGCATCGATGTGCTGCCAGTGCTCAACTTCCCGGGTAGGATAGGGCTCTGGTGGAATGCTGGAGTCTCGGTGCGCTACGTGTTCAAATAGAGCGTATAGCGCATTGACGGGCCTCCTTGATCCTAAAATATTTTGCTGCAGGTATTGCGGGATCAGAAAAAAGCCCTACCTTTGCACTCGCAAATCGGTAGGGTTGTGGGGACAAGGGCCCGTTCGTCTAGGGGTTAGGACGCAAGGTTTTCATCCTTGTAACAGCGGTTCGATTCCGCTACGGGCTACAGTTAGGATTTTGAAAGTAGATTTTCCGTAGAGGCGATGGCAAATATTAAGTCGGCGAAAAAGCGCGTTAGGCAGAACGAGAAGCGGAGGCTGCACAATCGTTACTACGCCAAGACCGCACGTACCCTAGTGCGGGATCTCCGCGCAGAGAAGGATGCAGACAAGGCTGCAGAGCTGCTCCCCACTGTGATGAAGCATCTCGATAAGCTTGCGCACAAGAATATTATCCATGCGAATAAAGCCTCCAACCTCAAGAGCAAGCTGGCCAAGCATGTGAACGCATTGAGGAAAGAGGCAACAGCCCCTGCTAGCTAGCCACTGTTGAGGGTCTTTCCCTGGTTAGCCCGAAGGCTTGTGGGAGAGAAGGGTTTAATTTGGAATTCTGGAGGATGCCGAGCGGTGTCCTCCTTTTTTTGTCTAAAGTGATGGAATCGATATTCTACCCTGCGCTTGCGGAGTTGGCAGATTCTGGCTATGCAGATTTTCAGAGCAAACTTATCCCTACAGTAGATCGGGAGGCAATCCTAGGAGTCCGCGTTCCCCTGCTGCGGGCGTTGGCGAATTCCCTTTACAGGGAGCATCCAGAGGAGTGCAGGGCATTTTTACAGCAGTGCCCGCATGTCTACCTCGAGGAGAATGGGCTGCACGCCCTGCTGGTGTGCGAGATGCAGGACATGGAGGAGGTGCTTGCAGCGACCGAGCGATTTTTGCCCTTCATTTCAGATTGGGCTACATGCGACATCTTCTCCCCGAAAGTCTTTGCGAAGTACCCAGCTCTGCTCCTCCAGCAGATTCCCGTGTGGATAAAGAGCGAGCACACGTACACGGTTCGTTTCGGCGTGGGAATGCTGATGCAGCATTTCCTGGGTGCGGGATTTCGCCCTGAGTACCTAGATTGGGCGGCAGGGGTGAAGCACGGCGATTACTACGTGCGGATGATGGTGGCCTGGTACTTTGCCACGGCTTTAGCCAAGCAGCAGGAGGCGTCCCTACCCTACATAGAGGAGCGTCGGCTAGAGCCCTGGACGCACAACAGGGCGATTCAGAAGGCCATAGAGAGCCGTAGGATAGCACCAGAGTTGAAGGATTACCTCCGAGGTCTGAAGGTGTAGGGAAATCTTCTCAAGTTGCGAAAATTCCCCTGCAAGTGGCTACCTTTGCCGCAGGGATTGCGAAGAGAGTGGAGGTGAAATCTCTTTGCGTACATTAGGGCGCGCCAAGGGTACGGGCAAAGGTCGATTTGGTGTAGGTGGCGGAGGCGCAAGGTTCTGACAGCGAGTGGCTATGCGGCACTTAAACTATTATCCGTAATGGAGAGCAAGCAGCGTAAAGGTGCTATTGGTTGTCTTATCGTGCTGTGCATCATTGCCTTTTCAGCATTTCTTGCAGGGTGCTTCTGCACAGGTTGTAAAGATGACGAACCCACAGGGCATCCTCGTTCCGAAGCTGTTACCTCGCCACCGTATAGGGAGACTACCGCGGGGGATGAAAAGGCGTTGCTCCCATTGCCGCGGTACTACGTCAATGATTCGGCCCACCTGCTAACTCCTGGGCAATTCGCGCAGCTGGAGGCGATGCTAGAGGACTACGTCGATTCTACCAGCTCGCAGATCTACGTGGTTACCGTGCCCGATTTCCAGGGGTGGGATGCCAACAGCTTTGCCACGCGCCTTGGCAATCAGTGGAGGGCTGGACGAAAGGGGGTAGATAACGGGGTAATTCTGCTGCTACGCCCGGGGAGTATGCCGCCATGGCTGCCAGCAGATAGCCTAAAGGCGATACCCGATGGAATAGAAACGGCACTTGAAACGACCCTTGGGGCTGGTGTAGAATCGCAGTTTGCGGGGCACTCCCTGCTACTGTCGCGGCTTGGGGAGTTCTCAGGCGCCATGCTCGCCGAGGAGAATCTCGCGAAGAGACCTGCGGGTGACTACGGCGAGGGTTACATAGCCGTGGGGTACGGGATGGAGGAGAAGATTACCGATGCAGAGGCTGCACGGATAGCCCGAGAGATTATGGGGCCGCTGGCAGTAGCCGGGAGGTATGACGTTGCCCTACAGACGGGCGTGAGTGCCGTGATAGCCCAGGCTGCGGGCAAATTCCAATGGGGAGGGGGCGGCACTCCCCCGCAGTCGAGCGATGACGATTTGCCTAGCTGGGGGCGGATTATCTTCCTCTACCTCCTTGCGCCCTACACGCTGGGTTTTATCGTTTACTACTTCCTGCAGCGGAACCGGCCGACGGGCGAGCAGAATTTCGTTCGCTATTTTCGTAGCAACTATGTTCGCGTCCTCTTCAAGATCCTCATTTTCATCCTAATGGCTGTAGGGCGAGGAGGTGGAGGCAGTGGTGGAAGAAGTTCCTCAGGGCGTAGCAATTCTGGGGGTGGCGGCTCGTTCGGAGGAGGTGGTGGTGGTGCGAGATTCTGAATGAATTCGGCAGACAATGCAAGCGTTGGGGGACTCTCCAGCGCTTTTTTTATGGAAATCATTGCGCTATTTTCACCATATTTTGCTACATTTGCTGCGTGGTACTACATTTTTAACCTGGTAATACGCACCACAAGTTTTTGGCTATGGAGACGAAAGAAACCCAGGGTAGAACGCCCAACTTCCTCGAAGAGATCATTGCGGCCGACGTGGCCAATGGCACACATGGAGGGCGAGTGCTTACGCGCTTCCCGCCTGAACCCAATGGCTATCTGCATATTGGGCATGCCAAGTCGATCTGCATCAATTTCGGGCTGGCCAAGCAGTTCGGGGGAGAGACCAACCTCCGTTTTGATGATACCAACCCCACCAAGGAGGATGTGGAGTACGTAGATTCTATAAAGGAGGATATCCGTTGGCTAGGCTTTCAGTGGGCTCGGGAACGCTATGCCTCAGACTACTTTGGGCAGCTCTACAAGTGGTGCGAACAGCTTATGGAGGCTGGCCTAGCCTACGTAGATGACCAGACACAGGAGGAGATACGTGTGGGGCGCGGCACGGTTACCCAGCCGGGTGTCAATAGCCCTTGGCGCGATAGGACGCCTGTCGAGAACCTCGATCTTCTCCATCGGATGCGGGCTGGGGAGTTCCCAGAGGGGGCTAAGGTCGTCCGTGCGAAAATAGACATGGCGCACCCCAACATGCTCATGCGCGATCCCATTCTCTACCGGATACTCTACGCCCACCACCATCGTACTGGCGACTCGTGGTGCATATATCCGATGTATGACTTTGCCCACGGGCAGTGCGACTCTATAGAGAATATCACCCACTCCATCTGCACCCTAGAGTTCGATGTCCACCGCCCGCTGTACGATTGGTTCATAGAGAAGCTCGGCATCTTCCCCTCGCATCAGTATGAGTTTGCCCGCCTTAATCTCACCTACACCGTCATGAGCAAGAGGCGATTGCTAGAGCTGGTGCAGACCGGGGTGGTGGCAGGTTGGGACGATCCCCGCATGCCCACCATCTGCGCCCTTCGCCGGCGTGGGTATACCCCCGAGGCGGTAAAGGCCTTTGCCGAGGCCGTGGGCGTGGCCAAGCGCGATAACGTTATAGACCTCTCGTTGCTGGAGTTCTACGTGCGCGAAGACCTCAATAAGCGCGCCCTTCGCCGTATGGGAGTGTTGAATCCGCTGAAGGTGGTTATAGACACCTATCCGCAGGGGCAGGTAGAATGGCTAGAGGCGGTGAATAACCCTGAGGATGAGGGGGCTGGTACCCGGAAGATCCCCTTCAGCCGAGAGCTCTACATAGAGCGGGATGATTTTATGGAGGTGCCCGCCAAGAAATTCTACCGCCTATCGCCCGGCACAGAGGTACGGCTTCGTTACGGCTATTTCATCCGGTGCGAGCGCGTAGAGAAGGATGCCAACGGAGAGGTGGTATTGCTCCACTGTAGCCACGACCCCGCATCGCGAGGTGGCAATTCGCCCGACGGTCGTAAGGTGAAGAGCACCATCCATTGGGTGTCTGCCCAGCATGCCGTGGAGGCTGAGGTGCGCCTGTTCGATAGGCTTTTCAAGACAATAGATCCCAGCGATTACCCCGAAGGAGGGAGCTGGAAGGATAACCTGAATCCCAATTCGCTCACGGTGGTGCGAGGCTACCTAGAGCCCAGCGTTGCGGAGCTCCCGCAAGATGCTAAGATCCAATTTGAGCGGCTGGGGTACTTCTGCTTTGATTACGATAGCCAACCCCATAGCATGGTGCTGAACCGCACGGTCCCCCTTAAGGATACGTGGGCTAAGGTGGCGGGCGAATAGCGTAGCCCCAGTACGGCGGTAGCTGGAGGGGGAGGCGACCCGATTTTTTTTGAGGGGAGGGTGAACAGTGAGTGCCGCATGGCGCAGGAACGGCGGGCTTGTAGCGTGCGAGCAAAGGGAAAAATCGAATCCGAATCCCCTTTACTAGTAGGTTTTCGTGGGGATTTGCATTACCTTTGTGCGCAAATTACGTAGTGTTGGGGTGGGTACAAATCGCAAGGAGAGCGGGAGTTAGCATCCGTTTTTCTAGAGCGGTTTACTGGTTAAAGCTGCAGCAGAACGAATGTAGTATACGGCCTAGCCTATTCTAGCAGTGAAAGTAATAGAAGCATGGTAGCGCAACGGAAGGATTGCTACAGCCATAGTTCTAGCGCAGTAGGGCTTTGCGCGCGGGCAGGTACGCTCTTCTCCTGGGACGGGGAGCTTACCTTTGGAGGGATAGACTCCATAGTAGGCGAGGTGGCGGCACTGCTAGCAGCACAGAGCATTGGGGTGGTGCTCCGGAATAGGGTTCGCCATATCCTCATAGAGCTTTTGGAGAATGCCTACCGCTATGGGCATACCCACGGTGGCGAGGCTACACCTTGGGTTGGCCTACAGGTGGGCGTGGAAGAGCATGGAGGTATTATGCTGGAGGTCACGAACCGCGTGCTACCAGTGCAGCGAGCCTTTCTGGAGGGTTACCTTACCCGCCTTCAGCAGATGGATATGCAGGAGTGCAATCATACCATTCGCGCAAGACTAGTAGGGGGGGGAGTCTCAATGAAGGGTGGTGCTGGGCTAGGGTTGCTCTCCTGCGTGCGTTCTTGCCGAGGGTTTGAATGGACGTTTACCCGCGACGAGTTGGGCTACTGCCTGTTCACCTTCAGAGCCCATGTGGGTGAGCGCAGCGCTACAGCATCGGCATGGGGCAGTGAACTAGGAACCTGAGAGAGTACGCCGCGGGCAGGTTGGGGGCGCCATTTTAGCGCAGAGCCTGTAGGGTCATACCCAGAACCGCGAAGGCCGATTCTACCACAGCCACGAGCCCCGCAATTTTAATCCACTGTATAATAAACTCCGTGTAGCTATGAGGCATCTACAGATCTCTGGCACGCAGTATTCCCCAAACGTTGATTTCGACCCCGAGGCCCGGGTTCTATCGCTCTCTGGCATCTCTCGTCCAGAGAATACCATAGAGTTCTATGAGCCAGTGCTTGCGTGGCTAGAGGAATTCCTCGACAGCGAGAAGCAACGCCCCGCAGGCGGAAAGCCCGTGCAGCTAGACATCAACATGGACTACATCAACTCCATCTCGGTCAAGTACATCATGGGGATCATCCTCAAGTGCCAGCAAGAGCTAAAGTCGCACAATGGCCTCTCGGTCAACTGGTACTATGTAGAAGGCGATGAGGAGGGACGAGCTTGGGGCGAAGATATGGAAGCCATAGCAGGGATAGATTTCAACCTGATTGAGAAAACGGCATAAATTTGGAGGGTAGCGCTAAAGTTACTACCTTTGCGACTGGAAACCTGACCCATTGTGTAATGGCAGCACAGCAGATTTTGGTTCTGTTAGTCTAGGTTCGAATCCTGGTGGGTCAACAAGTTTCCCTTGTTTTTCTCATCTCTGGAGAGGGTTGCCGTGCAAAGGCAATCCTCTTTTTTTGGTATCTGACATTATTTTTCTAACTTTGTCGGAGTAAACAATAATCATCGATGCTATGAAATCTATGCGAATCACTATCCTGCTACTCATGCTGAGCATGGGGTTTGCCAGTTTGGCCATCGCCCAAGAGGCGTCTGCACCAGAGCGCGCCGCGTCGCCATCTAGCGCCCGAACCTGCCCGCTGAACGTAGAGTTCTCCGGCAAGCTCAAGAGCCGCCATGTGTGGAACGGATGCCTCTCTACCACCGCGTGGAACCTGCAGCCCGACCTCACCATTTCGGCCTACGGGCTCTTTGTCAACGCCTGGGGACTCATTCCCATCTCGAAGGATTTTTCCACCGAAATCGACTTCACCCTTGGCTACTCCATAGGCCCGGTTACGCTGATGTATACCGATTTCTTCTACCTCAGCCAGGACAAGTATGAGAACCTCTTCCGCTGGAGGCATGAGGATTTGGGCGCGCTTCATCAGCAGCTGGCGCAGTTCCATTTCAACCTCGGCAAGCTGGTAGAGAAAGTGCCGCTCCAGCTGCAGGTGGCCATGTTCACCTGGGGCGACTACAAGAAAGAGGTGCTGCGCGAGACGGAAGATAATTGGAAGAAAGGGGCCAAGCTGCGCGATTCTGTCCTCTACGATGCGAACGGGAAGCCACAGTCGCAGTATTCTATGTACATTGGGCTCTCCTACTCGCACACCATCAGCACAGGGCAGACCCTTACGTACACCATCGGTGGCACGCCCTACGCGGGTTTCTTTGCCGCCAAGCCGTACATAACGAACGTCAAGCTCCAGGTAGACCAGCCGGTTCAGATTACAGATCGTTTCGGTCTTAACCTCAGCGGCGAGCTGATCTGCAATCCCTGGCGGCAGAATTTCTACTTCGTCCTCGGGATTGGGATGCTGTAGCCCCTCCAAGGATAGCATAGTTACGAGGATTCCCCCACGGGGGAGTCCTCGTTTTTTTGTCGCTGAAGAGCGCGATTAAATGGCATAGCACGCCGCATCGCACCCCGCCTTTAGTAGATGTAAGTGGTTGTGATTAAGCGTTTATCACTGGAAGAAAAGGGGAGAGTTTCCCCACTTACGGAACCTCTGCAAAACCCATCTAAACGACGCGGCACGCTGCGTCGCTACATTCTCCGAATAATTGTAAAAGATGGATTAAAAATTTGTTCATTGATAAATCTGGGGAAGGGGCATCGCTACAAATGACACGCATGCGGGACTTTTGCAGCGTTCCCCTTGCACTTTTCAAGCCAGTCGTAATTCTATGAAGGTTTTGTTGAATAATTCCCCGTAAAATCTCTATAGAGGTTGCACCTTTTCCCTTTAGCTCTGGGTAGGGGAGGTGCCGAGCAGAGCGAGTGCCCTCCCATCCGTCTGGGCAGGTCGAAAGTTGTATGTCCATTATCCCCCATTCGCCCCATTTTGCGACAATCGTATGAAGATTGCCAAACGCCGAGAATTCTCTATTCCCTACATGCAAGTAGGGAGGCGTATCAATTAGAGGAGCTGCAGCCCCCGCAGCGGTGTAGCCCTCACTCCAGCGTTCGGATCTCTTGGAAGGCGTAGGCCTGCGTAGAGCCATCTGCTTTCGCCAAGAGCAGTCGCCCATCTGGCAGGGCAGCCACCACCCGGGCAGAGAATTCACCCTGCGCATCGCGATAGCGGAGCGGGGAATCTACCCCAGAGAGCTGGGCATGGTATAGATAGTTGGTGCTAGGGGGGAGGTCCCATTGGTGGTTGGCTATTAATGCTACTATCTGGCAGGCTATGCGTACCCCGAGCCCGAGGGCGTAGGGCGGCGTGGCGATTGGCCGGGGCGTTCTGTTATCCCCTGTTTGCGCCATAGTGCTGGAGCGCGCCCGCATTAGCTCCTGCGCCGCTGTGGTGGCTGGCCGGGGGAAGGCCGCATCCCTAGGAGTGCGGGGGGCTAGGTTGAGCCCTATGCCGATGGCTGCGTAGGCGAGCTTGGCACCGCGGATTCCCGTCTCGAGCAGGATGCCGCAGATCTTCTGCCGCCCGACAAGGATATCGTTTGGCCACTTGATGCTCGCGGGGATTCCGCGTTGGCGTAGCGCATCCACCACAGCCACCGAGGCCATCTGCAGCAGTCGGAATTGCGCGGCGGGGCGTACTGGGGGCTCTTTCACCAGCAGGGTGCAGGTAAGGTCGCCCTCCAGCGCGAGCCAGCCGTTTCCGCGCTGTCCCCGTCCATGCAGTTGGTGGTCGGCTATCACCAGGCAGGCAGGCGGGAGGGTCGCAAGCCGTGCGAGCGCCCAGCCGTTGGTGGTGTCTACCTCTGGCAAGCGGCGTACCTCTAGGGGCAGGCGGAATGATGGTGAACCTTGCATGCCGCGAAGGTAGTGGAAAAAGGGCAACCAGGGTGGAGGAAAACGCATTAAGCAATCATAAACCGTCCAACTTTAGGGGCGCGTATCATCTTCGCAACGCGAAGATTCCCCCGCCCGATCCCCCCACATGCGTGTTTCCTCCCATCCTCGAATGGCCGCCCATCGTCACCATTAAACGCACGATGCGATTCCTTTAATCGCGACGTGGTGCGCCGCGTCGCGTTCCATCTTCGCAACACGAAGATTCCCCCGCCCGCCCCCGCCGTTCCTTCCCCGCCTATCCCTACACTATCGCCTAACCATCGCCGTACCAACCTAAGACCATCGCCGCTGTTTGTTCGGATTTTGGGCTGAAATCCGAGGATGAAGCGACCCTGGTACGGCGATGGTACGGCGATGGTACGGCGCAGGTCAGGCGCAGAGGACGCCGGGGCGCGCTGCGTATGCTCCTGCCGTTTTCGCTACGCAAGAGGACGGCAAACCGCATCCGTAGCCCTGGTCTTGGAGAACGTTGCGGGGAATGCCCATCGGGTTTTTCGCTCCCGGTAGCGACGTGGCGTGCCGCGTTGCGGTTATCGCCTTTCCGCGTCGCGGTTACCACTTTTCCGCATCGTGATTATCACCTTTCTGCGTTGCGGTTACCCCCTTTCTGCATCGCGGTTATCATCTTTCCGCGTCGCGGTTACCCCCCTGCTGTGGCGTATTATTGGCCAGTTCTCCTTGTGGCTCGGGGCGCATTGTTCGGTAAATCTACCCTGCGGGGCGGGACTTTCACCCATTCCTTATGTGTACGCATTCTATTATACTATTCTACTCTGCTGATAATCAATATACTTTATCTAGCACTGGGAACATCTATAGGGATTTATGGGTTAGCAGCTAGAAATGTTGTACCTTCGCGGCAAGTATGGAGGGGAAGGGAGGCAGGCATGGGATCGGGAGCTTTTACGGGGATTTTTGAACCCGCAACGTTAGCATTAGGGTGTCTAAATTTGAGGATTTTGCGATTATGGATTTAGAGAAACGCACGATTGAGCTTCACAATTTGGTGATTCGCTTCTCCGGCGACTCGGGCGATGGCATGCAGCTCACCGGAACGCTATTCTCAGATTCCTCGGCTCTTCTGGGCAACGGGGTGAGTACGTTCCCCGACTACCCTGCCGAGATTCGCGCGCCGCAGGGGTCTATTGGGGGCGTGTCGGGATTCCAGGTGCACATTGGCAGCCAGAAGGTTTACACCCCGGGCGACTACTGCGATGTGCTGGTGGCCATGAACCCCGCGGCGCTGAAGGCCAACGCCAAGTGGATGAAGGCGGGCGGAACGATACTGCTGGATACCGACTCCTTCATCCCGAAGTGGCTGCAGAAGGCGGGCTTTAAGACCGATGACCCGATAGCAGAGCTCAACCTACAGGACTACAGGGTGATCCCAGCTCCCATCACAGAGCTTACACGCGAGAGCCTCAAGGATACGGGCCTGGACAACAAGAGCATCATCCGCTGCAAGAATATGTTCGCGCTGGGGATGCTCTTCTTCATGTTCGACCGCCCTATGGAGCACTCTGAGCGCTACTTTGAGCAGAAGTTCAAGAAGAAGCCCGAGCTGATAGAGGCCAACAAGAAGGTGCTGCACGATGGGTATAACTACGCGCACAATATCCAGGCGATAGCCAACACCTACGAGGTGCCCCGGGTAGAGGTGCGCGAGCATGGGCTCTACCGGAACATCAGCGGGAACGTGGCCACGGCCTGGGGGCTACTGGCTGCGGCGGAGAAGGCCAAGCTCCCGCTCTTCTGCGGTTCGTACCCCATAACGCCCGCCACCGACATACTGGTGGAGCTGGCTAAGCGTAAGGAGCTGAACTGTAAGACGGTGCAGGCAGAGGATGAGATTGCGGGCATCTGCACGGCCATAGGGGCTGCCTTCGCGGGGAACTTCGCGGTTACCACCACCTCGGGGCCTGGCCTCTCGCTCAAGAGCGAGGCGCTCGGGCTGGCGGTAATGACGGAGTTGCCGCTGGTGATAGTAGATGTGCAGCGGGGGGGGCCCTCCACGGGGCTGCCCACCAAGACCGAGCAGAGCGACCTAATGCAGGCGCTCTACGGGCGGAACGGGGAGTGCCCGCTGGTGGTGGTGGCCGCCAAGAGCCCGAGCGACTGTTTCGATATGGCATTCCAGGCAAGCCGCATCGCGCTGGAGCGGATGACGCCCGTGATTCTGCTCACCGACGGCTTCATCGCCAACGGGTCGCAGCCGTGGCATATCCCAGACATGAAGGATTATCCCGAAATCCATCCGCCCATAGAGCCGCCTCGCACCAATGGGGAGCGATTCCTACCCTACAAGCGCAACGAGAATATGGCGCGCAGCTGGGCCATGCCGGGCAAGGCGGGGCTGGAGCACCGGATAGGGGGGCTGGAGAAGGATTCTAAGACCGGGAATGTATCGCACGATCCGCTCAACCACCAGGTGATGGTGAACAACCGGGCCGAGAAGGTGCGGATGGTGCAGAACATGATACCCAAGCAGGAGGTGGAGGGCGACCCGGAGGGCGACGTACTGGTAGTGAGCTGGGGCGGTACCTACGGCCACACGCTGAGTGCCGTGCGGGCGCTACGCAAGGAGGGCAAGAAGGTCTCGCTGTGCCACGTATCATACATCGATCCGCTGCCGGCCAACCTCGGGGAGATTTTCCCCCGCTTCAAGAAAAGGGTGGTGTGCGAGCTCAACATGGGCCAGTTTGCCGGCTACCTGCGCATGCAGTTCCCAGGCACGGCCTTTGAGCAGTACAACAAGGTGCAGGGGTTGCCCTTCACCACCATAGAGCTGGTAGAAAACATAAACAAAATGCTGTAACGGAGGGCTATACCATGAGTTGTAGGCTAGCAGTAGCAGATTTCAAGAACGACCAGGAGGTGCGGTGGTGCCCTGGTTGTGGCGACCATGCCATACTCGCCTCTGTGCAGAAGGCTTTCCCGCTGGTGGCCGAGGCGCTGGGCTATGAGAAGGAACGATTCACCGTGATCTCGGGTATCGGGTGCTCGAGCCGATTCCCCTACTATGTGGACACCTTTGGCTTCCACTCCATCCATGGGCGCGCCACCGCGATATCTACAGGGGTGAAGACGGCCAACCCAAAGCTCAGCGTTTGGCAGATTACCGGCGATGGCGATGCGCTCGCTATTGGGGGGAATCATTTTATCCACGCCGTGCGTAGGAATGTGGACATCAACATCCTGCTGTTCAACAACGAGATCTACGGCCTCACCAAGGGGCAATACAGCCCTACATCGAAGTTCGGCGCGGTCACCAAGACCTCGCCCTACGGCACGGTAGAACGGCCATTCATCCCTGGGCAGCTGGTGATTGGGGCAAAGGGAACGTTCTTCGCACGGTCGCTCGACGTGGAGATGGCGCTCTCGACCGAAATCCTGGTGGAGGCTGCCAAACACGACGGCACCAGCGTGGTGGAATTCCTGCAGAACTGCGTGATTTTCAACGACGGGGCCTACACCAATATTACCGACAAGGCGGTGCGTGACGATAGGGTAATCTACCTCAAGCACGGCGAGCCTATGGTGTTCGGTAAGAATAGGGATAAAGGGTTGATCCTGAATGGGTTCCAGCTGAAGGCCGTACAGCTCGGCAAGGATGGCTACACCGAGGAGAACATCCTGCGGCACGATGCCCACGAGAGCGACACGGGACTCCACATGCTGCTGGCTGGGATGAACTACCCGACGCTCCCTGTGGCACTGGGGGTTATCCGCAATGTGCCGGGTCCTACCTATGACCAGGCGGTGGAGCATCAGCAGGATGAGGTGCGGGAGAAATCTAAATTCCACTGCGTAGACGATCTGCTGCGTAGTGGAGAGACCTATGAGCTGTAGCCTCTGCCGATGCCAGCCTAGCAAGTGATGCAATGTGCAGAGCACCGTGCGCCTATGGGCAGGTGTAGATGGGGATGTTTGTTTCTATTCAGTCAATCAGGGGGATGCGCAGCGGAGTGTTGCCATCCCCCATTTTGCCGTAAGCTATGCAGTGGTTGGTTGTATTGGCCGTGCTATCTTGGATCATTTCGGCCTACGTGAAGGCGCAGAAGAAGCGGAAAAGCGTAACGATGTCCAGACTGCTGGAGGCGCTCCAGGAGCAGCGTGAGCGCGAGCTTCTCCAAACCGATGAGCTACCCGACGAGGATGAGGAGGAAGAACCCATAAATGGCGGGGTGGATGCTGTAGGGCGTCCAGAACACCAGGAGTATGCTGAGACTCTGCGCTATGAAGCGAATCAGCAGGCGGCGGCAGCCCGGGAAACCGGATCTTTGGGAGCAGAGCCTATCCGTGCGGAGTCAGGCGAGGCGGAGGGGGTCTACACGGGTTCCCTCGCGGGCAGCGGGGCTGATTACAGCCGGTGGAGCGGGGTGCTCGATAGGGTAGATGCCCCAAGCGCAAGCTCAGAGCCTGAGGAGACCTACCAGTTCACCCCCGAGGCCGAGGGGCAGCCCGGCATAAAGGCCGAGCCTCCCATACAGGTGGAGCGGCGAGCGGCCAGACCATTCAGAATGCCGAGCGGCGCGGAGTTCGACGTGGCCGATGCCGTGGTGTACCAGGTGGTGATGGAGCGGCAGAGGGGCTGGAGGCGGAGGTAGAGTAATGTAAGGTAAGTGGAAGGAACGAAGGAACTTTTTGTATGAGAAAATCTAGATTACTCCGATTTGTTATTTACTCATTGTTCTTTTTTCTTTTCTTGACGCTGTCGTTTTCCTGTAAAAGAGAGAGCATGAGAACGACAGCTTCTCCTATTCCAGAACAAGAAAAAGGTAGTGATTTTTCATATGTCCCAGAACCGCATGAAAGAATGCGGCTGGGGCAATCATTTGGCAATCCGTATTCGCTTGCATCTATACAGAGAGCCTATGATACACTTCTTGCATTACAGGGAGAAACTGAATTCCCTCGTCTGAACCCCACGCATCTCTATATACGATTCCTGCCGCGGGATACAGGAGAGTACAATGCGTTGAGGCGAGTTGGCCTAGAATTATTTTCCTATCCGTTAGATAGGATTCCTAGCACTGGACTAGCTCCCTATCATGATCCGACTCTTCCACCATCTGCAATTACCTGGCAATACACGACTATACAGGTAGGACAATCAATACCAGATGTACTGCATGAAGTGCTAGAAGAGTGCTTTTTACCACCGGGAGCAAATGGAAGCGATCCGAATGTCCCTGGTCAAATAGAGGAAACCATATGGAGGTATGTGGAGCTGATATCACTTTTTCAGCATGGATTGGTGAATGAGCTCGATTTAGAGGATTTTGACGAGGTGGAAGATGCGCCAGTGTCATTGAGATTATTGGGAAAGAATAATACTCGTTTTAATCCTTTTGGGTGGTTTTGGAAAAAAATTAAGAAGATACTTCCAACGATAAGATTTCCGCAGGGTACAATTCGGGTGTATGATACTCAGGATGCTGGCTATGTCCCTGCCCAGAGACTCCGTGTACGGTGCCACTTAGGAGTGTATTGGAGTTCGACCCGAACAGACCGAAATGGGCATTACGTTATGTCGACAGGCTTTTTGGTATCGCCCTATTACTCGTTGCATTTTGATTATGCTGAAGGGGTTAGTCTATGGGGCAACTGGGCTTTTTTTGCGGAGGCTACGTATTATGCGGGTTTCCATAGTCGGGCAGGGTATAGTCGGGATGTAGGCCGGGAGGCTGGTATTTGGGACTGGATTACCGTGGGGAATGCTGTAGTGTATTATTATGATTATTGTGATCAGTTTGGAATTATGCCCCCACCAGGTGGACTGAAAATTGCGGTTTTTACCAAGTGGCGTGTTGCTGCAACCTGCATGCTACACCATGTCCGACAACCAATGGCTTTTATGACCAATAAGCACTGGATCAACTTTTTTTCTGTACTATTTTTTTACCCACTCACGCGCGAATTAAGCAATCTCCTCTTTGCGGGACTTCCTGATCTCGTTATAGGGACTCCTGGATATAACAGTCGAGATGTATTTGGTACTACCTGCCATGAGTTATCACATGCGAGCCACTTTTCGCAGGTAGGATCGATGTACTGGAGAGACGATATGCAGTACGTGGCGACTTATGGAGCCTATGGCGACGGTACAGGAAAAAATGCTGGGGTATGTGCAGTAGTGGAGATGTGGGGGTATGCAATGGAGGTTTATCTGACGAAAAGACGCTATGGAATAGAGAATACGGCTTTATTGAGGGCAAATTGGTTTAAACCATCTAAGATTTACAAGCTAATGGTTCATAACGAGTTGTCTTCTAAAGAAATATTCGATTGCCTTACGCCACATATTCGTTCTGTAGAAGGGCTTCGGCAGGCGTTGTTTAATGCGTATCCTAATAAGATAGATCTGATTTATGCAGCCTTTCAACCGGATCTTTTGGAAGATTTTTAATACGTTGAAAATCTTAGGCGTTTTATCTATCGTCATTTTTTCTATCCAATCATGCAGCTGGATAGAAAACCGCCTTAACGATCGTTCCGATGGGGTATGGATTGAGAATACGGTAAGGTGGTATGTGAAAGATACTCTTGGGCTTGGAGTGTTATACTATCAGGCGCCTTGGTCGCGTGAAGTCAAAAAGAACGGTACTAAATTCCTCGCGGTTGTTAATACAGGATCGCCGCAGTACGATACACTTTTTACCTATATATGCTATCCGTTTTGCAAGACCATGGTTGTGCGCCTATATAATGCTGATAGTACTAGTATTCTGAAAGAGTGGCATCCTAGCGATGTAGATAGATCGGGACACCATTTTTTCAATGAGGCGAACTGGGATTTTCATCGTAGGATCGATGAGAAAGGACAGCGTTGGTACGAATGGACTTTCTATTTACAACCAGAAGATGTGTTGGGACCAGGAATCCCAGTGAGAAAATAGGTTCGAAAGTATCACCCTAGGGTCGGGGTCTTCGCAATGCGAAAATTCCCCGCCTGTCCGTAAGGGGAGGGCTTTGCGAAAGCGCATAAAAAACAGGCGGTACCTGGTGATACCGCCTGCCACGCACGATGGGTGGGAGAATCTGAGGATTGCGCTGCTATGGGCCTCCACTCGCTTCCTGCTGCGGGACTGGGAAGCCCTAATACGGGGTGCCTACTTCTTGGGCAAGAAGTAGAACCCCGCTTGCGCATTCTTCATCATGCCGTTTGCCGCCTTTTGGCAATTCTTGTAGTGGGTCTCGCGGGCCACCTTCTGCTCGGGCGTTTCCGCTTCGCCAGCTGGGGGATTCTCATAGCGCTTGGCGTACTCCAGAAGAATGTCGTCCTGGAGCATGAGGAGGAGGAAATTCCCCGATTTGGTCTTTTGAACCTTCGCGTTCTCGCGGAACATACGCTGGAGGATGAGCCCAGCCAATCCGTGGGTGTACTTGGCATCGAGTTCTGGCAACTTCGCGCTGTAGAGGAATCCTCCCAGGGCATCCACATTATTGTCGAACCAGGTGCCGACTACAGGGTTTGCCACCCCGGCCAGCCCTGTAATCTCGAGCTTGCCATCCTGCTTCAGGTCGAACTTCGCATCCTTCAGGAGGTCGATAAGATTCCCGGCATCCTCCAGATGCCCCTTCACCATCTCGTCGGTAATGGTAGGGATAAGCCCTTTGTATTGGGCAAAGAGTTTCCCGAGAACCTCAAGTCCTTTGGCCTTATCCTGCAGGTCGATTATGGAAGCCCCCATCGTAACCGCTGCGAACTTGGCAGGACTCCATACGCCAGCATTCTTGTAGGTGTGGTCGCCTGGCTGGGGCTGCGGTTGGGGCTTGGGTTGCGGCTGAGGCGTTGGCTCTTCCTTCTTGGTCTCCTTGGAGCAGGAAGCGAGTAGCGATAGCCCGGCAATGGAGGCTATGCAGAGCATTGGAACGAGAAATCTACGAATCTGTACCATAGTGATTTTGGTATTAGTTACTCCTACAAATCGGGTGGGAAACGACTGGGCAAATTTAGACAAATTTTAGATAGCAAGAAAAGTTCGTTGCCCCGGGGCCTAATCCTACTCAATACAAGATCCCAGAGAAACGCGCGTAATGTCCAGTCGCTACAGCATTCGGTAAGTGGAATCGCTTGCTTAAAATCCATTTACTCACTAGCAAGGGAAAGCTGCTCTTAAGCACGAGGCTTTTGGCCCTATAACGCTAAGGGGGGATCGATACGAGGGTCGCCTGTTCGCCTGTAAACAGCTATGCCGATTTTTCCCTACCTTTGGGGCGAATTCTACGGGATTTTACCACCGTAATTTGCTAGAAGAGAAGATGGAGCGTAGAGTACGAGTACGTTTTGCCCCCAGCCCCACCGGGCCGCTGCACATAGGAGGTGTGCGCACCGCGCTGTTCAACTACCTATTCGCCCGACAGCACGGGGGCGATTTCCTGCTGCGGATAGAGGATACTGACAGCACCCGCTACGTGCCAGGGGCTGAGGGCTACATTTTCGAATCGCTGCGCTGGTGCGGACTACGCGCAGACGAGGGGGTGGAGGAGGGCGGCCCGCATGGCCCCTACAGGCAGAGCGAGCGGAAGGCGATATACCTAAAATACGCAGAGGAACTGGTGGCCAAAGGATGGGCCTACTACGCCTTCGATTCGGCAGAAGAACTCACCAGGCTACGCACCGAGCATGAGGCGGAGGGAAAGGCCTTTGCCTATGGGCCAAATACCCGTCAAGGATTGCGCAATTCGCTTACCCTGCCACCCGATGAGGTTGCTCGGAGACTGGAGGAGGATCCCAACTGGGTGGTGCGATTCCAGATACCTGCCAACCGCACGGTGGTGATGGATGACCTCATCCGTGGGCGGGTAGAGGTGCACACCGACACCCTAGACGACAAGGTGCTCTACAAGCATGCAGATGGGCTGCCCACCTACCACCTGGCCAACATAGTGGATGACCACCTCATGGAGATAAGCCACGTGATAAGGGGCGAGGAGTGGCTCCCCTCCCTCCCGCTACACTACCTGCTATACGAGGCCTTCGGTTGGACTGATACGATGCCGCAATTCGCGCATCTACCCCTGATACTCAAACCTACGGGTAACGGCAAGCTCAGCAAGCGCGATGGCGATAAGATGGGCTTCCCGGTATTCCCCCTAGAGTGGGAAACGGCCACGGGCGAGGTGTACCGTGGCTACCGTGAAGACGGCTACCTACCCTCAGCATTCCTGAATATGCTCGCGCTGCTGGGGTGGAATCCTGGGAACGACCAGGAGGTCTTCTCGCTCGGGCAGCTGGTAGAACTCTTCTCGCTGGAACGGGTAAGCAAATCGGGCGCAAGGTTCGACCCTGAGCGGGCCAAGTGGTTCAACCACGCCCACCTGATGCTTGCGCCCGAGGAGGTACTTACCCATTGGCTAGGGCAATGCCTAAAGGGCAAAGGGATAGTGGCAACGCCAGAGCACCTAGAACGGGCTGTAGGATTGGTGCGAGAACGGGTGAATCTGCTCCCCGACCTCTGGGCAGAGACCGACTACCTCTGGCAAGCCCCCACGGCCTACGATGAGAAGGCGGTGAAAAAGCACACCACTCCAGAGAGTTCCGCTTGGCTAGCACTGCTCGCCAGCACGCTAGAGCAACACCCAAACAGCAGCGCAGAGGGTATAGCCAATGAGCTAAACAGCACCATAGAGGTGCACAGCTGGCCAAAAGGTAAGGTGATGAATACCCTCCGCCTAGCCCTAGTAGGCGAATCGAGGGGAGTAGATGTGGCGAGCATCATTGCATTCCTCGGGGCGGGAGAGACGGTAAAGCGAGTGAAGGCGTTGCAACAATACCTAGGCGGAGGGTGCTGATAGTGTACGGTGTAGCCTATTCAGCAGATGGATTACTGGGCGTACACCACTCGGGCTCTGGAGATCTTGGTAGGGGCGATGCTGTAGGGGCAGGCCGAGAGTTGCCTGCCCAACGTCGAGTGCTCGTTCTAACCAGTGCAGCGAGGCGTCTTAGGCGTGCAACGTTGCTTATTGAGGGTTTTGCAGAGTTCCCCATCACCCGCTAGGACATTCCGCCATGCCGTATGAGTTATCCAAAATGTCTACCTTTGCGGTGCTAAAACCACAGCGTTGAAGAGGCTACACAAATTCATCCTTCGCTCGTTCTTCGGCCCGATGGTCATGACGTTCTTCATTGTCATGTTCATCCTGCTGCTGCAATTCCTGTGGAAGTACATAGACGACCTGGTGGGTAAGGGGTTAGAGTTCAACATTATCCTAGAGCTGCTCTTCTATGTATCTGCAGGGCTTGTCCCCATGGCACTTCCGCTCTCGGTGCTGCTGGCCTCGCTCATGACTATGGGCAACCTGGGTGAGCATAACGAGCTGCTGGCCATGAAGTCGGCGGGGATATCGCTCCCGAGGATCATGCTACCAATGGCGGTGGTGAGCGTGGCCATCACGGTGGTGGGCTTCCTATTTGCAGACTACGTGGTACCCGTGGCAACGCTCCGGGCAACAGGCCTCATCCGCAGCGTGCAGGAGCAGCGCCCAGAGCTGGCTATTCGCCCGGGTGTAATCTATGGCGACATCAGCGGCTACAGTATCCGCGTGGGGGCGAAAGACCCCTCAACCCAGGAGATGCGCGATGTGATGATCTATGACCACTCTGGCGACCAGGGGAACGTCTCGGTAGTAAAGGCTACGCGTGGGCACATACAGGTGTCTAAGGATAAGACCCGCCTAACCCTGGAGCTCTACGATGGAAAGATGTTCGAGGAGAGCGACCCCGATGCGCTCTCAAAAGGGGATACGAAGTTCGCCGCCCGTTGGGGATCCTACAAACGGCAGAAGGTGGTGAGGACGCTTGAGGGCTTCGCCTTTGAGAGGAAGGACGACGATTCGTTCGTGAAGTCGTTCCGCGTGATGAATACCCACCAGCTTGCACACGCCAGCGATTCGATGCGCCAAGATGCTATGGAGTACACCCAGGCGCAGTACCATGCGTTGGCGCATGCCGACCTGCTACAGTACCGACTGCCCGACACCGTGGAGGCGCACGATACCTTGAATTTCCAAGCGTGCTTCGATACGCTTTCGCCAAGTACAAAGCTCCGGGTTCTTACCCAGGCCAATAGCAATGCGCAGTCACTAAAGAACCAAATACAGGTGGCTGGCTCTGAACTCACCTACCGCCTGAAGACAGAGGCGCGCTTCAGCATTGAATACCACCGTAAATACACGCTCGCGCTGGCCTGCCTGATCTTCTTCCTGATCGGCGCCCCGCTGGGGGCTATCATCCGCAAGGGGGGGCTAGGGGTGCCAGTTATCATCTCGGTGGTCTTCTTCGTGATCTACTACGTGATCTCTATATCGGGGGAGAAGATGGTGAGGGGGCTGAAAATTGGCGAGGTTGCAGGAATGTGGGGCTCTACCTGGATTCTGCTCCCTATCGCGGTCTTCCTCATCTACAAGGCCACCACTGATTCTGTAATCCTGAACTCCGAGTGGTATCTGAATACTCTGCTAGCGCCGGTGAAGCGGATAAAAAAGCTCTTCGGGCGCAAACAAAAGGGGCGCAAGGACGTTTTGGTAATAGGTAAAAGTAAACCGTAATGGCTATGGATACGAACAGCAGCAAGCTACGCGGGAGTCTGAACACAATAGAAGAGGCGGTAGAAAGCATCCGACGGGGTGAATTCGTGATAGTGGTGGACGATGAGGATCGGGAGAATGAGGGGGACTTCATCATCGCAGCGGAGAAGGTAACCCCTGAGAAGGTCAACTTCATGATGCGCTACGGGCGTGGCGTGCTGTGCGCCCCCATCACCGAGGCTCGGTGCAAGGAGCTCGACCTCCCCATGCAGGTGTCGGTCAATACCTCTACGCATGAAACCCCTTTCACCGTTACGGTAGACAGGATCGGGAACGGATGTACCACGGGCGTTTCAATGTATGACAGGGCGCAGACCATACTCTCGCTAGCCGACCCTAAAACACGCCCTAGCGACCTCGGACGGCCAGGCCATGTATGCCCTCTGCGTGCGCGTGAACGCGGGGTACTCCGGCGCGCCGGGCACACAGAGGCGGCGGTAGATCTCGCTAAGCTCGCGGGGCTCTACCCTGCTGCGGCGCTCATAGAGGTGATTAACGAAGACGGCACCATGGCAAGGCTTCCCCAGCTGCTGGAGGTGGCCAAGGAGCACAACCTAAAAATCATCTCTATCGAAGATCTAATCAAGTACCGTCTGCAAGAAGAGAGCATTGTAGAGCGTGGCGTAGAGTCTGTGCTACCTACCGAGTACGGTGATTTCCGCATCATCCCCTTCCGCCAGAAATCGAACGGGCTGGAACATGCCGTGCTTGTAAAGGGCGAATGGGCCGACGATGAGGCTATACTGGTACGGGTGCACTCCTCCTGCCTCACGGGCGATGTGTTCGGCAGCTACCGGTGCGACTGCGGTGCACAGCTCCACGAGGCCATGCGTAGGGTACAAGAGGCCGGCAAGGGGGTGGTGGTCTACCTCAGCCAAGAAGGGCGCGGCATCGGGCTAATGAATAAAATCCACGCCTACCACCTACAGGATCAAGGTCAGGACACTGTGGAGGCCAACGTCCACCTAGGGTTTGCCCCCGATGAAAGAGACTACGGCGTGGGTGCCAGCATTCTCCGTGAGGTGGGGGTTCGCAATATGCGGCTCATGACGAACAACCCGGTGAAACGGCGTGCGCTCGAAGGCTACGGGCTGAAAATACAGGAGGTCATCCCCATTGAGATTAAGCCCAACGCCTACAACCTCCACTACCTGCAAACCAAGCGCGACCGGATGGGGCACACAATACTGAATGGTTAGCCAGCCTTTACGGTTTGCCGCACAACTGCCTGGGGAAGGGTCGTATCATAATCAATTCGCCCGACTAGACAATAAACGTCTGCCAGATTGCGGACTTATCAGCGTATGCCCTCTCCTCGGGAAACTGTAGCTGAGTCACTGCCCATAAATATAGATACCTAGTGGATTCATTGGAGCAACTCCCCCCAGTGCGGGTGGTGTATATGGGGACACCGGCCTTTGCAGTAGAGCCGCTAAAGGCGCTGCTAGAGGCGGGAGTGCAGGTAGTGGCAGTGGTTACGGTACCAGATAAACCCGCGGGCAGAGGGCTCAAGTTGCACACCTCGGCGGTAAAGGATTACGCCCTGGCGCAAGGGTTACTGGTCCTACAACCCGCACAGCTGAGCAACCCCACGTTTACCGAGCAGCTCATCCAGCTTCAGGCTGAAATCGGGGTGGTGGTGGCATTCCGCAAGCTCCCGCGGGCAGTGCTAGAACTCCCTTGGTTAGGGCTATTCAACCTGCATGCCTCGCTACTCCCACAGTATCGGGGGGCTGCACCTATCAATTGGGCACTGATCAACGGGGAGCGAGAAACTGGGGTAACCACCTTCCTGCTCAGTGAACAGATAGATGCAGGGCAAGTGCTGCTACAGGAGCGGATTCCACTCCCACTGGCCATGACGGCAGGCGAGCTGCACGATTCCCTTGCCCAGCTGGGTAGCCGTCTGGTGGTAGAGACTGTACGGGGCCTTGCCGATAGAACGCTCTTGGCTAAACCACAGCCTGAGTGTGAAATGCTCAAACCAGCACCGAAGATCTTCAGGGCAGACTGCCGAATTGACTGGGGCAAGTCTGCCTTTGCCATTCATAATCTTATCCGGGGATTGAGCCCTTCCCCGGGCGCATGGTGCCATATGCAGCGAGGCGAGAAGGGGGCAGAGGATGTGAAGCTCTTCACAACGCAACCCCTTGCAAATACGGGTAAAAGTCCACTCCCAGCAGGCACGGCATCCCCCACGGAGCTAAGAGATGAACTCTGCGTGGCCTGTGGCAATGGAACAGAGCTGCTGGTGAAAGAGATCCAACCAGCGGGCAAAAAACGTATGGGTGTAGATGCCTTTCTCCGTGGATTGGGCACTGAAGTACCGATACGTTTCTCATAGCTAACACTATAACCATGAAAATTGCGCTCATCGGCTACGGGAAAATGGGGCACATGCTCGAGGCTATAGCCCTGCAACGTGGGCATAGCATAGCGGTAACGCTAGATGCTGACCAACCTGTAGAGCACCACCTCGATACGCTTAGCACTGCCGAAGTGGCGCTAGAATTCACCGCTCCTGCCGCCGCTCTAGTCAATGTGCTAGCATGCGCGAATATCGGATTGCCTGTGGTTTGCGGCACCACGGGCTGGTACGGAGAGCTAGAGAAGGCTAAGGCGGCTGTGGAGGCTAACCCCAAGGCGGCGCTTTTCTACGCAGCCAACTTCAGCATAGGGGTCTACATGGTGAGAAAGGTATGCGAGCTGCTTGCGCATTACCGTTCGGCATTCCCGAGCTACGAGGTGAGCATTGATGAAACGCACCACTCCGCCAAAAAGGATGCCCCTAGTGGTACGGCTATAGTGTTGGCCGAGCAATTCCTGGCACCTACAGCTAAGCACGGCTACTCCAGCTGGGGGTTAATGCCAGCCGTGCATAAAGGGCAACTGCTGATAGCCGCCCACCGTGAAGGCGATGTGGTTGGTATCCACCAGGTGCGGCTACAGGGTGAATTTGACAGCCTAACCCTAACGCACGAGGCCTATAGCCGGGAGGCCTTTGCCCTAGGTGCAGTGCGTGCGGCAGAGTTCCTGCTGGGCAAGCATGGCGTATTCGGGATGGAGGCACTCTTTGAGCAACCCAACGTTTAGCACCCTCAAATTCGAGCTTTCTGCCCACCCTCCAAGGGGGTAAAAATCCTAAAAATTGCACCAAAAGGGCCTGAGAGGAAAAGAATTTTGCAAAATTTACCTAATCGTAAATACTTGCTAATCAGTTGTGTGAAATATTTTGCGTAAATTATGTAGGTATTTTGCGCTGCGCCCTGTTGCAGGATCGTAAAAAGTACGTAACTTTGCAGTGCTAGTTATTTCTGGTTAGTTGTTTTTGTTAGGTTTAACCCTCGGGGCTCGGGCAGCTCTGAGGGTTGTTTTTTACGGTTAAGGGGAAGGGCTGAATTCACAATCCATTACAAGGTTGCAAGAATTTTACTGGCAAAGTTACCACCCTTAGGAAAAATGCCTACCTTTGCGGCGTACAAATAAACAAACCAGACAATGAAAAAGGCAGCTCTTGCCCTTCTACTGGCACTCCCAGTAGCGTTTGCAGCCTGCAACAATGCAGCGAATCAGAATTCTGAGCAGTCTAATGCCGACTCGCTGGCCATGGCAGAATCGGCCAACGGGGCGCTCTCGGCCATGAACCTCGCGGGGACCTACCACGGTACGTTGCCCTGCGCCGATTGCAGCGGACGTGACTACACCCTCACGCTTAAGGGCGATTCAACCTACGAACTGCACTCCCGCTATATGGGTACGAAGGAGGGCGATGTGGACTTCTCCGAGAGCGGGAACTACACCATTGATGTAACCCGCGGCCTGGTAGTGCTGAACTCTGAGAAAGAGTCTGCAAGCTTCATAGTAGAGGGTTCAAACCTCATAATGTGCGATGCAGAGGGCAACGCCCCGCAGGATAAGGCTGCCTACACCCTCATGCGGAGCAACGACAACGAACCCGCACCTGAAAGCAAATAGCGAGCAGCTATAGCAGATCAAAAAAAAGGATGCGACCTGTGGGGCGCATCCTTTTTTTGTATCAAGCGATTCAATTCATCGAAGACAGTAGCAATGCGGCATGCCTCATCCGTTTATGGTGGGGCTTGCAGCTGAGAATCGCAGTTCTATCAATAATTGGTGAGATTTGCTACCGCACTCTTGGTAGGGGTGATACTGTAGGGGCAGGCCGAAAGTTGCCTGCCCATCCGCGAGTGTTTGCCCTAAGCCCCCTTGTTATGGAGATGATTGGAAGGGCTTGCGGGCATTTCCCGCTCCTGTTAACCTAGCGTATTAGCCCGTTAAGTTCGGGCTCTATGTCCAGCTCCCGGTCGGTATTCGGGTCGTAAAGTGCCAGCTGGCGGAGGGCGTAGTAGGTTTGCCAGTATGATAGCAACGAGCGTGTGTAGGCCACCCTTGCTGCGTCCCTATCCACTTGGGCTTTATCCAATTCCAGCACGTCTACCTTGCCTATAAGGAATCGTTCCTTGGTGATACGGTAGCGGTTCTGGGCAATGGTGTCAGCCTTGGCCGCTAGCTCCAGCTGCGCGGGTAGCAGGCTGTATCGCATTACCTGTAGATACACATTCTGGGTGAACTCCTCCTGGCTTTGCGCAGCCTGTACCTTTGCGATCTCGTAGCTAGAGCGCGCCATCTGTAGCTTGCCCTTCCCGCGCCCCCAGTCGAGTATGGGGATCCCCACGGTGAGTCGCACCCCTTGCTGATCCATAGGCGATTTGTAGGAATCGGGCAGCGTTTCGGCCTGCTGGGTAAGCCCGTATGTTAGCTGGACATTCGCTTGAAACCCCATATCGGCACGGGCGCTTGCAATCCCCTTCTTAGCCTCTATCTGGTCAATCTCAAAACCGATTAGCTGCGGGTTACGCTCGTTGGCCAGGGCAAGCACGCGGTCGTACTTCACCTCTGCCACCGTCGGGCGAATGGGTTCTACGGGTATCCAATCGAGGTCTGGCACTAACCCTAGGTAGCTGATCAGCTTGAACTTGTAGAGCTGCAGCTGCACTTCTGCCTCATTGAGCGAATGCCCTGCGTTCAGGAAGTTCAGTTCCATCTGCAGCAGCTCGTTCTGGGCGATGGTGCCGATGTTGTACCGCCCCTTGGCAATCTGGTAGAGCGTATCGGCATTGGCCAGATTCAGGCGGGCAATATCTACACTCTGCTTGGCTATAAGCAGGTCGAAAAAGAGCTGTGTGGCCTCGGCAGATATTCTCTCTAGCTGTGCTATATACTGCAGCTTGGCCCTCTGGAACTTCTTGGGCTCTATGCGGCTACTCCACTTAAGCTCGTTCACCGCGAAGAAATCATGCTGCAGCCCAGCCTGCACGGGCACCGTCATGTAGTTCGTACGGCGATTGTTGCCGAAGAGGTCCACTCGCTCGGCGCTGCTCTTCACGAAGAGGCTTGTGCCGGTAAGACCTATCCGCTGGGTGAGCGAGAGTCCAAGCCCCATGGTGTTGGAATTCTCTGCCACGTAGGTGTAGGAGCCATCCTCCCGCTGGTAGCGCACTATACGACGGTTGAACTCCGGGAGTGACCCCGTCAGTTTCAATGAAGGGAGAAACTCAGCCCTGTAGCTGCGGTACTGCCAGTAGGCCGCCCGTAGGGTATGCTTGGCCACCAGAGCCTGCGCGCTATGATTGCGGGCAAGCGCTACGCACTCCTCTAGGGTGATGTAGCGGCGCTGCAGGGTATCAGCCCCCAAAGCAATCCCCGCAATGGATAGCAGCCCTACCAGCAGCGAAACCCGCGCGCATAGGCCTACAAGGGGATACTTTCTACTAGGTAAATGGGCTCTTCTCATGGCTACGATAAAGAAAATAGAGGTTGCGCGCTACTCATACCTGAGCGATTCTATCGGGTTTCTCCTGGCAGCATTCCTAGCCGGTGCAAAGCCGAATATCACCCCCACGGCTACCGATACCCCAAAGGCCACCAGCACGGAGAAGAGCGTAACCACGGTGAGGATGCCCGCCAGCTTCATTATCAGGTAGCTGAATACCATCCCCAGCACTACGCCAATGAGGCCTCCTGTCACGCTTATGAGTACCGCCTCGCTCAGGAACTGCGCCACAATGTCGGCCCTCTTTGCCCCTATCGCCAGCCGTGTGCCGATCTCCTTTATACGCTCCATCACCGTGGCGTACATGATATTCATGATGCCGATACCGCCCACCAGGAGCGATATGCCCGCTATCAGTCCCAGTACCAGGTTGAAGATATCCTTTGTCCGTTGCTGCTGGCGGAGTAGCTGCTCTGGCACTATCACCTGGTAGTCATCTACCCCCTGGTGCAGCCTGCTCAGCAACCGGCCAATCACCTCTTGGCTCTTAGCCACATTCTCAGGCTCGTCCACCTGAATCACTATTTTATCGAGCTGGTGGATGTTGCTCTGCGAGTATACTAGCTGCCCGCCCCCGCTCTGCTGGGTGAGCTTGCCACGGTCCCGATAACGGAGGGTTAGGGAGGTGAACGGGACGAATATCCTGCCGTTGTAGTTGGTTAGCCCCATGCCAGCCTGGGAGTTGGCAGCCTCGTTAGCGTAGGTTAGCACCCCTATCACCTCAAACCATACCCCTCCCATCTTAAGCCTTTTCCCCACGGGTGCAACCTTCCCGAAGAGCTTGGCGCGCAGCTCGGAGCCTATGAGGCAGACGGCTGCTCCTCGTTGGTATTGCTCCTCAGATATGAGAGAACCCTGCTCGAGCCGCAACCCGTAGATGCTCAGGAAGTCGATCCCTATGCCCACTATCTGGGTTCGGAGGCGAATGCCGCTGTACTGCGCGTAGTCGTCATATGATACCACGGGGGTCAGATAGCGCACCGTCGGCACCACCCTGCGTATAGCCTCCACGTCGCGCAGGCTGAGCCCCGGCGAGAAACGATTCTGCTCCTTGGTTGTGCTGCTCTCCTCGCTGCTGCTCTCGCTTTGGGCTGATACGGCGTGGACCTCGATGTTATTCACCCCGATGCTCTTCATCTGCTCTAGGATTTCCTGCTTTGCCCCGCTCCCAATGGCCAGCATGCTGATTACCGCAGCCACCCCGAAGATGATCCCGAGGGCAGTAAGCAGCGATTTCAGCTTATTGCTGCGAATGGCCTCTACGGCTATCCGCACATCGTGCACGTAACGGGCAAGTAGCACCGGGCTATTGCTTTAGGGATATAGGGGGAAAGCGCTCGGGATGCTCGGGCATGCTAAGGTAGAGACGTTCGCCTACTGATAGTCCGCCGAGTAGCACGGCATCCGTATCGTTGGACACGCCCACTTTCACCTCCTTACGCTGCCCGCCCGCCGTGTAGACCACCTGCATGGAATCTAGCGCATGTATGCACTCCAGGGGGCAATAGCGCGCGCTATCGAGGTGCTGGATTAGGATGCGATTGCTGGTGGTCATCGACGGGCGGAGTATGGAATCGGTCCCGTCTAGCTGCACGAGCACCTCAAAGACCCTGGCATCGTTCCCCTGCACCTGTTCGCCCACGTTGGCCACCTGAATCACACGTCCGGTATAGTGCCTATCGGGGAAGGCATCTGCCCCCACCTCCACGCTCTGCCCCACCTTTACACGGCTCACATCCACCTCATTCACGTAGGTTTTAGATACGAGAACCGAGAGATCTGGCAGGGTGGCCACCACAGGATCCCAGGGCGTAATGCGAGAACCCACCGTGCGGCGCTTCCCCTCCCACTCGCGGTAGTAGATCACCATTCCCCTGCGTGGTGCGGTAATGGTGAAGCGATCCAAGAGCTCGAACATGCTCTCGCGGTTACGCTTCACCTTGTCCAGATTCAGCGCGGCCTCCCGCATTGATGCCACGGCTTGCTGATGCTTAAGCTTGTAGTTATTCTGCGCTTGGCGGAGTGAGCGTTCGGCTTTGTCTAGGCTTATCTGCGCCTTGCGTACTGTGGCAGGAGGCTCGTACTTGCTCTGCTCTAGGGTGATACGTTGATCCTCCACCTCAAATTCTAGGTTCAGGAGCGAGTTACGCAATTCGCGGAGGGTGAGTGCCGTGTCGAGCTGTGTCTTTATGTACTGCTGTTCGCCCTTCTCCACGTCGTCCTCCAACGATTTGAGCTGGGTGCTGAGGGCCTGCTTATCCAGAAGCCCCACATAGTCGCCAGAGTCGACTATTGTCCCCTCGGGCACAAGGTCCTTGATGAGAATTTCTGCCAGCCGGAAGTTCTTTGAGCGCATCTCATCTGCCGGGCCGTTGATCTCCTCGCTATGCAGCGCCTGTAGCTCCCCGGTTACCGTTACCGATACGTCAAAAGGCCCTTGGCGCACCTCGGCGTACAGGTCATTCCCCGGGCCTGCAGTCAGCACCAGGTAAACGGTAAGGCCTACGGCCAATACCAGCCCCAGTAGCCCCCAGCGAACCCAGGGGATCCTGGACCACTCCGCCAGCCTAGCCATGGCTTACAGTATTTCATACACCCTATCTACCATGCCCTTGGCCAGCTCGTCGGCCTGCTCCTGCGATGCGCCCTCCGCGTACACCCGGATTATGGGTTCGGTGTTCGACTTGCGCAGGTGGACCCAGCCGCCGCGCATATCGATACGCACACCGTCTTCCGTGTTCATCCTCTCGGCTGCAAAAATCCGCTTTACATTCTCCAGCACCATATCGGGACTCACGCCGCTGGTAAGCTCTATCCTGTTCTTACTCATGTAGTATGATGGGTATTTCTGCCGTAAAGCTAGCACCGAGCGCCCCTCCTTGGCGAGCTGCGAGAGGAACAGCGCGATGCCCACCAGCGCGTCCCTCCCGTAGTGGAGGTCGGGGAGTATGACCCCGCCGTTGCCCTCCCCGCCTATCACAGCGTTCACCTCGCGCATACGTGCCACCACATTCACCTCGCCCACCGCGCTGGGGTAGTAGGCCCCCCCACGTACTATCGTTACATCGCGCAGCGCGCTGGTGCTCGACAGGTTTGATACCGTGTTGCCCCGCTTTTGCTGCAGTATGTAGTCTGCCACCGAGACCAGCGTGTACTCCTCGCCAAACATGCTGCCATCCTCGCATACCACCGCCAGCCTATCCACATCGGGATCCACCGCAAATCCCACATCGGCCTTCTCCCGCACCACAAGCTGGCTCAGCGAGGCCAGGTGGGCGGGTAGAGGCTCGGGGTTATGCGCGAACTCCCCAGTGGGGTCCTGGTTCACCCCAAACACCCGGGTAACGCCCAGCGCCCCGAGCAGCGCGGGCACTGCGATTCCACCCACAGAGTTCACCGGGTCATAGGCCACGCAGAGGTCGGCCTTGCGTATAGCCTCCACATCCACGTAGGGGAGCTCCAGTATCCGCTGAATGTGGTACTCCAGCATCCCCCCGATCTGCTGGTACCCCCCTAGCCCATCCACATCGGGGAATAGGTAGTCTGCAGTCTCCACCGCGTGCAGCACAGACTGCCCATCGGCGGCCGATATGAATTCGCCCCGCTCGTTGAGGAGTTTGAGCGCATTCCACTCGCGCCCGTTGTGGCTCGCGGTTACTATGATGCCCCCCTGCGCCTTCAGGTGGGTTACGGCCATCTCTACCGTGGGCGTGGTGGCCAGCCCTATGTCTAGCACCTCTATCCCGCACCCCTGCAGCGCTGCCGATACGGCCTGGCTCACCATCTGCCCAGATATCCGTGCGTCGCGCCCCACTACCACTTTTGCCGAGCTACGACCGCACCGCCCCCGGAGCCAGAAGGCGTAGGCGCAGGCAAACCGAACGATAGCTATGGGATTCAGCCCCTCGCTTGGGCGCCCACCAATCGTTCCACGAATACCAGATATCGAAGCGATTAGAGCCATGATTCATCCATTTTTATCGGATGCAAAGATAGGAAAATATCTGGGAGAGGAATGGGGAAATACCTGGTACGCGAGCACCCCAATACTATAAATGGCTCGGCGTGCTGCATGGCAACAGTAACCGGGCGGGATTGATTAGCAAGGTGCCTGTGGTGAAAAGAAAATGGGCTGTAACCGAAAAAGGTGTAATACGGACGGAGGCTTTTCTAGAGGCCTCGCAGCGGTGGAGAATGGATGGTCGGTGCAACGGCTTCTCCGTAGTGGGGGCTGGTAGGATGAAACGCATTTCAGCGGGCTGTGCGCGCCCCCACCTGGAGGCACTTCCGCCGTACCTGCGCCGTACCAACTCAACACCTGCGCCGCTTCATCCTCGGATTTCGCTACGAAATCCGAGGATGAAGCGGCGCAGGTATAGAGCAGGTACGGCGATGGTACGGCGCAGGTGGGGCTCCAATGCGGTTATGGAGGAGACAGGGGGATACACACATTTCATCGATGCGATGTGAAAATTAAATCGATTTAGAAATGCGAAAGAAAAGGGGAGATACCGTCTACGCACGGTATCTCCCCTTTCAAGATCTAAAGAATAGAAATGCTAATTTATGGGAACATTATTCGTTCTGGATTCTGCTTTCCCGACGCTAGTATTGTGGAATTATTCAGCCATTGCGGATTAGACTTTAAACCCTATTCTATTTTGGCGTTTTTCGTACCATCGGACAAGAGGATGGTTATGGGGGTGCCCGCCTGGAGCTGTTCGGCCGACTTGACCACCCCCATAGGCCCCCGCACTAGAGCATAGCCCCTGGCGAGGATCTCGAATGGATTGACCGCCCGGAAGAGCTTTGCCTGCCCCTGGAGCTGGGTGTGGGCCAGCGTGAAGCGTTGCCTTGCGCTCTGGGTGATACGGTTTGCCAGCAGGCGATGGTTTTCCCGTTGGTTTGCCAGTATTCGCCTGAGATGGGCGGCAATACGCACCTGCAGCTCTGCGCTTCTACGCGCGTTCTGCCGAGTGGCGAGGGTGGCTGCCTTGCTGGCCCGTAGCGCGAGCTGTTGCAATTCCCCCTTTATATTCCTCTGCAGCTCAGTAGATAACGTTAGTATTACCTTGGCATAATCTAACACCCGCTGCTGGGCCTGGGTGAAGTACTCGGCGATGAATTCGGCGGCAGCCGTGGGGGTTTTAACCGACTGGAAGGCCACCAGGTCGGCAACTGACTCATCGCGCTGGTGCCCGATCCCCGTAATGACCGGGATGGGGGTGCGGGCGATAGCGGCGGCCACCGTGTAGTCGTCAAAGCAGAGGAGGTCGAGCTGCGAGCCGCCGCCTCGGATCACGATCACGAGGTCCCAGCGTTCAGATTGACGGGCGATGGCAGCCAGCGCGGCAACTATGGATTGGGGGGCCTGCTCGCCCTGCATAAGCGCCTCAAAGAGCAGTAGGTGCAGGTGAAAATGCGCAACGGTGGGCGCGAGATGATGCACAAAATCTTGGTAGCCAGCCGCATTCTTGGCAGAAACTATCGCGATTCTCCTCGGGAGCTCGGGGAACGGCAGGGACTTATTCAGGCCGTAGAGCCCCTCGGTGCGAAGCCGCTCTATGGTACGTAGCCGCGCCTGGGCCAACGCCCCTGCGGTGTAGGCGGGATCGATGCTGGTGATGTTGAGCGAGAGTCCGTACTGTGGGTGGAAATCGGGCTGGGCGAAGAACAGCACTTTCAGCCCTGCCGCTAGCGGTATGCCTGCACCGCTCTGGAACATGGGCTTGAGCATGCTGTACCTATTGGCCCAGATGGTGGCGCGCATGCTGGCCACTCTGGCCCTGGTGGAGGGGTCTACCTCTACCAGCTCTAGGTAGCAATGCCCATTCCGATGCTCCTGGAGGTTGGCGATTTCAGCCACTACCCATAGGGGCTCTGGGAATGCGCTCCGCACCGCATGCGCCAAGCGGCGGGCAAGTTCTGAGAGGGAGAGAGGAGTGGATAGCATGGGGGATGTATGGGGATTTGGCGCGGCAACTTGGCTTACATTACTACTTGGGTTCAATGTCAACGCGAAAGTAGGGAATAATCGCGGGATTACCGAAGAATGGGGAGCCTGCAAGAATTGTCAGAGTTTGTGGTGGATTGCAATTGCAATGTGTCGGCGCGGTTTAAACGGTGCGGTACGCCGAGATGCTACGGCCTTCGATAGAAAAGAGAGGTGGGAGATTAAAATTCTTTTTCACCATAAAAAAGAAAAAGGAATCGTCTTCAAACGGCATCAGCTCGAGGCTTTAGCAGTGGTTTCAAGGGGGGGCAGGCGGGCTAGCACCCCAAAATAGGGATGCGGGAGGATGGCCGGGAAATGCGCGGTGCAGCCTCGCGAGGAGGGCAGTTTAGCAGGTGGGTTTTGTGAAATTTTGGGAAAATGCCTAAATTGCACACGAATTCACCAGCCATAGGAGGCTACGGAACGAGGCAGAAATGGTATAACCATAAGGAGATTATGGAGAATAGCCGCGTGCTAGATGCGATACACAATAGGCGTAGTACCCGTTTTTCTCTCGATGATATGGTGGCCTAATAGACCCAATTGCGGTTCAAGCCATGAGAAGTGCTATCATCGGCATGCTTGCCCTACTGCTCTCTTTACCCGCGGCAGCCGCAATGCCCCAAAAGAAGAAAACAATGGAGAGGCGTAAAGAACCGTTCACCTACGTGGATCTCAAGTCCATCAAAAGCCCTAATGACAATCCTTTCGGGCTGGTTTATCGCGGCGCATTGACAAAGAATGAAGCTGGGGAGGTGAACATCTACCCAATTACCTATCAGCTAGGCGGTTTGAAGATCGCCGCGAACGTTTATACGCCCGCAGGTTACGATTCTACAAAACGATACGCCGCGGTGGTGGTGGCGCACCCCAACGGTGGGTGCAAAGAGCAGGTGGCAGGTCTTTACAGTCAGCGTCTGGCCGAATTGGGCTACGTTGCCTTGGCGTTCGATGCTGCCTATCAGGGAGGGAGCGAAGGGGAACCTCGCAACGTGGATAAGCCAGCCAACCGCATGGAGGATATACGGCGGGCGGCCGACATCCTGCAGCAATTCCCGGGTGTGGATGCTGATCGTATCGGCATACTCGGGATCTGCGGTGGTGGAGGCTATACGGCAAAGGTGGCGCAGACCGATAAACGCTTTAGGGCGGTGGCCACGCTAAGCCTGTTCAACACTGGCTTGGTTCGCCGTAACGGTTTTCTCGATGGGCAAATCAACCAGATTCAGGAGCGTCTGGCCGATGCCTCTGCTGCGCGTGCCAAAGAAGCAGCGGGCGAAGCTCCCGAGTATGTGGGTGATATGAGCGGATTGACCCCCGAGCAGGTGGCCCGATTGCCCTACGACCTCTACCGCGATGGCTACGAATACTACTACGTGACGCACCGGCATCCGGGTTCTTCATCCAGGTATACCAAGAGTTCGCTCATCGACCTTGCGGCGTTTGATGCCTCCCAGGGTATGGAGCTTATCAATCAACCGCTGCTGATGATGGCGGGCGGTGCTGCCGATACGTTCTACATGACCGGGCAATGCTTCTCGCATGCCACCGGTACGCAGAACAAAGAGCTATTCCTCATTCCTGGGGCCACCCATATCAAGACCTACTGGTATCCCGAATATGTGGATAAGGCAGTGGAAAAACTGAAAGTATTCTTTGGGAAAAACTTATAACGCTATGGTAACACGAATTTCCATTTTTATTGCTGCTTTCCTCTTACTGGTGAACACACTAACCGCGCAGACAACAATGGAAAAAGCTACTCTTACACCGCAACAGGAAAGCCTCGCGGCCATCGCGTGTTTAGAGGCGAAGGGGGATCTCAGCCGCCTAGAGCAAGCTATAGAACGGGGGTTTGACGACGGGCTTACGGTAAGCCAGGTCAAAGAGGCCCTATGCCAGCTCTATGCCTACACGGGATTTCCGCGCGCGCTCAATGCCCTAAACGCGCTTCAACATGCTGTAGAAGCGCGGATGCAAGCTGGTAAAACGCCGCAGGAGGGTGCTGAAGCCTCTCCGCTCCCTACAGATTACGATGCGGTAAGGGAGGGCACTGCAGTACAGACTAAGATCTCGGGTCGCCCGTTCGATTACACCTTCGCGCCGCAAATGGACTACTACCTCAAGGCGCATCTCTTTGGCGACATTTTTGCCCGCGATAATCTTACGGTTCAGCAGCGCGAGCTGGTTACCCTATCCGCATTAACGGCAATAGAGGGGGTGCATTGGCAGCTATGCAGCCACATTCAGGGGGCGCGAAACGTAGGAGTGGAGGACGAGTGCCTGAAGATGCTCCCCGACGTGCTGGCAAAACGTGTGGGCAATGTGGAAGCGGCACGCCTGCGCAATGCGCTCTATCAGGTGCTTAACCGCAATGGGAAAATCAATTATCAACTGGGAAGTGGCGAAAAGCTGGGTACTCCGGTAGATTTCAGCGTATGGCCGCTAGGGGGCGCCAATACGGCTTACGCGCACTACTTCAGCGGGCGGAGCTGGGTAGCGCCGATGAATGCCGATAGCGGGGGCCCTGTTAACGTAACCTTCGAGCCGGGGTGTCGAAACAACTGGCATATCCACCACAAGAGCGTGCAGGTGCTTATCTGCGTGGCAGGGCACGGTTGGTACCAGGAATGGGGGCAGGCTGCAACGGAGATGGTGCCGGGGAAAGTGATTGTGATCCCAGCCGAGACTAAGCACTGGCACGGTGCGGCGCAGGACAGCTGGTTTCAACACCTCACCTACATGACGAAGACGGAGGAGGGTGCGCAGACTGAATGGCTAGAACCCGTAGACGAGGTGCAATACAAGGCGCTGAAGTAAGAATGGGTGAATACCTAAGCGGCAGGGTGTTTAGGTACCAGAAAAGGGGGATTTAAGACGACGCGGCACGCCG
>LIIK01000023.1 GCA_001421095.1 Candidatus [Bacteroides] periocalifornicus | reverse complement strand
TTATCACGACGCGGCGCGCCGCGTCGCTACGGTCTTCGAAAAATTGCACTGCTTTGATTAGAACCCATTCACCCAAAGGAAGGGCTCCCTATAACGGGTTGAACCCATACGGGTCTTTGCCGCGTTTTCCCCTTTGGAATGGGGCGGTTTAAATCCGATTCTCCCGTTCCCCAGAGGACGTAGCGACGCGGCGTGCCGCGTCGTTATCCCCTTATTCGCCGTTCCCTTTGATGCCTATGCAGGCGAATCATCGTCGTCGTCGGCGGCCAGAATAGACATCCACGATCATGATACGTCGGGGCTCTAGGGGTTTCGGCCTCGGCCACTCCCCGAGCGGCGAGGCCAAATCGGCCAGGGAGGCGGAGGGCATCTTCCCAGGGGCGGAGGGCTGCCCAATGGGCCTGGTAGGCACGGCTGCGGTATAGAGCGAATCGTAGCGCCCGTGCTCGCCAGGGGCCCATGGGGCCGCCCACACATCCAGCGAATCCATATCCCAACCGCTGGGGAGGGGAATGGAGATGCCTGACCCGACACCACTAGATGGGAGATTGAGGCACAGTGATTTAGCTTTCTCTCTACTCCAAATCCCGACAAGGATGCTCTCGCATCTTCTGGGGAGTTTGCCCGTCCAGCCGAGCCGGAGTACCCCAGCGCGCACGCTGGCCCGAAGCTCGAGCATGGGGTTAGTACGCCCCTCCGAGAGGCGCACGCGCGGGAGGTCAACCATTACCCTTTCGCCCTCGCTTCGCAGCGCCTCGCGCATCAGCTGGCCGAGCGCTATCTGGTAGCCGCCCACCTGGCGATAATTGTCTTTGAGCTCGGGCGCAAATCCCAGCTCTACCATATCGCGGAAGGAGGCGAGGAAATGCGATGCCACCCGCATACGCAGGCGCTGCCGACGCTGGAGGGCGGTCTTGGGGTCGGTAACCTTAGTGGGTCTGGTCCTGATCACCATCACTCCATCCACGAGGTAATGGATGGTACGCCCACGGCTACGGTAGCGTGGACGATGGGGTATAGCTATAGCCATGTTGCTTTCTTTTAATGGATTATGGGTTTCTGTAGTGGGGTTCTTCGGTGGCTGTACCTGAGAAAAACTGGCAAAACCACGCCGCAAATATAGCAAGTTTTAAATAAAACGAACTCGATAAAACTCGCTGCAGTGTTAGGGCGGGTAATCGTAGCAGGCGGGCAACTCACGGCCCGCCCCTACCAAGATGGTTCCATAATACCTTGCGCAACGCCGTACATCCGCCGTACCAACGTCGTACCATCGCCGTACCTCCTCTAGTGCATCCTCGGATTTGGTCTAAGGCGAAATCCGAAGATGCAGCGACGAAGGTACGGCGATGGTACGGCGAATATACGGCGAATGTACGGCGTAGGTAGGGAGATGGTGGGGCGCTTGTATGGGATGAATGCGAGGGGGCTACTGGGGAGGTTGCCCTACGGGATTGCTTAGGCGTTCTGCTAGCTGGAGCAGTTGGGCTATTGTTTGGCAGGGTTTGCCGTTCACATTCCAGGTGTAGAGGCCATCGGTATGGACGATCTCAATGCGGAGTGCCGGGAGGCAGTCGTTGTTCACCTCCCACCAACCAAACCGCAGGAGGGCATGGCGGGTGCAGGCCTCGGCAGCAGTAAGCCCCGGCGAGCAGAGCCGGAAGGTGCATTTAGGGTTGCTCCCCGGGGCTACGGGCAGCGTGAATGAGAGGCGAAGGGGGTCAAACCGCGTGGTGCGGGTATCAAACACCCTGCTGAGTACGCCGGTAAGCGCCGCGTCCTCTGGGGTATGGAGCTCCACGCCCTCGCCGGTAAAGACCCAGAGACGATCGGCGTACTCCATGGCGATGCCCAGATCGTGGGTGGCGAGGATTACAAGATTGCGCTGGGCATGGGCCACCCCGCGCAGCAGTGCCATGATTTCGGCCTTCGCGGCTATGTCTAGGTGGGCTGTGGGCTCATCGAGAAGCGTGATGGGTGCACCCTGGGCAAGCGCCAATGCGATAGAGGCGCGCTGTCGTTCCCCGTCGCTAAGCGAGGCGATCTGCCGGGTGGCCAACTCCTGCAACCCGACGATGCGGATGGCATCCACCACGCTGCGCCTCTGCTGGGGGGTGTACCTCGCGAGCCAACCAGATTTTGGGAAAAGTCCGAATTGGACGAATTCCTCGACGCTAAGCCCTGGTATGGCGGGAAGTGTGGCGGGTAGAAAGGCAACGGTATTGGCACGCTGCCGCGGCGATAGCGAAGGCACACTACGCCCCTGGGCCATGATGCTACCAGCAAGGGGGGCTACTCCACCTGAGAGTACGCTGAGGAGTGTGGATTTTCCCGTTCCATTCAATCCCAATACGGCTACCAGTTGCCCGGCGTACAGCTTGGCTGAAAGCGGCGAGGCAAGCGGCTGGTGGTAACCGAACAGCAGCCGATCTACCTCGAGTAGCGGTACGCGAACAGTATTCACTGGGTAGGGCGTTTAATGAGGACGTAGATCACCACGGGAATCCCGAGGAGCGACGCTACTGCATTGATAGGTAGTGAGATGCGCACACCAGGCAACTGGGCAAGCAGATCGGCCAACAGCAACCCGCTAGCCCCCACGAGCGCCGTGGTGGTGATGAGGAGCCGATGGGTGGCCGCTCGGCAGACGAACCTCGCCACGTGGGGTGCGGCAATGCCGATGAATCCGATAGGTCCGCAGAAGGCCGTTACGGTTCCGGCAAGCAGGGTGGTTGCGGTAAAGATAAGCGCCCTACTCCAGCCTACCGATAGGCCGAGATGCCTTGCCTGTTCTGGCCCCAGCAGCAGGAGGTCGAGGGGGCGAACGCAGAGGTATGCCAGCAAAAGCCCTACCATGACGGCAACGCCCAGCAGCACGAGGGCGGCGCCGTGCACATTGGCCATGCTCCCGAGCGACCAGAGTACAAACCCCTTGAGCGCCTGGTCGCTGCTCCAGTACTGCAGCACGCTTACCCCCGCCGAGGCCGCGGCGCTGAGCATAAGCCCAAACACCAGCAAACTCGTACTGCTACGGAGGCGCATGGAGGCCAGCAAAACCAATACCAACGATAGCATAGCCCCGAGCCAATCAGCGAGCGCCAAGGGAAGTGGCAGGCTGAGCAGCACGCCCCCCACGGCCAGCAATGCCACCGCGGCGCCGAGGCACGCTCCCGCGCTCACCCCCAGTATGTAGGGCCCAGCCAGGGGATTGCGGAACGCGGTCTGCATGAGAAGCCCGCTCACCCCTAGCCCCGCACCCGCCAGCAGGGCGGTTAGAGCCTTTGGCAGGCGATACCCCAATATGATGCTATGCTCCAGCGGATTGCCAGGATGGCCCAAGAGCAACGAGATGGTGTGGGCAGGGGGAATGGGCACGGAGCCTAGGAGCAAATCGAGCGTAAAAATCCCCAACAGCACTCCGGCCAACAGCACGAGTACTGCGGGGATTCTAGTGTGTAAATAGAGCCCCATAGCTCTGAGCTACAAGGAGCGGGGCGAGGGGTTGATGAACGTGTGCAGCTGCGCATCGCCCACGGGCTCAAAGCGCGAAGAGCACAGGGGCATAGGTGGGGCTGGCACACCGCCACGGAATATTCTATTGCCGATAAAGACGCGGGCCTCATCCCAGAGAGCGTGCTTGAGGAAGTTGCTCAGGAGCAGTCCGCCCCCTTCCACCATTACCGAAGTTATCTGCTTCTCGTAGAGCTTCTCCAGCACCACGTTCTCAATCCCCTTCATAAAATCTACCAGCTGGAGGTCGAGCCCATTGATGCCTGCTATCTGGTTGGCTTTCTTGCTCGCGCTCTGGTTGTTTCCGGCAAAGACCATGGTGGGGATGGTGCCATCGAATACGTGGCACTCTGGCGGGATGCGAAGGGTGCGGTCTAGCACAACGCGTAGGGGATTGGCGCCGTGCCAGTAGCGAATATTGAGGTAGGGATTATCGCGGACCACCGTATTGGTCCCCACCATCAGGGCGCCCTCCTCGCTCCTCCACTTGTGCACGAGGGTCTGGGCGTGCTGGTTGGTAATCCACATCGGGAGTCCGCCCGGGGCGCGCACGGCGTCGATGTACCCGTCCAGCGTCTGCGCCCACTTCAGCACCACGTATGGGCGCCGGCGTGTACGGTAGGTGATATAGCGACGATTCATGTTTTCGGCCTCCTCCCTAAGGAGCCCGACCTCCACATCAATGCCAGCCTGCCGAAGCAACTCCACGCTTTGCCCCGACATCTGCGGGTTGGGGTCGAGCCCCGCCACCACCACCCTGGCGAGCTTGGCCTCGAGTATCGCCTCGGTGCAGGGGGGCGTTTTCCCCTGATGGTTGCAGGGTTCCAGGGTAACGTAGAGCGTAGCCCCTTGGGTGTCTATCCCGTTCTGCCGCGCTCTATCCAAAGCAGCCCGCTCCGCATGGGCTCCGCCGTACACCGCGTGGTAACCCTCGGCGAGAATCTGCCCGTCGCGCGCGAGTACAGCCCCCACCAGCGGATTGGGCGCCACAGCCCCCATGCCAGCGCGTGCCAGCTCTATAGCCCGTGCCATTAGCCTCTGGTCCACATCAACTCCCTGTGCCATGATCGAATATTTTTAAGGAGGGTTCGCAATATTAATGGATTGCAGAATGGGACTCTAGGCAAAAAAAATAGCGTTCCCCGTGTACTGTTCGCAAGTGATAAGGGCTGCATTATTCCACAATCCTGGCGTATCTTTGCGGCAAATTTACGGCTATTCCATGAATTCTACAACTGTGGGGGAGCTGCTGGTGGCCATAAAGAATGCGATCCCTGCATGGTTTTCCCCTGCAGAGGCCAAGGCGCACCTTCGCATTATAGCAGAGCACCTTACGCATCGCGATTACTACAGCCTCTACGCCAACCCCTCTGCTGCCGTGGATGCCACGCTGCTACGCGAGGCGCGCCGCATAGGGAGGGTGCTGGGGCAGCATAAACCGCTGCAGCACATCCTGGGTGTGGCCGATTTCTACGGGCGCAGCTTTACGGTGAATAGGCATGTGCTGGTACCGCGGCGTGAGACCGAGGAACTCTGCGCCCTAGTGCTGGGGCAGCTCCCCGCCCCAACGCGCGCGGCCGACCTAGGCACTGGCTCAGGCTGCATAGCCATAACCCTAGGGCTGGAGAGGCGCGATTGGCAGGTAGAGGGGGTAGACCTGATGCCAGCAGCCCTGGCGGTGGCACGGGGTAATGCCAAGCGACTGCAGGCCAAGGTGGATTTTTACCGGGGCGATATGCTGGCGCACCGATTCGGCCTGAGGCGGCGGCCATACGGGCTTATCGTATCGAATCCTCCGTATATCCCTAAGCAAGAGCAGACTACGCTACCCCAAAATGTGCGAGGGTACGAGCCTCCCAGCGCGCTATTCACCCCCAGCAATAACCCCCTACTCTACTACCATGCGCTGGCACGAATAGGGGTACAGAGCCTGCAAGAGGGAGGATTACTAGCGGTGGAGGGGCATGAGGAGTGGATAGAACGGGTGGCAGAATTGCTAAGGACCTACAACTACACGGGGGTAACCGTACACGCCGATGCGCAGGGCAAGCCGCGCTTCGCGACGGGCAGGCGGTAGCTGGGGATGGCATCGCAGCAAAATAGGATTAAACGACGCGGCAGGGAGGGGAGGATGAGCGGGGGTGGATGAGGGCGGAGGGGGGGCGCCGATGGTATGCCGCATGGAGACGGGGCGACGGGCGGGGGAATCTTCGCGTTGCGAAGACCCCGCCCCTACAGTCGGACGTTAGCGGGGAGGACGTTGCGGGGCGCATTACGATCCAAATGCCGCCCACGACAACCGAAACCATCAGGGGATAATGCGCAGGGAAGGGAGGCGGGCAGCGATGGTATGCGCGCATGGTGGGGCAAACGGGCGTGGGAATCTTCGCGTTGCGAAGACCCCGCCCCTACAGTCGGGCTTCTGCGGGGATGCCATTGCGGGGCGCATTACGATCCAAATGCCGCCATTTACGCCTCCCCCATGCATGCGCATACCATGCCGCCAGGGAGACCCACGGTTGTTATAACGTCGCGGCACGGGAAGGGAGGGCACTCGCGGGTGGGCGGGCAACTCGCGGCCCGTCCCTACAGCACCACCCCTACCAAGAACACAACAGCCGATTTCGCCAATTGATAGAAATGTGATTCTCGGCAGCAGGCGCGCTTAAACGCCGGGGCGCTACGGTCATCGATAGATTGAAATGCGTGATTAAAAAGGGTTTGCCCTCAAGGAGGGAAGACCACCAAGAAAAGATTGGTGCGATACGGACTTTGGCAGGGATCGCGCTTTTGGAATACCGTGGTTTAAACCCTATTCCCCCGTTCTTCGAAGGAGGTAGCGACGCGGCGCGCTGCGTCGTTATCCTGCCTTCACGCCGTTCCCCTTGACAATCGCCCGCCGCCCCTCTAGGGACGGATGGATGGTTGGCGATACGCGCGCAATGGCATCTCCGCAGACCCCGTAGGCGGGCACGGCTCAGTCTGCAAGCCTAACCCTGTAAGCCTCCGTATCGCTGGGGGCAAAGCAGCAGAATGTGACCTCGATGCTGCTCGCTAACAGGGTGATAAGCTGCCGCACTGTAGATATGGCAATATCGGTGGCCTGCTCAAAGGGATAGCCGTACACCCCAGTGCTTATGCAGGGAAAGGCGACTGAGGCTAGCCCGTAGGCTTCTGCAGCAAGGAGCGAATTCCGATAGCAGCCCGCCAGAAGCTCTGGCTCACCCTGGCTACCACCGTTCCACACTGGCCCCACGGTATGGATAATCCACTTGGCGGGCAGCCTATAGCCTCGGGTTACGCGGCACTGCCCCACGGGGCATCCCCCCAGCTGGCGGCATTCTGTGAGCAACGATGGGCCTGCAGCCCTATGGATTGCACCATCGACCCCACCTCCCCCTAGCAGGCTGGTATTGGCGGCGTTCACTATAGCATCCACCGAGAGTCGGGTAATATCACCCTCTATCACCTTGAGCGCGCACATGGCTTGAGTGTTTTTGATAAATGAACGGGATACCATACCCAACGAACGGTATCAGCATGCCAACCGCCCAATCTGGCCGAACTGCTATTGTTAAGCGCTCCTCTCCTCCTACAGCGGAGGCGCTCGGCAAGAAGGGCATCACACGCCTACCTGCGGGCGAATCCCTTGGGCAAAGTTAGAAAATATCAACGTGCCCACAGCATTCCCCGGGGCTATTTCTGAAAAATTCTCTACTTTTGCGCCGAAATACAGAAAGGGCTAAGGAAGATGCGAAACGTACGGTGCATTGCTTTGGTGTCCACGCTACTCCTCTCGCTATGGGCTTCAACGGCCAGCTACGGGCAAGGGCACAACATCAGGGTGAAGGTTCACGGCATGACCGATAGCACGCTAATTCTCGGTTACTACCACGGCACGGGGCGCTACGTGGTGGATTCTGCCCGCCAAGATGCGCACGGGCAGGTGGTGTTCAAGGCCGATACCATACTTCCCAGCGGGATGTACCTGGTGCTAATACCTGGGATACAGGTGTATGACATCATGCTGGATGAGCACCAAAAGGTGAACATAGAGATCGATACGGCCGACGTGGTGGGCTCTGCCAAGGTCTCAGGATCTAGCGTAACCTCAGATTTCGCAGATTACCAGCGCTTCATGGTGAAGATGCAGAAGGAGGCGAAGGCTATAGCCCCGCTCGACAGCCTGGCCAAGAAGGAAAATCCGGATAAACCGCAGGAGACCGCAAGCTACAAAAAGGCCCGCCAGATAGGCGAGCGTCTCGATTCGCTAGTGATAGCACACCAACAGCAGGTGCTGGCGAAGCACAAGGGCGATGTGCTAGGGCAGTTCGTGCAGATGCTTATCCCGATAAAAATTCCAGAGTACACCCCGCCGGCCTCTGTAACCAATGTGGACTCGGCCAAATGGGTACACAACTACTACTATAACCGCCTCCACTATCTGGATAACCTCAGCCTATCATCGCCCGCCATGATCCGCACACCGCTGGAGGTGCAACGGGTAGACAACTTCCTAGACAAAATGCTCCCCCAGCTGCCGGATACCCTCTGCCGATACGTAGACACGGTGCTGAGCCGCGCCAGTGGGAATGCGGAGACCTTCCGCTTCTTCCTCTCCCACCTGCTGGATAAGTACCAGCTCTCTGAAATCATCGGGATGGATGCCCTGGTGGTCCACATTGGTGAGAACTACTACCTCAAGGGGCGCGCCCCCTGGACCAGCGAGGAAACGCTGGGGAAGATTCGGGATCGGGTAAAAGCCCTAAAGCCCAACCTTATAGGTAATAAGGCACCCAACTTCACGGCGGAGCAGCTAGACGGTCGCCCCTTTGAGCTGGCCAAGCTGAAAGCCAAGGCTACGGTGCTCATCTTCTGGGAACCGAGCTGCAGCCACTGCAAGGTTGCTGTACCGAAACTCGATTCGGTGGCGAAAATCTACGAACCGCTCGGATTGCGCGTGGTGGCCTTCATGACGCAAGGCGATGGGCCTGCATGGCAAAAATTCGTAGAGGAGCACAAGCTCGAACGCTGGATAAACGTGTGGGACCCCTACCGGAAGACGGGATTCCACGACCTGTATGACATATACAGCACCCCGGTGATCTACATTCTAGACGAAGACCAAAAGATAGTGGTAAAGCGCATTGGGGTAGAATCTGTGGGCATGGTGCTCGACGATCTGCTCAAGCCTACCGACAAGCCTACCAAGGGGAAAAAATGAACGGCGACCTTACCATCCCCACACTGCTCCAGGGGCGTATAGCGCTTGTGCCGACTCCCTACTCAGCCCCCCTGAATGCCATAGCATACGAGGTGATACGGGTGGAGAGGGGATGCCCGCTGTTTCTGCAAGAGCACCTCGGGCGGCTGTCCCAATCGCTGGCTGTAACAGGGCAACGGCTCCCGGGGGACAACGGCTGGCTCAACGGGCTTTTAGAACTGTTTGCCTACGAGCCGTTCACCAGGAATGTTCGGGTAGATGCCGTGCCGAATGCCACTGGTGGTGTAGACCTGCAGGCGGGCTTCATTGCCTCCTCCTACCCCACCAGGGCCATGTACAGGCAAGGTGTAATGTGCACTCTGCTCCATGCCGAACGGCAGAATCCGCAAGCCAAGATCTGGCAGGCGAATATCAGGCAGGCTGCCGATGCGCTACTAGAGGAAACCGCGGCCTACGAGGCGATCCTGGTGGATCGGCAAGATTGCATAACCGAGGGCAGCCGCTCGAATATCATCTTCCTTTCGCGCAAAACGATTACAACTCCCCCTGCTGAGGCGGTGCTACCCGGCATCACACTGTCCAAGGTGGAGAGTGCCGCCAAGCAGATCGGATTGGCATGGCGCAGGGCCCCAATTACGCTGGAAGAGCTGGCGAGCTTTGAGGCATGCGCCATCACGGGGACGTCGCCGGGTGTGCTGCCCATAGCCCGGCTGGGCAAGGTAGAGTACGCAATCTTGCCCGAGCTAGAAGAGCTACGAAAGGCGTACCAAGCCCTCTGCACCGAGAGTATGCAGGCCTTCAGGCAGCTCGGGAAAGAGCGCAATAGCTGAGGTAGCGCACCGAAAGGAAAAAGGGGAAAGAGCCAATGCGGCAAGAGGAGACGCGCGGCATTTTCCCACCCTAGCAAGGTGTGGCACGGTATATAGCAAACCGCCCTCTGTGCCTAGAGGATCGTGTTGATCTACTGGGACACAGAGGGCGGTTTTCCTTTGCCCACTGCGCTTTATGGCGCTAGAACGCCTTTTGCACTTCAGGGAGCATTCGCCTAGGGTTCTGCATTGGGACGCAAGATTCTCAAATCTGCCATTACACCGTCTTGGTCATGGCGATTACGGGATCGAGCCTGGCTGCGGTCTGCGCTGGAATGTAGCCAGAAACCGTGCCAATGACCACAGAGAGGAGAAGCCCCACGGCCACGTGCGACCACGAAATGCTGAAGGTAAACCCTGAGACTGACGTGGCTATGGGGGCAATGATGGCCACCAAGGCGAACCCAATGGCGCCCCCCACCAACGAGAGCAATACAGACTCTGCCAAGTACTGGAATAGAATGAACCAGCTCTTGGCGCCCAGCGATTTCTGAATGCCGATAATCCGAGTGCGCTCTTTCACGGAGACGAACATGATATTCGCGATGCCGAACCCTCCCACCAAGATAGAGAATCCCCCTATAATCCAGCCGGCCTTGGTGAGTACCGAGAAAAGGCTCTCGAGATCTTCGGCTACCAGCTCGGTCCTGTTGAGGGCGAAGTTATCTGGAACGCTGGGGGCCAAATGGCGGGAAGCGCGTAGCACTCTGCGGATGTCATCATTCACCTCTTCGTTGGCATGGCCGGGTTTGCCTGTGACTATGACGTTGGCGAATGCCCGTTTAATGTCTACCACCCTCCGCATGAACTGCAGCGGCACGAAGATCCTCTCGTCGGGCGAAGTGCCAAACATAGAGTTCCCGTGCAGCTTGCCCACTCCAACCACCTTGCAGGGAAAACCTCTAATCTTGAGTTTCTTGCCGAGTGCATCGCCATTGGGAAACAGCTGGCTGGCGATAGTAGCACCCAGCATACATACGCTCTGCCCCCTTTCGAACTCTAGCGGGGTAAAATCTCTCCCGGCCGCCAACACCAAATTCAAGGGTCGCTCTGCTAGGCCGGGTGTTACCCCAAAAACATCAGCCTCTTCTATCGCCAGCTCGCGGTATTTGACCGTGCCGTTATTGCTGAGCATCATGCCCACGTTGGCGAAAAGCCTCCCATGATCTTGCAGAGCCTTGTAATCGCGGTAATCGGGCTCTGGGTTGTTCCTATACACCCACCAGGGGTACTCACCCTTACCGCCCCACCCCCACTTAGAAACGTAGATGGTGTTACTCCCAAGCTTGGCGAACTCTTGGGTAACGCTGGCCTTGAGTGAATCTACCGCCACCAGGATGGCTATGATGGTGAAAATCCCAATGGTGATGCCCAGCAACGAGAGCAGGGTGCGTAGCCGATTGCCACGGATGTAGCGGAAAATAAAATTCAGCCCATCGCCCAAAAGACGGTAAACCATCGCAACATGCGACCTGCCTAAACTTCCCATTTGCTTCTTGACCGCGATTTCTGCTCCCGAACACTTCCAACTCTCTGCAGGCAAAGGTACGCCATTTTCCGGAAAATTCCTACTGGGTGCGCGCTGAAGAGCCTGCTTCCACCCATAGCACCCTAGGCGTGAAGGTTCTCCATTTCAAGCAGCATCCTCATTCATAACGGCTTCCCGAGTGGTGGCGAACTCGCAGAACCTCAAAGCAAAGATTGGATCGAGACGGAATCTTGGTAGAGGGATTGTAAGGGAAAGCGGGCTCGCGGGGGAAGGGCGGGCACTCGCTACGCTCGGCATCGCCCCTACCAAGTCCACAAAATTGATTTCTATAAAAGGACCTCTGCATCACCCACATAAATGGCACGGCACGCCGTATCGCTATGGTTTTCGATAAATTGAGCCGATTGATTAAAAACTTTTACTCGCAAGAATGGGAAAGACCATCTAGAAAAAAAATGGGTCGTTACGGAGCCTTTACTGTGGGATTGTAATATGCAAAAAAAATCCCTGGAGCTGGATTGCCCCAGGGATTTTTCCATTTTAATTCTCACTACTTCTTGCCTGCAAACCGCCCTTTCTGCACCTCGGCGGTAACATCGGCCGGGGCGATAGGAATCCGTTTCTTGCCGATGATGCGACAGCCTCCTGCCGTTATCACGATATCATCCTCGAGCCGAATTCCCCCGAAGTTACGGTATTTCTCCACCTCATCGTAGTTGATGAATCCTTTCATCACTCCCTGCGCCTTCCACTGGTCAATGAGCTCTGGGATGAAGTAGATGCCAGGCTCTACGGTGACGACAAAGCCCTCTTTGAGCTCTTTGGCGCACCGGAGGGCCGACAGCCCGAATTGCTTGCTCCTGGCAACATCGCGGCTGTAACCGACGAGGGTCTCGCCCAGGCTCTCCATATCGTGGCAATCAAGCCCCATCATGTGCCCTAATCCGTGCGGGAAGAAGAGGCCTTGCACCCCTATCTCTACAGCCTCTTTCACATCGCCACGCACTAACCCCATGGCGCGCAGCCCTTCTACTATAACGCCGCACACGCCAAGATGCACATCCAGGTAACGAACGCCGGACTTAGAGTGGGCGATACCGTACTCCTGGGCCTGCAGCACTAGATTGTACATATCGAGCTGCTGCGGGGTGAAAGTGCCCCCTACGGGGATGGTGCGGGTATTATCGGTAACGTAATTCGAGTAGGCCTCTACACCGCAGTCCACCAGCAGTAATCGCCCTTCGCGTAGTATGTCAAAATGCTTATCGTTATGCAGGGTTTCGCCATGCTGTGAGATGATGCTGCCAAAAGAGGTGAGATTGCCCCCAGTGGCCGCAATGCCCTCCAGCACGCCGAATATGGTGTTTTCTTGTTCGCCGGGCTGCGCCATCCGCATGGCTGCCGTCTGCATCTCATACCCCACCTCGGCTATCCTATCGAGCTCCTCAATCTCCCCAGCCGATTTCACTTCGCGCATAGAGATAATGGCCGCAATGAGTTCCTCCGAGGCGTAGTTCCGAACGTGGGTGGGCATAAGCCCCAGCCATTCGCTGAGCTGTAGCACGGTCTCGGCACGGTAGGGGGGTGCTATGTGCATCCGTTGACCCTTTCGGATGGCCACCTGTAGATCTGCTGGCAAATCGCGCAGTGGACGAGTGGTCTTCACCCCCACCTCCTCGGCCTGCTCGCGCACGGTGGGCACAGGGCCAGTCCACACGATGTCGTCCAGCGACACGTCATCGCCATAGATGATGCTCCGCCCTCCCTCATCAATCACGCCAACCATGCCGGGCTTGTAGATCCCGAAGTAGTAGGCAAAGTTGCTATCCTGCCGAAAACGGTAGCAGTTCGCAGCGTTGTTAATCGGCGAATCCACATGGCCCGGAAGGAGGATTACCCCACCCTTCACCTTGCTCCGCAGCGCATCGCGACGTGCGGTGTACACACTTGCATCAAACATTGCGACTCTTTTTTAGAAGGTATAAAGTCCCCATCTACACTGCAGCCTCGCACGGCCCGCTTGGGTATCTGCGGCGGGCAGGACACCACCCCTAGAGGCCTGACAAACGGTTAAGGCAAAAAAAATAGAGGGTACCAGCACAGTACCCCCTAGAATTCAGTGGAGATAGGGGGATTCGAACCCCCGCCCTCTTGCATGCGAAGCAAGCGCTCTAGCCAACTGAGCTATACCCCCTCCATTTTTCATGGGGCAAAGGTAGCAACTTTTTAGCGAATAGCAATGCAGGGAGAATGCCCATCACCCAGAGTTTCGTATTTTTCCTTGAGTTCCTGCACTCTATTTTCTGCAATGCCCGTATATCCTACCTTAAAAATGGGCGAGATGCGCTCAGGAGCAATCGTCATTGTGGCTAAAAGTTTTACCGCCCCACGCGCTCTATTCGCCCGTACATATGCTTCTATGGTGCGCACCTCTATTTGCTTGGTGGTATCAATTATATGCTCCACAAATTGCAAATATTTTCACAGCAGCATGGTACAACTTTTCGGTTAATAATGAAACGATAACTCTTGCGTAGCTACCTAAAAGTGCCAGATATGCAAGAAGATCCGTAATAAGGACACCAGGGGTATCCTCATCACGAACCTTCACTAACTACTTAAAACTCTTACAGCGCTAGCCTACGATACGCCTCCTTAGCCCTACTCAGCTCATCAGGAATGAATGCCTGAAGAGTCTTATCTCTTCCTAAACAAACCAGCCCTATAAACTTACCTTTTACATAACTTATAGTAGCTTTCATCGGAAGGACAATCTCTTCTATAGTAAAGCCTAAAATTTCCTTGCAATAATTCGTTACAGGTTGTCCTACGGTAGTTACCACTGCAAACTCTTTGCCTTTGAGCGCTTCACCACCACCACCGTAAGCCCAGCCGTGGGCAAACACCTCATCGAGGTATTGCTTTAAGAGGGTAGGCACATTAAACCAATAGGTAGGGTATTGAAAGATCACTCGGTCATGCGCTTCTAAGAGCTTTTGCTCTGCTGCCACGTCAAACTTCCCATCTTTGAAGGCTGCCCCAAGGTCGTGCACGATCACTTCGCCTTCTTTAAAGGCTTCTAAAAGGGCTTTATTAGACACGGATGCACCGTAGTTAGGGTGCGCCAAAACAATGAGTGTTTTCATTAGACTTAACAATTCTGTTCTGTGCTTCCTACAACCTGCCGCTTCGGCACAAAGGTAGCAACTTTTTTCGTCATTGCTCCTGCCCGCAAGCCTAAATCTTCAGCAGGGAGAGAATGGTGCTTATGCTCTCCATTCCAAAGCTCTAGTCATCAACAGATTAACGTATACAATTTCTATCTGCCACTCCCGCAAAAGATGGAGACCACCTCTGCCCTTCTGCTCAATTCCGCACATCCATTCCCCACTTGAGCTTCTCGCGGAGTGCCGAGTAGAAATCTTCACGTTGAAGCCGCACCAATTTCACCCTGTAGGCCGACTTGGAGACCGTAACCTCTAGGGGGGAGGATTCCTTAAAAACTTTGGCATCGGCCCCCAGCACAATCTCAGGATCTCTGCTCGTAGCCCGTAGATGGAGCACAGAGCTATCTGCCAGCACTAGGGGGCGCATGCTCAGGTTATGCGGTGCAATGGGCGATACCAGTAGGGTCTGCGCCGTGGGTACTATGAGCGGACCTCCTACGCTGAGGCTGTAGGCCGTAGAGCCTGTGGGGGTACTCACTATCAGACCATCGCACCAGTAGGAGCAGAGGAAATGCCCGTCGATGTGGGCGTTGATCACCAGCATGGACTTGCCGCTTTTCTGGAGCGTAACGTCGTTGAGTGCCACCATGCTAGCAGAGCCACCCTCGCGGTGGAGATTGGCCTGTAGGGTTGTCCGTTCCTCTACCTCATAGCTCCCTTGGTAGAGCTGCATCACCATGCGGTGCACCTCCATGTTCTGCCCAGCAGCCAGGAAGCCCAGATGCCCAAAATTCACACCCACTATCGGCACATCGCGCCCGCATACGTACTGCATGGAGTCGAGGAACGTGCCATCGCCCCCAATGCTCACCATGAAGCGAACCTCGGACTTTAGCTCTGCAGCACTGCTAAAGAGGAGAGCCCACTCTGGCACATAGCCAAAATGGGAAGCTAGCGAACGCGCCATCGGCTCATAGAGCTGCATGCCCCATCCGCATTCCCTTAATGCCTGGAAAAACTGCACCAGCGCATCGAAATGCTCATGCTCTACCCCCCAGCCATATACCGCCACTAGCACATCGCTGGCAGCCTGCGCTTTCGTCTCTTCTGCCAAATCCACCTATTGAGGATCCAACACCCTAAATCAAAAATCCTCTGCCCTGAGAGTAACCCAGAGTTAGTGCCTATCGCCTACTTTAGAGCCCAATCAATGACATGGTAGGCTAACCGCGCCGTTTCGCAGTGCAGCGTACCCAATCTACCTCTAGCCTTGCCTCTCCATGCGGCTCATAGCCTGGTGCGATGGTAGTGGTAAGCACCAGGTAGAGCGGTTCGGTGGGTAGCCCTCCCACCTGCTCCATGTATGGCACGCCATTTATAGTCCACACCATCTTGCTGGAGGTCCACTCTAGGCCAAGGATGAAGAATTCAGTGGCGAATGGCAAATTGCCCACTTGTTCCTGGGCTGGCCTACTGCCCTGCTGCGGCGAATAAACACCCCTTATCGCCTTCGGGTTCTCAGGCACAGAGCGGAACAAGTCTACCTGGGGGGCGGCCTTATCGCCGCAGAGGTAGAGGGAGTGCACTATCCCGGGTTCCCCGCTGAAACGAATCTTAGCCTCTAGCCGACCCTCGCGCATCCTAAAGCTCTGCCCAGTGTTCACCAACCCGCTGGTGTACTTGTAGTTTTTGGGGATAAAACCTAGCTTGGTGTCCCACGCCATAGCCTGGGCATCCTCAGGCCGAGTGCTGATTATCAGGCAACTATTCTCTACCCGTAGATTTGCCCCGTCGGTGTAGCACTGCGCATCGCCCACGAAGGAGTAGGGTTTCCCCAGCATAGCCTCACCCCAGAAAAACCGTTTGAGCCAAACCTTAGAGTCAAGCGAGCCAGAGGCGAAATCCTCAAAGAAGACCTCTTGCTCCTGCACGTAGCGCTGGATTTCTGGCTTCTGGCGCATGCTCTCATACCACTTGAGCTCTTTGGAGCGCGATAGCGTATTGAGCTCTGCCAGCTTACGCCCAGCCTCGGTGAGCGCGAACTTATCCTTGCTCTTGAGGTAATTCACCCGTTCGCGGAACTCTGGCGTTTCCACCTCTTGCTGCAAGGCCCTGTAGCGAAGGTAGTCTGGGTTCTGCGTGTCGCCCTTACCCTTCGCGGCATCCTGCACATGCCGCAGATGCCCTAGCTGATTGTACTCCTCCAGCAGCCCAGCCTCCCTAGAGCCTGCATAGCTCTGCAGACGGCACTCCTCACGCACACGTTCGGCCTCGCCAGAATCCACATAATCGCGAAGTGCCTTATAGCGGGCAAACTCCTGCCCATTCTCGTAGGCCTGGAAACGTGTGTAGCGGGTCATGAATGCCTTACGACGCGCCTCTATCTTACCTGCGCTGGGCATCTGACCTATAGTGCGCAACCACCGAAGCCGAAAATTCGATAATCCACCCATACTCGTTCCGTCAGATTATACTCGATCCTGTTCCGATTAAAAGCCTATATCACAATGCAAAATACTGTCTTGGACATTACGTTGCTCCTGTTTCCCGCTCCTTTACCTACCTCTCTGGCTGCATCCTAAAGGGGACCACCGTGCTTTCAGCATACTCATAGCCGCACTCCTCCATGTCCTCATCCTCTAAGTCATACTTCCAGCAGACCTCAACCTCTGCCCCGCTACGGAAGAGCGATTCCATGAGCGAGAGTACTTGTAGCAGGATTTTCGAGGTCGATGTATTATAGTATTTCATGCTGAAAATCAAACTTGTACGAGATGCGGGATGCTTTACATATCCCTGCAGCCACTCCAGCACTGGAGCGTAGAACGCCTGCGGGTTCTCTGGCATAGAACTTCCCTCAATCTCCAGCCTCCCTTGCGCTGCGTCGAGCCGTATTGCTGGAGTTTCGGGCGTTCCCTTCACCTCATACACAGGCTGAAAGCCCTCTACTCCGTTTGCCCTCATCTCGCACCTCCCCTCCACATTTCCACCGCCCAAAGGTAGGGAAACTTTTCTGATCTGCCAAATTGGGAAGCTGCGGCCCACACCGTTTTCACCGCATTCCCCGCTGGCAGCGTAGCCAAACACCCCCTGCATCCATTAGTAGTGATTCAGCAAGGGGCAGATTCCTCGCCTTCGCATCCCCTCTTCCCCCTCGACCAGCAGGCAGCCGTTCAGCCCGCCCCGTCTGTGTAGCCTACAGCAAATACTCCTAATTGATATTGAGTTGGTGTAAAACGCTCAAATTGCAGATTAGTCGCACACACACTTTTAGGCGTAAAAAAGGGAATGCTGCCCCCCTCAGCCTATTACGGTATATGCTGTAGCTTTGGATGGTCGTAAGCATCAGCCCCAAGGGTTTCGTACAGAAAAGGTGCGAGATAGCGCTGCAATTAAAAAAGGTGGACTCAGCGCCCACCTCTTGCTAGCCCTTCACTAGGCAGCGCATGCAAATTCCACCGTAGGTTTTCTTACCTTACCCCTGCGAATGCACAGCCTACCAGCACAGCAGTCTCTACCCGAAGCCGCCCCTCGCCAAGCGATACAGGGCTATAGCCGCACGCCACGGCTTCATCTACCTCGCTGGGTGCAAAGCCTCCCTCAGGCCCCACTAGAAGTTGTAGCGGCTCGTTTCGCCCCTTGAGCAATCCGCGCAATGGCTGCGTAACCCCTTCCCCTAGATGCGCTATAGCCCTCACCAGCCCAGCGGTAGGTTGCTGCAGCACCTGTGAAAAAGGCACTCCAACCTCTATACGGGGTACCCATGCGCGGGCACTCTGCTTGGCTGCCGAGATCGCTATGCGTTGCAGGCGTTCCACATTGGCCATGCGGCGCACCGAACGCCCCACCTGGAGAAGCGTAAGCCGCCCCACCCCAATCTCCACGGCCTTCTCCACCATCCAGTCTACCCGCTCCGAGCTCTTGGGCGGCGCCACTGCTACCCAGGTTCGCTCTGGCAACGACCGTTCCTGCACTTCCACTCCATCCACCCGAAGCGAGACCACCTTAGGGGAACACCCCTCTATAACCCCTTCAGCCCTAGCACCACAACCATCTATCAGCAGTACCCGTTCACCCTCCTGCAGGCGCAAGACCTTAGCGCAGTGGTATGATTCCTCTGGGCTAAGCGAGCAATGCCCAGCTTGGAGAGCAGAAACGTAGAAAGTGTGCATGGCTCGTAGAAAACGAGTGTGGAATACAACGCCTGGCAACCGAGTGCTATTGGCACTTGGCTACTGGCCTAATCGCCGTGCCGATTTTCGTACCTGCGCAATGCCCAGCAAACCGCAGCGTAACCGATACAGATCACCAGAGGCCATATTAGTAAGGTGCCTATCTCGAAGATTCTCATCGAATTCCCCTTTACGTCACAATTCGTACACCACCGCCCAATTTCGCGCTAATAACCCTCACCTTGCGTTCCCTCGAACTCTTCTTTGGTAAGCTTATTCCTATCCAAACTCCGCCAGGCGTACCAGATGTAGGCCGCCACAATGGGGATAAGCAGCGAGACAACGCCCATAACCGAGAGGGTGAACTTGCTGCTGGAGCTATTGTAGATGGTGAGCGAACTCTGGAGATCGGTAGTGGAGGGGTAGTACGCCGTGCCGTGGTAGCCCGCCAATAGGAATAGCGACAGCACCGTGCATACCGTGCCGAATCCGGAGAACCAGATCCCCCTACGGTTCGATGCCCAGAAGCATGAGGCGCACTTGCTGAAGAGCGCAATGGCCATTCCCCAGAGCACAGAGAGCACGCCCACCACAAAGAGCACCAGCACTATAGGCATCTCCACGAGATTGGAAAGGTACTTGTATTTCACCAGGCTAACCAGGCCAGACTCCCCATCTACCGCAAACCCCTGGCTCAGCAGGATGCTCACCACAAAGGCTAGGAAAAAGGCCAAGAAGGGTACAGCGTTCAGCCTTAGGTAGTAGCGGGCACGTGTGGCGATAGCCTCGTCATTGATTGCGTTGATGTAGTAAAGTAGGCCGAGTACCCGGGCTAGGAAGCAGACCGCAAGCCCGAGCAGCACGTTACGGTAGTCGAGCAGGGCCTCTAGCCCATGCCAGCCGTTGCCCCAGGCAGAGATAATGGGCTGGTTGAACTCGGTAAGCGCCATTCTATTCACCGTGAAATCGCTCCCGGTGAAGAATGTACCCACAGCAGTACCTAGCAAGAAAGTACCCAAGAATCCATTGATGTAGAGGAATATATCGAATGTCTTCTGCCCTAGCACATTCTTTGGCATAGCCCGATATTCATACGCTACGGCCTGCAGCACAAAGCAGATAAGGATTGTGACCCACACCCAAAACGCCCCGCCAAAGCTGGTAGAGTAGAACAGTGGGAAGGAGGCGAAAAACGCCCCGCCAAAGGTTACCAGCGTGGTAAAGGTCAGCCCCCACCGTTTTCCGAGCGCATTCACCAGCATCGCCCGCTCTGCCCCATCGCGCCCTAGCGTGTGGAGAAAGGTCTGACCTCCCTGCACAAAAAGCAAAAACACCAGCAATGCCCCCAGCAGCGACACTAGAAACCACCAGTAGTGCTGCAGAAAAACGTACATCGAATCCATAGCCGTCCTCTCCCCCGTTTAGTTATCCCTAGGGCCCAGCTTAATCTGCCGAAACATAATGCTAAGCTCCGCCACCAAAAGCACCGTGAATAGGATGGCGAAAATGCAAAAAGTTACCTGCACCGCCCCAGCATCAATACGAGATACCGCCGCCATAGTGGGCAGAATATCCTGAATAGTCCAAGGCTGACGCCCAACCTCGGCCACCACCCAGCCTGCCTGGCTGCACAGGTAGACCAACGGTACCATGACGATAGAGGTGATGAGCAGCCACCGCTTCGCCACCCTATCCCGCAGAGACAGGTAGAGCACCACTGCGAAAAAGACGAAGAAAAGCCCACCGAGCGCAACCATGGTGTGGAATGCGTAGAAGGTAAGCGGCACGTTCGGCACTACGCTCTCTGGGCTGTTGAGATACCCATAGCCAAAGTAGCGGAAGTTCGCCTCGAGCCGTTCCCGGGCCTCCTCCATCCCCACGGTGTCCCCCTGCATACGGTAGTCGGTGAAATCTCTAAGGGCCTCTATTGCCTTGCGCCCCTTGCCAATCTTCTCCTCCACCGAGGGCTCTACTACCGTTTCGCCATCTGGTGTATCATACTGGTACCCACCCCTTAGCACATCGTTCACCCCGGGTACAAAAGCCTCGGTATCGTGATACCCCAGCCACGATAGCAACCTTGGCACCTCCATCTTGAAAAGGAAAGCCTCCCCGCTATCGAGCGGTCGCTTCCCAGGCTTCAGCACGCCTGCAGCTACCAGACCTGCACCCTGCCTTCCCTCGTAGAGCCCCTCCATAGCTGCCAATTTCATCGGCTGCTTCTGGGCTACCTGGTAGGCTGAACCATCGCCTGTGATTACCACTACGATCAACGCTATAAATCCAAACACACTGGCCATCAGTACGCTCCGCTTGGCCATCCAGATATGCCTCCCTTTCAGCAAGTACCACGCCGAGATCCCAATCACCACTATGGAAGCCAGCACATAGCCCGAGGTTATGGTGTGGATGAACTTGTTCACCGAAACAGGCGACAGCAGCACATCCCAGAAATTGTGCATCTCATTGCGCGCCGTCTCTGGATTGAAGTGCATGCCCGCCGGGTGCTGCATCCACGAGTTGGCCACCAGAATCCACAGTGCCGAGAGATTCGAACCAATTGCGGTAAGCCACGTAGCCACCAGGTGAAACCGTTGGCTAACCCTCCCCCACCCAAAGAACATCACGGCAATAAAAGTCGACTCCATGAAGAAGGCCATGATGCCCTCTATGGCCAGCGGCGCGCCGAAGATATCGCCCACCAGCCAGGAGTAGTTGCTCCAGTTAGTACCGAACTCAAACTCCAGAATCAACCCAGTAGCCACCCCAATGGCAAAATTCACCCCGAAGATACGCATCCAGAACTGGGTGGCCTGCTTCCACCGCGCATCGCCCGTGCGCACATAGCGCGTTTCCATGAACGCAATGAGGAATGAAAGCCCAAGGGTTAGCGGCACGAATATCCAGTGATACATGGCCGTGAGGGCGAATTGCCACCTCGACCAATCTACAAGCCCCATATCTACGCCTTCAACCATATCTAACTAACGCGTTTTACTGATCAACTCCTCTATTACGTAGTCGCCCCGTTGGGCATCGGTCTCAAACTTGCTATTGAGCAGATCCGGGAAGAAAAAGAGCCGCAAGATGCCGAACATCACCACCAGCTTGATGATAATGACAATCCAGAGAGTCCGCCCAACCGTCATTCCCCGAAATCCATCCACGTAGAAAACCACCACCGCGCGCAGCCACCTATAGACCCTGGAGGCAAACGCCCGCAACCACGGGAATTTTAACCCAACACCCCCATTTTGCAGCACTCTAACCATACAGATATTGGATGGCCTCTAGTTACCTTTTCACAGCGCAAATTTAGCGGTTATTGGGCAGGCTGCAATCCTAAGCGCGGCTGTTACCCGCAATTTGAGCCTCTGCCACACCCATCCAAACCACGCCGCACGCTACGCCGCTACTGTCCACGTCAAATGGTACATGTTTGATTATCAACCATAAGCATAATCTTTTCGCCTACCACGGCAGCCTCGTCCACGGACTCTTGGGCTTGGTGAGCAGATCTTCTGCCAGCCCCGCCATATCGCAGTTTCCACCCCAGAGGGTTCGCCCGAGCATGTAGCTATTGGCCAGCTCCTTCCAGCTGTGGAGTTCGCTGTGCGCCATATCGTAGGCACGCTGCAGTAGCTGCCAGAGCTCTGCTTCCTCTATGTAGCCCGCGCAGTAGCAGGCCCGTGCGATGAAGTTCAGCCGCCCGGCATCCCATCCCATCACCCCGAGCTTCCGTAGCGAGGCCTCGTCCTGCACTATCCCATCGCGCACCAGATCGTTGTAGCATTTATTCAGGTTCTCGAGCTGATGGGCAGCCCGCTCGTGCAGCTCTTCATCCTGTATGTGCTCCCTCAGGTAGCTCGCAGCCTTGGCGGAATCGTGGAGGGCGTAGGCATTGCACACATCCTCAAAGGTGATGGAGAATGTTCCCTGCAATAGGTACTGGAGCGTGCTGATGGCATCGGCCTGGCTGTAAATCCCCCACCACTCGTGCATTATATTGTTGAAACGCGAGGTATCGATATGGAGGTACAGCGAGTTGAGCCATCCCCCCTGTTGGTAGACGTAGAGGTTGCCGATGGTTAGCACCCTCAGCTGCTCATCGGTGAGCTTGGAATGGCTATCGCATCTCGGGCCGCTGAACACACGACAGATTGTCCTAACGAACCGAACGATTTTCATCAGCGGAAAGATCACCAACGCCGCCGCCACCACCAATATCACGCAGGCGACAAGCACCTTGAACCCCTCGCTGCCGAACGAAGATGGGTCGTTCCCCGTAAGGCTGATGATCTTGTCGAAGAACCACATTGTCTCTCTCTTTTTGATTTAGGATTCTAACAAGAAAAAAATTAACGCTTGCCCCCTACCGAGACTGCTGATGAATTCTTACCCCAATGGGCGCTCTTCTCGCTTTAGAAGAAATGAACCCTGAGCCGAGAACCTAGCACCTATCGAACGGAAGTAGCGGTGCAACCAGACACGCCCCTCGTTGAGCTATTCTCAGCAACCCCTGTCCCCACCTATACGCAGCAAGGGGACATAGCCTGCTGTACACAGAGCTACATCCCCCTCCGAGTGCCCAGGACAAGAGTCGAACTTGCACGCCCTTTAACAGGCACCAGCCCCTCAAGCTGGCGTGTCTACCAATTCCACCACCTGGGCATAGCCCCCAAAAATCTACCGCCGAAGTAGCAGCCCCTTCACCCACTCTGAGCCGCATACCCCACACTCAGGAATCGTGCCCAGGACAAGAATCGAACTTGCACAACATTGCTGTTACTAGTCCCTGAAACTAGCGCGTCTACCAGTTCCGCCACCTGGGCTGCACCTTCCTCAAATGCGACCGCAAAGGTAGGGCGTTTTTCGCAATCCTCCAAATTTCTCACCCATTTCTCCTTCACGTGCGGCCCCATCCCCTACCTATTGCAGTGGTTGGATATGGCCCTATAGGCTTGGTCTATACCCAGCTGGCCAGCATAGCTAAGGTCGAGGCAAGCCATCTCACTCCTGCCTAGGAGCAGGCGTACCAATCCACGGTTGTAGTAGGCCTCCCCGAACTGCGGATTCCCCTCTATGGCCTCCGAGAAGCCGCGCTCTGCCCCCTTGAGATCGCGGGCGAGGAAACGCACAGAGCCGACTGTGTAATCGAGGTACGGCGTAGGCTCTACCCGCTTGAGCGAATCGAGAATTCGCAGCGGCTCTTGGTAATCAGAGCTCCGAGGCGGAGTAGCGGCATCGCCCCCCGTGGGGACAATGGAAATCCTGCTGGGCAGTGCCGGCTCAAACCGCGCATTCTGCACTAGCGCTATTGCACGCAAATACTGCACCAGCGGGGCAAACACTCCACCAGACGGCAGCTGCTGCAGCTGCGCGAGCGCCCCATTGTAATCGTTAGCCTCTAGGAGCGTAATAGCGTGCACAAGGGTTACAGCATGCCCATTCGGCAGGGGGGGGAATAGGTTTACGTTTACCCGCAAGGCCGTATCTTCTCTAGGTACCACAAGGCTAAAGAAGGGCGCACCGCATACGCTATCGGCCCGCAGCACTGGTCGCCACTCGCTGTACGGCTGCACGGTCCCCACGGCCACGGTGGCAAGCGGCAAGAGGTCTATCGACTTCGGGCTGCTGGGCAATAGCACATCGGCAGGCGAAGAGAAATCGCTCTCGAAAGCTATCAACCGGTTGAACTGTCGTGAGGTATCGCTCCACTGATCCAGCTCGCCCCCCCTATGCTTTGCCACCAGCAGCTGCGCGCTATCGAAATCGGCCTTTGCGCCTCGCTTATCGCCTAGCTGCAAACGCGTCTCGGCCCGTAGCGAATAGGCGCGGGCGAACTGTGGTAGCAGCCGGATAGCCGCCGTAAAGGCCTCCTCGGCCCTCCTGGGTTGGTTGAGCTGGAGGTGCACTATCCCCCGATTGAACCGTATGAATACGTTCGATGGCGAGATCTCCTGAGCAGCCTGGTAATCTGCCAACGCCTCGGGCAGCTTCTCACGCTCGGTAAGCATTATAGCCCGGTTGAAAAGCGCCAGAGAGCTGCGTGGTGCCAGCCGAATTACGGTACTGAGGGTCTGGATAGCCTGGTCCACCTTCCCCTGGTCATGCTCTATGAGCGCGCGCAGGAGCAGGGCTGGCGTAGAGGTCTTCTCTATGGCCAGCGCCTCGCCAATGGTGCGCAGAGCCTCTTTCTGCTGCTTTTGCCCGTAGTAGACGCGCGCCAGGTTTACCAGCGGCGCCGCGGAGTAGGGGTGGCTACGCCGAGCATGCTCAAAGTCGGCCAATGCCTGCGCAGTGTCGCCAAGCTGCAGGTGCGCAATGCCCAGGTTGAGCCGCGCATCCAGATTATCGGGGTCTGTGGCCAGGGTAGAGGCGAAATCGCAAGCTGCCGAATCGTAAGCTTGGTTCAGGAAGTGCGTCACACCGCGCAGGTAGACGATATGCCGGTCGCTCGGGCGCAGCTCTTGCGCCAGGCGAATATCCCCCATCGCCCGCCTCGACTCCCCCAGCTGGTTCAGGCAGCCCCCCCGCAGCACCAGGGCCTCGGGCGTAAAGGGCTTGTGCAGCAATGTGCGATCCAGATCCTGCAGAGCCCCCCGGTAATCCTCCAGATTGTATTTGGCCAATGCCCTTAGGTAGAGGGCAATATCGTCGTCTGGCTGATTATTGAGGAAAATATTAATCGCCGCAATAGCGCCCGTGTACTGCCCGCGGGTTATCTGCTTCTGTGTTTTGAAGTAGTAGTAGTACCTATCCAGCTGCCCGTGCACCAGCAGGGGGAATAGGAGAATCGCGAATAGGAATATCGTTGCCGGCCTTCTCTGCATAAAACGCTCTTTAGGCGCAAAGATAGTGAATTATCCGGAAAACAGAGATCGAAGGGTCAATCCCCACCCCGTTTGCCCAGGCTCAACACCTGCCAACTCTCCTCTCCAGCCCGCATGCGCACCCGAAATTCCCGAGCACACCGATAGTGTCGCCTCCTCCCCCTACGCTTCAGTACGCAAGACTAAATCCTATCAGATACCTTCGCAAAAACCACCATAACGACACGGCACACCGCATCGTTATGGTCTTCGATAATTGGCTCTACGAAAATTTTACTATAGCCAGAAAGCAAAACACCGCGCTCCAAAGTTGTGGAATTAAAAAAACATCTACTTCTTTGCGCATCAAATTTTAGTTAGTAATTTTACCACCTTAACCGATGGGTACAATGCACCAAGAAAGCCAAATAGAAAAAGCTTTTATACAGAAGCTAATAGACTTAGGCTATGCCTATCGTCCTGATATTCGAGATCGCGAGGCTTTGGAACGCAATTTCCGTCAGAAGTTTGATGCCCTTAACAAAGTGCAACTCTCCGATAGGGAATTTGCGCTGCTCCTTGAAGACATTACCACTCCCGATGTTTTCGCAGCCTCTAAAATACTTCGCAATAAAGGCACGCTTATCCGCGATGACAATACTTCACTCGACTATCAACTGCTCAACCTCACCGACTGGTGCAAAAATGACTATGAGGTGATCAGTCAGCTACGGATGAATACCCACAGCACCCATCAGCGTTACGATGTGCTCATCCTCATCGGGGGCTTGCCCTTGGTGCAAGTAGAACTCAAAGCACTGCCGATCTCGCCACGCAAGGCCATTGAGCAGATTGTCAGTTATAAAAAAGAAGCAGGCAATGGCTATCTAAGTAGTCTGCTCGCCTTTATGCAGCTCTTCGTCGTGAGCAATGGTGCAAGCACGCACTATTTTGCTAACAATCGCGATGAGCATTTTGCCTTTGATACCCGCGAGCAGTTTCTCCCTATCTATACGCTCTCCGATGCGCAAAACAACCACATTACCCACCTGCACGCCTTTGCCGATATGCAATTGCGCAAATGCGCGCTGGGCGAACTCATCAGCAAGTATATGGTGCTGGTGGAGGTAGAGCAGAAAATACTCGTAATGCGCCCTTATCAGATCTATGCCGTGAAGGCAATTGTCGACTGCATCGAGCAGAACCGCGGCAATGGCTATATCTGGCACACTACGGGCAGCGGCAAAACGCTCACCTCCTTTAAAGCCTCCACGCTGCTGAAGGACAATCCCTATATTGAGAAATGCGTTTTCGTGGTAGACCGCAAAGACCTCGACCGCCAGACCCGCGATGAGTTTAATAAATTCCAAGAGGGCTGTGTGGAAGAAAACACCAATACAGATACCCTTGTGCGCCGCCTGCTCTCTACCGATTACGCCGACAAGGTCATCGTTACCACCATTCAGAAACTCGGGCTAGCCTTAGAGACGGAGGCCAAAAAGCAGGCACGCGTACTGCGCGAGCGCGCAAAGGGAAATACCCCCGTGGAGCTGCCCAATTATAGAGAAAAGCTAAAGCCTCTCCGAAACAAGCGCATTGTCTTTATTTTTGACGAGTGCCACCGCTCCCAGTTTGGCGATAACCACGCCGCTATTAAAGAGTTCTTCCCTAAGGCACAGCTCTTTGGTTTTACGGGGACGCCTATCTTTGAGGATAACGCCACGCAGTACCTCCGCACAGGTGAAGAGGAGCAGTTCAAAACAACTGAAGCCGTTTTTGAAAAACTGCTACACGCCTATACCATCACCAATGCCATTGAGGACAAGAATGTACTCCGCTTTCACGTAGACTATTACAAAGGGGCGCTCGTCCCTACGGAGGGCTTTAGGGCTACAGCAGAGGAACTTGCGCGCATACAGCAAGAGGCCGTACTACAGGTAGATAAAGATGCCGTAGTGAAGAAGATCCTCGAAGTGCACCGCCACGTTACCGCCTCACGCCGCTTTAATGCGCTCTTGGCCACAGCTTCCATTAGAGACGCTATTGAGTATTACCACCTATTCAAGGAAAAGCAAGCAGCACTACTGGCCGAGAACCCAGGCTATGAGCCGCTACATATCGCGTGCATCTTCTCGCCCCCAGCGGGAGGAAATAAAGACATGCAGCAGCTACAAGAGGATCTCCCGCAAGAGATACAAGACAATAAAGAGAAGCCCGAACTGAGCAAGACGGCGCTGGCAGAAATCATCGCCGACTACAATGCGCAATACGGCGAAAACTGCTGCCTTGAGGACTTTGATGAGTACTATTCCCTCCTGCAAAAGCGCATCAAAGACCAGAAATACGTAAATGCCGATTTTCCACAGCACCAGAAGATCGATATTACCATCGTGGTGGATATGCTCCTTACTGGCTTTGACTCCAAATACCTCAACACGCTTTATGTGGATAAAAACCTGCGCTATCATACGCTCATACAGGCATTTTCACGTACCAATCGCATACTGAATAATCTCAAGCCCCAGGGCAACATCCTCGATTTCCGCGCGCAGGAAGAAGCCGTAAAGGCGGCTATCGAACTCTTCTCAGGCGAAGAGGGTAAGCAAAACACGCGGGTATGGCTGGTAGAACCCGCTGCAGAAGTGCTGGCCGATTTTGAGCTGAAAGTAGATGAACTCAGGCAATTTATCGAAGCGCAAGGGCTTACCTTTACCCCCGATGCCCCTTATAGGCTCAAAGGGGTTCTGGCTCAAGATGCCTTTCTGGAAAAGTTCAAAGCAGTACAGAAAGCCAAAACCATCCTAGACCAATACACCGACCTCCACCCCGAGCAGCAAGAGCGAATCGACACGCTGCTGCCTCCCGAAACGCACGAAGGTTTCAAAGGAGGCTATTTAGAGATTGCTCGCCGTAGGCGTAGAGAACGGCAGCACGATGCTGGTAGTGCTATAGAGGGCGGAAGCGGTGGAACTTCCGAAGGACGGCAATTAGCTTTTGACTTTGAGTATGTGCTCTTTGCCGATGCCACTATCGACTACGACTATATTATGCAACTCGTATCAGGGATGACCAAAACCACCCACCAGCAGCTCACCCGCCAGCAGCTTATCGCTCTTATCAAAGGCAATGCCAATTTTATTGACGAGCAAGAAATGCTCCTCGCCTATATCGATGCCATCGACTGGAGGTACGGGCAAGACAAAGAGACCGTTATCGCAGGCTACGAGCAGTTTAAAGAAGCGCAATACCGCGCAGCCCTCGAGGCAATTGCCGAAAAACACGGCTTGCCACCCAGCGGATTAAGCGACTTTGTCAGCGCGGTTATGGGCAGAATGATATTTGATATAGAACCCCTCAACACCCTGCTAAAAGCATTGGGCTACAATACGATGACCGCCCGCCGCCAAAAACGCGAAGCGCTCTTGCAAGACCTCATCCCACACCTCGCCCTACGCGCAGAAGGCAAAGAAATCAGCGGGCTGAACTATAACTAACCCTTAAAAGAACAACAATGGAAGATTGGAGCATCGAAGCCAGCAAACTGCTCAGCCGTGAAGAGTTCGGCTATATGCTCGCCGCTCGCAGGGCATCAGCTATACCGAGATGATGGCAATGCCCAAGGTAGAAGGCGAAGAAGTGCTCGACTTGCTGGATTATGACAGCTATTTTCGCTTAGGGAAAATACGCTTCCCTGAAACGCGAATAGGCATCTTGCAAGTGCTCGCGGGCGATAACCTAATCAAAAAGCAGGGCGAACGCTACGACATACTCAACCTAGGAGCACTGCTCTTTGCACGCAACATGGGGCAATTCAGACGCTTACAGCGTAAAACAGTACGCATCATTACCTATAAAAATGGCAGTAGGCTCAACGCCCTGCGCGAATACGAGTGGACGCAAGGCTATGCCTCGGGATTTGAGGGTTTGATAACCTACATCGCAGGGCAATTGCCCACTGAGGAGTTTATAGAAAGCGCCCTGCGCCGCACCGAAGGGCTATATCCTGAGGTAGCCATACGTGAATTATTAGCCAATGCCCTCATACATCAAGATTTCACCATTGACGGCAGAAATATCATGGTGGAGATATTTACCAATCGAATAGAAATCACCAATTCAGGACTTCCTAACATCACTGTAGACCGCTTTATAGATATCTCACCGCAACCGCGTAATGGCGATTTAGCCAGACTCATGCGCCGTATGAATATCTGTGAAGACCGCGGCACAGGGGTGGATAGAGCCATAGAAGCCTTAGAGGAGAGGGGATTGCCCGCTCCGAAATTCAGTGTTGGTGATAACTACACGCAAGTAACCCTCTACAATACGCTCAATATAGCCCAGATGCCCGATAGGGATAAGGCACAGAACTGCTACCTCCACGTATGCCTCGCCTTTCTCAAGGGCGAGAAAGCAACCATCAGCTCAGTGGCACAGCGTTTTAGAACAGATGAAAAGCAAGCACAAAAGATTGCTGAAATGAGCATCGCCCAAGAGCTCATCGCCCCTTCAACCATTGATTTAGATTGCTTTACACCCTACTGGGCGTAGCCGTGTTTTTATTTTCCCTGTAAATCCTAAAAACCCATAGCGCTTATGGCAATGGCAAATAACAACACCCCTGCCCTGCGCTTCCCCTCCTTTACCGAAGAGTGGGAAGAGAAAACGCTGGGGGAGGTGTTCAAAACTTATAGTGGAGGAACACCAGATACAACGAAAAAGAAGACATATTATGGAGGGACAATCCCATTTATTCGTTCAGCAGAAATCAATAAAGAAGAAACAGAGTTATTTCTTACCCAAGAAGGTCTTGAAAACTCATCAGCAAAGTTGGTGAATAAGGGCGACTTACTTGTAGCCTTGTACGGAGCAAATAGTGGTGATAGTGCCATAGCTAAAATTAATGGAGCTATTAACCAAGCGGTATTATGTTTGCAATCAGAGAATAGTAATGTTTTTGTACAAAATTTTTTACTACATAATAGAGAACTAATAATACAAAAATATTTACAAGGGGGACAAGGAAATTTATCTGGCGAAATTATAAAATCCATTAGAGTTCCCTTTCCTTCATCAAAAGAACAGCAAAAAATCGCCGCCTGCCTCTCCTCTCTAGATGACCTTATCACCGCCGCTGTCGAGCGGTTAGAGGGGCTACAACAGCACAAAAAGGGCCTCTTGCAGCAGCTCTTCCCGCGCGAGGGCAGCAATACCCCCGAGCTACGATTTGCGGGTTTTACAGGTGAATGGGAGGAGAAAACACTGGGGGAGGTACTTTCTTACATACAACCTACTCCTTATATAGTAGAGTCAACAGTATATGACCCAGCAGGTACCCCTGTACTTACGGCAGGGAAGACTTTTGTTCTAGGCTATACTGATGAGGCTGATGGTATTTTCACCAATTTACCTACTATTATTTTTGATGATTTTACGACAGAATCTCGTTATATAAACTTTCCTTTCAAAGTAAAATCCTCAGCTATAAAAATGCTTACGTTAAAAGATGATAATAACGATCTCTATTTTCTTTACTCTCTTATGAGTACCATTGATTTTACGGTAGGTGCCCATAAGCGATATTGGATTAGTGAGTTTCAGAATCTTATTGTTTCTATCCCCTCCCTCCCCGAGCAGCAAAAAATCGCCTCCTGTCTCTCCTCTTTAGATACCCTGATAGCGAAGCAGCAGGAGCGTATCGCGCTGCTCAAAACCCACAAAAAAGGGCTGCTGCAACAGCTGTTTCCCAACTATTAAACGCTAAACTACGATGAATGAATTTGAGGATTATAGACGGGCTACTGAGCCCAGCGCGCGCGAGCGGGGCTATCTCTGGCAGACGGCTATCGGTTTGCAGGCAGTGGATGCGTTAGAGACCTCTGACTACCTGCGTGAGACCGCACGGCAGCACATAGAGGGCGCCATCTCTATCGCAGAGGTAAAGCAGCGCATCGATAGCTATTACGAGTCCAAAAGCACGCGAAGAACGGTAGAGGATAGAACCGAAGAAGCAGACAAGGTATCGGCGCGTATCACTGAAATCCTTTCTGAGCCGAGTTTTAGGTTTTCCCCAGTGGAATACATCACTATCCACCGCCGATTGTTTGAGGGTATTTACCCCCACGCAGGCAAGATAAGAGATTACAATATCACGAAAAAGGAATGGGTATTAGACGGGCAGTCAGTGCTATACACAGGGGCTGACAACATCCGCGAGACCCTTGAGCACGATTTTGAGCGTGAACGGAGCTATGATTACAAAGCACATAACCTCAATGAGGCCATTGCTCACATTGCCAAATTCACTTCCGACCTGTGGCAGATACATCCCTTTGGAGAAGGCAATACACGCACCACAGCGGTGTTTATGATTAAATACTTGCATACTTTTGGCTTTGATATTGACAATGAGACCTTTGCAGCACACTCTTGGTATTTCCGCAATGCCTTAGTGCGTGCCAATTACAACAATATTCCGAAAGGTATTTTTGCTACCACAGAGTATCTTGAACGCTTTTTTCGGCAGCTGATATTAGGCGAAGCACACGAACTTAAAAATCGTTTTTTGCACGTCGCTGCTGCCTCCCAAAGTGCAAATGAAGCTGCTCCAAAGCGCAATAATAGCACTTTAAGCTGCACTTTGGAGGAATTGGCACTGCTTAACTTCATCAAAGAGAAACCTAATGCCACCCAAAAAGAGATGGCAGCACACATTGGTAAATCAGAACGAACGATAAAAACAATGACCGTAAAATTAGCTACTGAAGGCATCATTGAACGCAAAAATGGACGCCGCAATGGCTATTGGATCATTACTAAAGAATTAAATAACAAAATCAATACTGATAGCTAATCCTTAATCCCCAACCACCCGATAAAATGACAAAGACAGAACAGCAGCAATTAGGGAAAACCCTCTGGGACATTGCCGACACCCTGCGCGGGGCGATGAACGCGGACGACTTCCGCGATTATATGCTTTCCTTTCTCTTCCTCCGCTACCTCTCCAGCAATTATGAGCGGGGTGTGAAAGATGCCCTCGGTGAAGAATATCCCAACCCTAGTGCCGAAGCCCTCAAAAACGAGGGAGTAAACACCGCCCTACAGCTCTGGTACAAGCAAAACCCCGAGACGATAGCCGAGCTCGAGGACGAGATGCTGCAGACGGTTTACTACGTTATCAAGCCCGCGTACCTCTGGGAAAACATCACCGAGCTGGCACGTACCCAAAGCGACGAGCTGCTCTCTACGCTTAAAAAGGCGTTTAGGCATATAGAAGAGGAGTCGTTTAAAAACTCCTTTCAAGGCTTGTTTTCTGAGATCAACCTAGATTCCGAAAAACTGGGGCGCTCCTACCCAGATCGCAATGCCAAGCTCTGCACCATCATCACCAAGATAGCCGAAGGCATCGCCGAGCTCTCTACCACCGCCGATGCGCTGGGCGATGCCTATGAGTACCTCATCGATCAGTTTGCCGCTAATTCGGGCAAGAAAGCGGGGGAGTTCTACACGCCACAGCCTATCTCTACCATCCTCTCCGAGATTGTGAGTCTCGACAGCCAAGACCCCACGCGCGGCTACCGCAAGGCGATGAAGTCCGTCCTCGACTTTGCCTGCGGGTCGGGGTCGCTCTTGCTCAACGTGCGCAAGCATATCGTAGAGGCAGGGGGCACTATTGGCAAGGTATATGGGCAGGAGAAGAACATCACCACCTACAACCTCGCCCGTATGAACATGCTCCTGCACGGAATGAAAGAAACCGAGTTTGAGATCTTCCACGGCGATACGCTCACTAACGATTGGGCGATGCTCAAAGAGGAAAACCCTGCTAAGAAAAAGACTTTTGACGCGGTGGTGGCCAATCCGCCCTTCAGCCTCCGATGGGAACATACTGATGCCCTCGCGGAGGATTTCCGCTTCAAGAGCTACGGGCTGGCATCGCGCTCCGCGGCCGACTTCGCCTTCCTCCTGCACGGCTTTCACTTCCTCTCCGATGAGGGCACTATGGCCATCATCCTACCCCACGGCGTGCTCTTTAGAGGAGGGGTAGAGGAGCGCATACGCACCAAGCTGCTCAAGGATGGGCATATCGATACGGTGATAGGGCTGCCTGCAAACCTGTTCTATTCCACAGGGATACCCGTGTGCATTGTAGTGCTCAAGAAGTGCAAACGCACTGACGACATCCTTTTCATCAACGCCAGCGAGCACTTTGAAAAGGGACGCCGCCAGAACTCCCTTCGCGATAAAGATATTGAGCGCATCGTAGAGACCTACAAATACCGCGCAGAAGGCGAACGCTATGCCCGCCGCGTACAGATGGCGGAGATTGAAGCCAATGGTTACAACCTCAACATCTCCCGCTATGTGAGCACCACCGTAGAAGAAAAACGCATAGACCTCAGCGAGGTACACCGCCAGCTTGCAGAGAACAAGGCGGCTCTAGCCGAAGCAGAAGCCTTACACAATGCGTTTCTAAGAGAGTTAGGGCTGAAGGAATTGTAGGATAAAAGCTAAAAAATATAATTTTGCTAATTAAGAAAACATCTATACCTTCACTTTGTGGGTGAAACACAATAAAAAGCAAGGTAACCAAAAGGGCTGACACCCCATGCGAGGTGTCAGCCCTATTTTTTCATGCTCCCAAAAGTTTTACCCGACAGCAATTATAGAATACCCAGGCGCACGGTTGGTCAATTCTTTCCCCTTTGCCCGAGTTCAGCACCTGCCAATGCCCCTCCCCAGCCCGCACGCCCACCCGAAATTCCCTGGCAAAGCGATAGGTTCGTCTCTCTCCGTTCGCTTGCAGTGCCTTCAGTCCTATTCCCTCCCCCACTCGTGTGACTTCAGCGTCTGCCACTCCCCTTTGCCAGCCCTGATCTTCACCCGGTATAGCCCCTTCAGCCGATAGGGTGCCACCGCCCAGAGGGCGAGCTCCCGCTGGCAATCTACCAGGGTCAAATCATCAGCACCCAAGCTGCCCAAACGCTGCGCGCTCTCTACCGACGGGCGCTCATACCTATACTCTAGGGGAGGATTCCCACCCCGCAGCAGCCCGAGTACCGGGACGTATGAGCCATACACCAACTCTACGCTATCGCCCACATCGCGCCAAACGGAATCGCTCCCATTCATCCCTGCGAACACTGCGCATTCCACGGCCAATGGCTCCGCGTAGGCCCATCCCCCAGGGCGGTAGAAATAGAGGTCGAATCCCCCATCGCCATACTTAGCCGCGAGCTTTCGGTAGGCTGTAGAATCTGACGCGAGGCTGATCTCCCCCCCTACGCTTGTCGCATTGGAGAAGGATCCTCTCACCCCCGATACTCGTGGCAGAGAGCGAAAAGCGGGGGTCGGCAAAGTAGCTGACGATTAAAAACTCAGAATGCCAGAACTTGCCGGGTTGTTCCTCATGGACCTTCCTGCAGCCAGTTACCAGAAAAGCCGCAGCGGGCATCACCATTAGCATTATCCATCGGGCTAGCGTTCTCATGGCCGTATCCCTTAACATGATCTATAAAATACCAAGGCACACGGTTGGTCAATCCCCACCCCGTTTGTCCGAATTCAGCACCTGCCAACGCTCCTCCCCAGCCCGCACGCTCACCCGAAATTCCCGAGCAAACCGATAGGGTGGAATGGGTTGAAATGCTATAGGGCGACTCCCATCCACCAGCTTCAAGTCTCCCTTTTTCACCTCGGCAAGGCAGACTGTTGTTTGTGCCGACTCTGGATATTGGATAAGGGTAGGGTTAGCCGATCTCAGCTTCTGGAGTATTGGGATGAAAGAGTAGAACTCCAGCATCACGCTGTCGGCCACGCTCTTCCACACGGTATCCGTCCCCTTCACTCCCTCCAACACCTCGAATCGTATCTCTAATGGCTCAGCAAAGGACACATCACGCCCATCGATGTGGTATAGTTTGAATCCCCCATCCCCATATCGAGCAGCAAGCCTTCGGAATCCCACAGAATCCCTCCACGGGGTAATCCATCGCAGCGGATGCGTACACAATAGTACCAGCTTACCACCTCCCGAACCCTCTCCATATCGGGTTAGGATGAACTGTGGGTGCACCAAGTACCTTTCTACCAAGAACTCAGATGGTTCTATTACCCCGTAGGGTTCATAGCTTACCACCCTTTTCCGACACCCCAGCAGCAGCAATCCGCAGAGGCACACCAATACGCCGCCGAATAGACTGATTAGATTCCTCATGGCCGTACCCCTTCTAAAGTTTTTAGTAGGTACTCATAGGAAGGCCTTCTCCCGCTCGTTGGCCTATCTGGGTAGGGCATGCGCTCCGTATCGAAAAGCCCGCAGTAGAAGTACCCATTGCACCAGGGATCATCCCAGCCCATGTTCACGTGGACCAGCTCTTTGTATACGCAGAAGCTGCGTTCCTTCTTCCTCTTCCCGCCCCCCATCTTCCTGTACACATCTACCCTGCGGCGAAATACGCACCAGCCATCGAGCACGAAGGCGTGCCCACCACTATACAGATCCTCCTCCCAATCGAAAGGCCAAATCCCATGGGAACGCACCTCATGGTGGCTGAATCCCCCTGCGATAACCGGGTGGCCTGCCGATAGCTCCCCCTTCACCCGCGCGTAGTCCAAATCCCTCAGAATGCCCCCAGAGCTGAAGCCGAGCCCTACCAGTGCCGGCGGTATCAGCTTAGGATCTGCGTTGCTCACAGAAGCCCCATATTTCATATCGACTAGTTGACCGAGATCTTGGAAAAGGTCAGCAAGTTCGCTGTACGCCTCGGGGGCATTTACGCCCGAATGCTCTTTGGGATGGTGCTTGCGCAGCTTCGCCCAATCCCATTTCGCCGGCTTTCTGTAGTAGGCTAGCACCTGGGCCATTGCCGTGGCCACGCAGCCAGCTGGCGAAGGCGCAACCTTCGCGTTGTACGGGTAGCCCTGACCCCACACCACGGGGAGCAGAGGCTCCATCCGCTCGTTGGTCATCTCCAGATTCCTACTCTCCTCCACATAAGGCTCAAAGATGGTATCATCCTCATCGCCTATACGGTGCGCTGGCGGGTAGCGAGGGCCTGCCTTCTCTACGCTCATCTCCACCGCCCGCTCCATCAGCAGGCAGAGCGGAGGGCATTCCGCCATCTTCTGGGGCGAAAACTGCCCGTCGGGGAAGAAGGCCCACAGCGACGATTCCCCGTGGGCCGATGACACGATGGAGTACCCTCCCGGCGCGTAGTTCACCGCGAAGAAGACGGGTACCGCCTCTGGGCTGTACCCCGCAGTTCGAATCGCCTCCCCATTCAGCTGTATGGGGATGACCGCCGAGACGGTACGGTCGCCCAAGGGTTGCCCTACCCCACCATCCTGGATCACCATTGCGCTCTCCACCTCTACCGCAAGCTTCTGCACAGCCTGCGAATCTGAATCCAGCCCAGCTACGATTTCGCTTTGCATTAGCGAAGACTCTCCGCCCTGGTAGCCCTCCTTCGCGCAGGAGGCGAAAAGGGCTGAGGTCGCCATAAAAATGGCGAGAATGTAGGTAAAATGTCTCCTCATATCTGTACACTATTAATTAAACAATCTCTGCAAAATTCCCGTTCCCAAAAAGCCAAGGGCGACCGTGGCCCGAATCCTTCGACCCGGAACCAACAGCCGCCCTTGCGCTGCTACCTGCCCTAACCCTACCGCCTGCGGCAGCTATTAGTTCCCGGCGCCCAAGGCATCGAGCTTGGCCTTCACCGCATCGTACTTGGCCTGCATACCCTCCTCGGCACGGTAGCGGAAATAGAGCTGCTTGAGGAGGTCGAGCGATTCGCGGTGGTCGGGCGCCACCTTTATCGCCTCCTCGGCCGGCGGTATGCAATTGTGGAACTTCTCGCTCGCCTGCTCCATCAGCGCATCGTACTTGTTCTGCTCGCTCGCGGGGAGATCTACCGCCTTATTCTGCAGCTCAGCCCCCCAGTTGTAGTAGAGCGCCGCGATGTTGTAGTAGGCATCCACATACTTGGGATCGACCTCAACGGCCTTGCGGTAGGCAGCCAGCGCCTGGTCACGATCGCCCAGCTTATCGTACACCACCCCTTTCACGAAATAGAGCGGCGCGCTGGCCGAATCGCCCGCTATTGCCCTGTCGAGGTAAGGCAGCACCATCTTCGGGTCCTCGTCACGCGAGATGTAGTAGTTGATCATATCCAGCACTATGCACTGCTGCAGGGGGAATTTCTCTATCCCCACCTCCAGCATGCGCTTGGCCTCATCCATCTGCCCGGCCTTGGAGGCCGCCTCGTAGAACACGCAGTACTCCTCGCCATTGTTGCTGTAGCCCTTTGCTATAGCCACCGCGAAGTCAGTTGTCGCACCCGCGTAGTTGCCCGTCTGGAAGTTGGCAAGTCCCTTGTAGTAGTAGAGCGTGGTGTCTACAACGCTAACCTCGGGCATCTCGCAGATGGCTACCGCCTGCGCGAAATCCCCATGCGCCGCCTCGTAGCTCTTCTGCGCGTAGTAGCTAGCCCCCTCCTGCACGTAGAGCTTCTCTAGCTCTGCCAGGCTCTTCCCGATCTTTGCCCGGTTCTTCTCCTTGGGCTCAAGCTCTAGGGCTTTCCGGTAGGCTTCCAGAGCCTTATCTAGCGGCTTGTCTACCAAAGGCTTGGTTACCTTGTAGTAGGCGTATACCCCATCGAAAAAGTAGAAATCGGACCTGGGCATCACCATCACCTGATACGAAGCGCCGTCTACCTGCTCCTCGCGCTGCTCTACCGCGGGGCCGCATAGCAGGTTGAAGGTCTTCATATCCATCCCCGGGTAGGCATTCCCCTGGTAGGAGGTGCTGATCTTCTGCAGGAGCTCTGCCCGCGCCAGCCAGGTCTTGGGCTTGGCAGCCTTCTTCTCGTTGAGTATCGCCTCGTTGCTCTTGCTCAGATCCTTCTCCAGCGACTTGTAATCGGGGCCTTTGACTTGGGCCACTCCGCTCCCCACTAGCGCGAGCAGGCAAGCGAATAGGAATAGTACCTTTCTCATTACTGTTTGTTGCGTTAGCCTATCGTGTTGCTATTTACGGTGCAAAGGTAAAACTTTTTTCTAAACATAAACGACGCGGCATCCTTAATCGCGACGCGGCACGCCGCGTCGCTACGCTCTTCGAGAGATGGAGTTTCTTGATTGAAACCGATTTACGNGCAAGAAGGGAAAATCCCCCCAAAAAGATTGCCCCCTACGGGACTTTCGCCGCGGTCTCCCCTTTGGAATACCGAGGTTTAAAACCTATCCTCCCGTTTCTCGGAGGACGTAGCGACGCGGCGTGCCGCGTCGTTATCCAGCCTTCACGCACCCCACCAATGGGGCCTACGGTCTTTATCACGAAGCGGTGCCCATAATCGCGACGCGGCATCCTTCATCACGACGCGGCACGCCGCGTCGCTACGCTCTTCGAGATATGGAGTTTCTTGAT
>LIIK01000059.1 GCA_001421095.1 Candidatus [Bacteroides] periocalifornicus | reverse complement strand
TCGCAAGAAGAGGAAAAACCTCCTGTAAAAGATTAACTCATACGGGACTTTTGCAGAGGCCTCGACTTTCAAGAGGATCCTTCCCCCCCCCCAAAAAAAAAAACAGGGCGAAGGCTGATGTCAGCCCCCGCCCCGCACGATCATGGACACAATGGATGAAAATCAACCTGCTAGAATAGGAATGCCACCTGCAGCCCGTATGAATTGCCGCTTACCCCCACAGAATGCCTTTGGCCACTGCTATCCCTATAGCTGTAGCCATTCGCATCCGCGATGCCTAGGTCTGTGAAGAGCGAGAGGCGAAGGACCTTATACTGGAAACCCGCTTGCAGGCTGAAGTCGAACACCGGGTAGTCGAACGCATCGTCACCCGGCAGGATGGAGGTCCCGAACTTTACCCCCAATCCCCCTAGGAATCCGACGTCTTGAGACATTTCCCAGATCCCATTCAGCAAAACGGGGATTTTCGCATAGATTATCGTCTCCCATCCATTGCCGCCCACACCCACAAAGTCGAGCCCATACTCAAGCTCCAGATGGATTTTCTTCTGGAGGAAACCATGGGTAAAGGTAATCCCAGTACCCACCACCCCCTGCGTAGTAGAGAACCTAGATACGCTCCCATTCGAGATCTCGCCCACAGTCCAGACGGTAGCCCCGAGCGATAGGCTGGGCCCAATGTGGAACCCCGTAAAGCGCGGCTTGGGGGTTCCATAGTCCTTATTCTCCGCGCTCGCCTTACGGCTAACCTGGAGCTTGCCCGCCTTGTCGATATTCACCGCGTCAAACTCGGTAGCCCCCGCCTTCTTGGTCTGCACCAGCAGGTAGACCACCTTCTGCTGCGGATCGTAGTACTCAGCCAGCTGCCGCTGCTGCATAGGCGCTGCCGCCCCGCCAGAGAGACGCTGTGCCATCTTCCCCTGGGCATTTGTAGAGGCTTCCTGATAGCTATCGCCGTAGCCCTGGATCACCTCCACCGTGCTACCCCGCAGATCCAGAAAAACGCCATCGACCCACTGGGGACGCTGCTGCGCGTACGTTGTAGAGGCAGCCAAGCCTAAGCAGAGCAAGAGGCCGCCAGCTAGCAATCCCTTAGCGAAAAATCTTGCAATCCCTTTCATCGTTGCATTGTGTTAGATTTCCCCTCTCAAGCATCCCAAAATTACCATCGCGAAGGTAACCATTTTTCTTCCCTCCCCCAAAAAATTACCCCTCGTAGAGCCTCGCGCTCTGCCTTGCCAATCGGGCTATCACTGGGACTTTAGGCCGGTACAGCAATGCCACCACCACGCACAGCAAGCCGCATCCCAGCAGCGTATAGGGAACCCCCACCCACTTAGATACTGCGCCCAGCAGCAGGCTGCCCAGCGGGGTTATGCCCAAGAAGGTCATACCGTAGAGCGCCACTACGCGCCCACGCTTCTCATTGTCCACCACCGCCTGCAGGTAGGTATTCGTGCTGGCAAACATGGCGATCATCCCCAGCCCCGTTACGTAGAGGATTGGTATAGAGAGCCATATCCACCTCGATAGCGCAAAGGCCGATAGGCCGCACCCCAGCATCAGGGCGAAGTAGTAGATATTCAGCGGGAAGCGTCGCACCGAGTTCCGCGTAGCCAGGAAGAAAGCCCCCGTGAGCGCGCCAGCCCCCACCGCGCCCGTGAGGTAGCCCAGGTAGCCCGCATCGCCCCCAAGGATCGTTTTGGCGTACACCGGGAGAAAAACCTGGAAGGGCATGCCCAGCAGGCTTGCAGCCGAAACCAGCAGGAGCAGATACCTTATAGGTTTGTAATCAGACGCATAGCGTATTCCCTCGCGCAGCTCAGTGAACACGCTTTTCCGGATCTGGGGTGGGGTCATCCTCTGCCCCCTCACGCTCAGCAGCGCCGTTATCACCGCGATGTAGCTGCTGGCGTTTATCGCGAAACACCATCCCTCGCCCACCGCGGCTATCAATGCTCCCCCCACCAGAGGCCCCACAAAGCGGGCCGTGTTGATCATGGTAGAGTTCATGGCTATCGCATTGGTAAGCAGCTGCCTATCGCCTACCAGGTCGAAAAGCAAGGCGTGCCGAAAGGGGGTGTCAAACGCTAAAATGCACCCGTTCATCGTGGCTATCAGCACTATATGCCACACCTCCACCACATTGGTGAATATCAGCGTGGCCATGGTGATGCTCGAGCACATGGCCAGCGTCTGGGTTACCAGCATGGCGTTCCTACGGTTATACCTATCGGCGAACACCCCCGCGAAGGGCGTGAGGAGCAGGGCGGGTGCTTGCCCAGCAAAACCCACAACCCCCAGGAGGAAGGCGGAATCGGTGAGGCGATAGACCAGCCAACCCAACGCAATATTCTGAATCCACGAGCCGATGAGCGAGAGCGACTGCCCCATGAAGAACCTACGGAAATCCCTAGCCTTCAACGCTCTAAAGGCAAACCCAATCTCCTCAAAATACGACCGTATGTCTAGAAATCGGAACATGCTCCCCCACGCAAATTTTGCCCAAAAGGCGCACCAGATGAAAAATTTTTGCTACCTTTACCGAGTAGAAATCGATGCTTACTGAAAACTTTCCACTTTCAGCCTGCAAAGGTATATAAAATCTCGGTTGGCTGGCAGCGCTTCGCAGCACCCAATTCACTAGCCTAACATAATCCAGAATAACCATGAGATACAACACTACCCCCCTTCTGATTAGCGCGGTCTTGGTGGGAATCCTCTCAACCCTTCCCCTCAAGGCTGCAGGGCAAGATGCCCGCGCTGTGGAGATAGCCCTCCAGCTAGGCCTCAGCCAGAATCTCGGGCAGCAATTCGCCAAGCAGGTAGAACTCCGTGTCCTCGATTTCGAGGACACGCTCCCCCCCGATAGGGCCGAGGCAGAAATCGCAAAATTCTTCCAGAACCACCAGCCCTCAGACTTCACGGTAGCCCATCGGAACAACCGCGGGGGCAATACCCTCATCATCGGCACGCTGAGCTGTGGCGCCGAGAAATACCGCGTAACCGTGCTGCTGCAGGGCGAACCCGAGAGCATGCGCATCACCAAGCTGCAGATAATCCCAAACACCATGTAGGGGATGGGATATGGGGTGAAATCCGATAGGATGCGCGCGTAAGGTGGATAGGTGGGCGGGGGAATCTTCGCGAAAACCGCGAAGACCCCGCCCCTACAGTCGGCATTGCGGTCGCATTGCGCGCCAAATATCGCCCATTTCTCCCCCATCGCCATGCGCATACCGTGCACCACGCATGCCTCCCGCCTATGGGGGGCCCTATAATCTTTATCACGACGCGGCGTGCCGCATCGCTACGTTCTTCGAGAATTTGAATTGCTTGATTGAAATCTCTTTACCCGTAAGAAGGGAAAATTCCCCCCCAATTGAACCCCTGCCAAGCCTTTCGCCGCGGTCTCTTTTGGAATACGGTGGTTTAAATCCGATTCTCCCGTTTCTCGGAGGACGTAGCGACGCGGTGCGCCGCGTCGTTATATGGACTTCAAGCCTCCCGTCTATGGGGATCCTACGGTTTTTACAACGCCGCGTCGTTATCCTCCCATTCGCCATTCCCGTTGATCCTCCCATGGGCGCAAATGATGGTCGGTGCGGCATACCCCGCAACGATCTCCCCGCCAATGTCGACTGTAGGGGCGGGGTCTTCGCAACGCGAAGATTCCTCCGCCCGCCGCCTCGCCTTGCGCATACCGTGCACCCCGCAAGATGGAGACCCCGCAGTCTTTGTTGTGATGTGGCGTGCCGCGTCGCGGCCCAGAATCGCCAAGCGGCCCCCTTAATCGCAATGCGGCGCACCACGTCGCTACAAACGCCCCTAAACGCCGCGTTGCGTTCCCAAAAAACGTATCGCGATTTCAAGATGCCGCATCGCATTCGCAAATGCTACGCCGTGTCCCAACACGCCGCATTGCGGTTAGGCATATTGCATTGCGGAGTCTACAGCACCCCTCCCTTTACCGCTAGATTTACCCAGCAGTTGGCTAGGTATGCTCCCGTATGGTCAAATTCCCATACCCAGCTTTCTGGTTGGGTTGCCCACGGTATAGATGTGTAGACAGTGGGAATTATCCGTTTGGGTTCACCAGGCTGTTGGGTGTTCGGAGCGTAGTGGAACTCTAGCATATCGGTAATCAGCAAACGTTGGGCGAAGCAACCTAGCAACCTTAGGTGTGCCTGCTGTAGTTGGCTGGCAGCCTGGTTGTACTCCGTATTGCTGAACTGAAATTCTGCCTCCTGTAGCGGGTAGGGGAGCTGGCTTAGCAGGTTGAGCGAGACTACCACACCACCAGTGTCTAGCGTTTTCGGAGTTGGTAAGAGTCCTTGTACCCCGTCCAGAGCTGCGGAGGCGTCTATTCTCCGGGTGCTGTAGAGCAGTTCGAGGAGTCCACCAGTTACATCTAATTCTTTGAATTCTAATCCTTTTACCCCCTTCCATTGCAGAACCACTTGGGGCGGGTGGGCGATATCTACCAGCGTTAGAGAGAATCCCGTGTTCAGCAGCTCTTGTACAGGGCAATCGAACAGCCATCCGCTCCCGAGCAGGGTGATGTGCCGCGATGTGAGCCGCTCGGCAAAGCGCAGTACTACGGATTTTGTTCGCTCGGCATGGGCCAGCCATCCATTGCGATTGGCAGCGTAGCGACGGGCTATTCCACGCTGGTACGACTGGGGAATAGCTCTGGACAGCACACCCTTTGGCTTAAAGGGGTTGCGCATTGAGGCGGGTGTTAGAATAGGGTAGCCGCCTCCTGCTGTAAAACGGCTAGCGCCCTAGCGGTGGGGTGGGTTGTGAGTTCAAGGAGCGCAGCTAGAATCACCGAGGCTAATTCGCCTGCCGGGGCATCTGGGCGTACCCGCTCTGCGCAGAGCTGGATGAACTTTGTCACATTCCCCCGGGCCGCTTTAACCTCCCCCCAGACTTGCGGACTGAGGTAGATCTGCTGCGAAAGGTTGTGATTCCATTCATTGCGAATGGTTTCTAGGAGTACGGTCTCGAAGTCTTTTGCATCCTGGTCAGCCGTGGGAATGCGTAGTAGTAGAGCCTCTGGCGAAATACGTTCTAGGTAGAGGGCTATCCGCTCGTAGGCTTGCAGGCGAATGGGGAGCGTAATCTTCCGGTTCTCTAGGGCTAGCTGGGCGTTACGTTCACGTTCGTGGGCTTGGAGCTGTGCGCGCAGCACCACCACTACGGCTACCAGCATTATCAGCAGTGGCACTAAGCACAGAAGGAGAATGGCAAAGGTCGGCATGGTTTGTTGTTTTTTGTCTTGTGTTACGTATCGCACTCACCCCGCTCGTAGCGTTTGTAGAGTTCGGGTCTAAGCCGTTTTGTCCGTTCCAGAGCCTGCTCGTGCTGCCATTGCGCAATCACCGGGAAGTTACCAGACACCAGTACCTCTGGCACCCCCCATCCTCTGAAATTCGCAGGGCGAGTGTAGGCAGGTGGAGCAAGTAGCCCATCTTGGAATGAGTCGGTGAGCGCCGAGGTCTCGTCACCTATAGCACCAGGTATTAGCCGGGTTATAGCATCCACCATTACCGCCGCCGCCAGCTCGCCACCGCTCAGCACGTAGTCGCCAATGCTCACCTCGCGGGTCACCAGGTGCTCGCGTACTCGGTGGTCCACCCCCTTGTAGTGCCCGCACAGAATGAGCAGCCGCCCTTTGAGGCTCAGCGCATTGGTCAGTGGTTGGGTAAGCAGCTCCCCATCGGGCGAGGTGTAGATTACCTCGTCGTACGCCCCCTCGGCCTGCAGAGCTTCCACCGCCTCGAATATCGGTTCGGGCTTCAGCACCATACCCGCATCGGGCCCGTAGGCGTAGTCATCCACCGTGCGCCAACGGTCATGCGTGTAGTTGCGCAGCGGGATTACATTCACCTCCACGAGACCCGCTTTCCGAGCCCGCCCTACTATGGAGTGGTCGAGCGGACCTGCAAGTAGCTCTGGGAGTACGGTAAGGATATCTATCCGCACGGGTTGAAGAGCCTTTTATACAGACTGTTGCTAGGCATTCTGAAGGGGAATGATCTACTTGGCTGGCCGACCTTTCCGGGTGTACTCCTGGCCAATTCTGCGGCCTTTTACCTCCACACGGGCGAGGATATTCTAGCTGGTTGGTGGGTTGATTATGCTATTTCCCTTGGAATAGCTTAGCCCATTCACGCTTCTTTCTGCCCTCCCAGGCCTTGGTGTGGTAGGCATAGCTGGCTATGAGCGGCACTACCGTAGTGGCCTCGGCGTACACCATCTGTTCGTAGGTTGTATCCACCTTGCCCCAAGAGGAGGCCTCGCGAAGGGTAGACGAGGAGCATGCCCCATCGCGCACATCGGCCACCGTTATTTGGATCGCGTACTTGTGCATGGGAACCTCGTGTCCCAGCACCTCCGCGCACACCACCGTGTCCTGCGCGAAGTTCTTCGGGACACCGCCACCCACCATGAATAGCCCCGATACGCCCGCCGCGATCTTGATTTCGGTTAGCTCGCGGAAATCCTTTACGCTGTCGATGCTCACGTGGGCATCGGGGTGTGCCACTTGGTGCATTACCAGGCCGAATCCAGCGCTCGAATCGCTGAATGCGGGGCAGAATATCGGCACGTTGTGCTCGTAGCACGTTTGTATCAGGCTGTTCTTCTTCACGCTATGGGCTTGTAGGTAGCGCCCCATCTCGCGTATGAACTCCCGCGAACTGTAGGGTCTTGGCGCCAGCCCGTTGGCTATCTTGAGAACCGTGGAATCGCAGGCCTGTAGCTCCTCCTCATCTATGTAGGTGTCGTATATCCTATCGATGTATTGCGCCCGTAGCTCGCGGTCATCCACGTGCATTGTTCCACGGTAGTGCTTGTAGCCCAGAGCCTCGAAGAAATCCATATCCACTATCGAGGCCCCGGTGCTCACTATGGCATCCACCATCCCGAAGCGCACCATATCCACATACACCTGCATACAGCCCGCCGCGCTAGTGCTACCTGCCAGCGTCAAGATGCTCGTGCACTCTGGATCCTTTAGCATTCTCACGAGGATGTCAGCCGCCGAGGCGGTGTCGCGTGAGGAGAACGACATGCCCCGCATAGCATCGATCAACGGGCGGGCATCAATCTTGGTGATGTCTATGTGCTGAATCGTTTCGCGTAGCAGCTGCTTATTGCTCATGGCCAAATGGTGAATTTTCCGTTTGAAAATCGCTGGTATTTAAACCGATCTGTTAAGTGAATCTCTGCGCAAATGCTGTAAATATCTGGGGGCAGGCTACTCCGCCATTTCCCTTAGCTCCCGTCTGAACTTGAATGCAAGCAGCCGGTACAGAAGCTTTGCGGCTAGGAAATCGCTGGCTTTAGCCGCAGGGTTGGGGCAGAGTTCCACAATGTCGAATCCTACCACATGGCGCTGGGCGAACACCTGCCGCAGAAAGGCTAGGGTAGGATGCCACTGCAAGCCGCCCGGCTCAGGAGTGCCAGTGCTCGGTACTAGCCCTGGGTCGAATCCATCGAGATCTATGGTGATGTAGACATCCTTCGTTAGCTGGTCTATGGCTCGCTGTTCCCAGCCGGTTTGGCCTACCACCTCGTGCGCCCAGAAAACGCCCCCCTTGGGTAGACGGACCTTTTCCTCGGCATCCATGCTGCGGATCCCCACCTGGGTGATTGGGCATCGCTCCTGCGCCCTCGCCATTACGCAGGCGTGGTTGTAGGGGCTTCCCTCATACTCATCGCGCAGGTCGGTGTGCGCGTCCAGCTGGAGCACGCTCATGCCAGGATACCGGTCTGCGTGCGCCCATATGGGGCCTATACTCACAGAGTGTTCACCCCCTATGGTTACCACGAATTTTCCAGCTTCTAGCAGCTGGGTAACCCTTGCCTGGCTAGCCTCCACCATGGCATCGGGAGCAAAGAGCTCCGGGAGGGGTGCAAGCGTGTGGATTCCTATGCGATAGGGTTCGGTGTCGGTCTCTATGTCATAGAGTTCCATATTGGCCGAGGCCTCAAGCAGCGCCGTTGGCCCCTGGTCGGCACCTTTAATCCACGTGCTGGTCCCATCGAAGGGTATAGGTAATATGGCAACTCTCGCCGAGTTGAAATCGCAAAATTCACGGGGTAAATCGCCGTATTGCATCGCATTATATTCTTCTGGCATAGTTGCGCTATTGCACCGTCAGCCCACGGTTTTACGCCGCTAAGGTAGCCAATTGCTACGAGATGGCAAAACCGAAAAATCTTTTTCATCGCAACTGCCTGTTTAGTAAGCTTGTAATTCTTCATTCAGGAGAACGGAGCATTTTTCTCTTGCGGGAATTTGGCAGTATCGTGGAAAGCCTCTACCTTTGCACTCGGTTTCAGCTAGAGAGCTTTGGGTGTGGGGCAGAGGGGCGGAGGAAAAGATAGCGTGGAACGGCCTGTAGTAATTCCTCATTAGCTCAGTTGGTTAGAGCACCTGACTGTTAATCAGGGGGTCCCAGGTTCAAGTCCTGGATGGGGAGCGAGGGAGCGCAACCATTTGGTTGCGCTCTTTTTCTTTTTGTGGAACTGTAGAAAAATGCGCATTCCCTTCACCATTTCATTCTAAAGGCATTACTCATATTCTATGGTACAGTATACGATACAAGAGCTGGTTTGGGCTATAGGCGGCACGGTGCACGGTATCCCCGAGGGGTCGGTACGCGAAGTAGCCACCGATAGCCGTACGGTGCAGCAGGGGCGGGGTCTCCTTTTCTTTGCCATTCCTGGGGCGCGGCACAATGGGCATGACTACGTGGCGGAACTCTACCGCACCCGCGGCGTGCGTCGCTTTGTGATTAGCGAGATCCGCCCAGAGTTCCACGATCTTGAGCAGGCCACCTTCATCCTGGTTCCCAGTACGCTCGATGCCCTCCAGCACCTGGCAGCCTACCATCGGCAGCGGTTTAGCATCCCGGTGGTCGGCATCACGGGCTCCAATGGTAAAACCATAGTAAAGGAATGGTTGGCCGCCGTTCTATCGGCCAAGTACCATACCCACCACAGCCCCGCCAGCTTCAATTCCCAGCTGGGCGTGCCCCTCTCCATCCTTGGGCTTTCGCCGCACTATGAGGTGGGGGTTTACGAGGCCGGTATCTCCCAGCCAGGCGAAATGGCGCGCCTAGCAGCCGTTATTCGCCCAACGCTGGGTATTATCACCAATCTTGGCGCGGCGCACCAGGAGGGATTCTCCAGCCTACGGCAGAAGGGCGAAGAGAAATTCCAACTTTTCGCCCACGCCAAGACGCTCGTCTACTGTGCAGACCAGCCGCTGGTGCACGAGTTGGCCCATGAGCTAGCCCAAAAGCATGGGGTAGAGCTAAAGTGCTGGAGCCTAAAGGGCAACCCTGCCGATTTGGCGGTCGAACTCCAAGGGGATCTCAACCCTGAGTTCCCTGGGCAAACGAGGGTATCCAGCCCGCAATTCACCTTCCAGTGGAAAGGGACTAACCATTCGGGATCCCTCCCCGGGACAGACGCGCCCACCGTGGAGAACACCCTGCACACCCTGCTAGCCAGCCTTTTACTTGGACTTGAGCCCGAGGTCGCCGTGCGCGAGTTGGCAAGGCTACAACCCATCCCTATGCGGCTCGAACGGCTACAGGGATTAGAAGGGCAGCCGCTTATCAACGATACCTACAATTGCGATCTCGAATCATTGCAGATAGCCCTCGATTTCCTCTGCAGGCAAGCACCCTCAACGCCAAAGACCCTTATCCTTTCCGATATTCTACAGAGCGGCCTCCCATCTACCGAGCTGTATACCCGTGTGGCAGAGCTGGTAGCAACCCATAGAGTAGACCATCTCATAGGGATAGGCGAGGCCATTTCTGCCAACGCCGGCCTATTTGCCCCGCCTACTCGCAATGCTCCATCCCGTACGGGGTGCACCCCAGAGTTGTCGGTTCAATTCTATCCAGACACCGAGACCTTCCTCAAGGTAATGGACCCCGTGGCATTGTCCCACAGCGCGGTGCTAGTAAAGGGGAGCAGGCCATTCCGCCTAGAGCGGGTGAGCCATCGGCTCGAGGGGCGTATACACCGCACGGTGCTGGAGGTAAACCTCAAGGCCGTGGAGCATAATCTGAACTACTTCAGGGGATTGCTCAAACCTGGCGTGAAGCTCCTGGTGCTGCTCAAGGCCTTTGCCTACGGGAATGGCAGCGCCGAGCTGGCTGCGTTCCTGCAGTACCACCGTATCGACTACATAGGGGTAGCCTTTGCCGACGAGGGGGTAGAGCTGCGCCGGGCTGGGGTACAGGTTCCCATACTGGTGCTAAATCCCGCGCCAGATAGCTACGCATCGCTCATCGCCCATCGTCTGGAGCCAGAGCTATTCTCGCTCGCGGTGGCGTACGATTTTGCCCGTGTGGCCCACGAGGCTGGGTGCAAGGGCTATCCAGTTCACATTAAGCTCGACACTGGTATGCACAGGGTGGGGCTACAGCTGGACGATATACGTCTGCTGCAGGCGCTGCTTGCCGACTCGCCCTCCATTCGGGTGGCGAGCATATTCACCCACCTTGCGGTGGCCGATGATCCCAGCCAAGACCCCTTCACCCTTGCGCAGCTCGGCGAATTTAAGACGATGGCCGATTCCATATGCCAATCTCTTCCCTACCGCCCCATGCTGCATGTGCTCAACTCTGCAGGCATTGAGCGATTCCCAGAGTACCAGTTCGATATGGTTCGCCTGGGGATTGGGCTGCACGGGGTGAGCGCTAATCCTGGCGTGCAGCTGCAGCCCGTGGCAACGCTCAAGAGCTTTGTGGCGCAGGTGAAAACCCTGCAACCTGGCGATACGGTCGGCTACGGACGCCGAGGTGTGGTGGCAGAGCCAACCACCATCGCCACCATCCCCATAGGCTACGCCGATGGCTACAATCGGCACCTGGGCAATGGGCAGGGAAAGGTGCTCATAAACGGGCAGCTCTGCCCCACAATCGGCAGCATTTGCATGGACACCTGCATGGTGAACGTAGGGAAAATGGGGATAAACGTGGGGGATTCAGTGACGATTTTTGGTGAAAAACCCACGATTTTTGACATGGCAGAGTGGTTAAACACAATCCCTTACGAGGTTTTAACGTCAATCTCCCCCCGGGTAAATCGTATCTATTTTACAGATTAGTGCTAAATTTGCGGTGGTAAATAGGGTGAAACCTAATCGGTTCTACCACGAAATGAAACGATTTCTTTGTAGAATTCTTAATAAAACCCAGCCAACATCCCGCTAGGCAAATCGCCCCCATCTCCTAGGAAGGATGGGGATAGTTTTGGAAACTTACCCTTTTTCTACACGCTATCGACTCTAATTCTAATCATTATATCTGGCATGGCAGAGCGCTTGATCAAGATCGGTGTTTTCTATGACGGGAACTATTTTCTCCACGTCAGCAATTACTACAACTATATCCATGCCTCGCAGCAGCGGCTTAGCCTGGCAGGCTTTCATCGCTTTATCTGCCACGTGGTGGCCGAGCATGAGGGCGTAGATGTGAAGAAATGCTGCATTACCAATGCGCACTACTTCCGGGGGCGGCTCAGTGCCCAGGAGGCGTTGCAGCGGGGCAACCAGCTCTACAACGACCGCGTGTTCGACGATGTGCTCATGTCGCTCGGGGTAACCTCGCACTACCTGCCACTCCGCACCCGCAATGGTCGCAAGGAGGAGAAAGGCATTGATGTTTGGTTTGCCCTTGAGGCCTACGAGCAGGCGCTGCGGGCGCAGTTTGACATCCTGGTACTCATAACCGCCGACGGCGAGTACGTGCCCCTGGTGCGCAAGGTGAATGCCTTAGGCGCGCGTACCATGCTGCTCAACTGGGAGTTCACCTATCGCGACGATACTGGGCGCTCTATAGTGACCCGCACGTCGCAAGATCTGCTGCAGGAGGTAACCTACCCGGTGGCGGCGCACGAGCTCATAGAGCGCGGGCTACAGGGCGGAGTACCATACGTGAAGGATCTCTTCCTGCAGGCCGACCCGAATCGCCCGGCGGCAGGGGGTGATGATGAGCGGGACTACACCCCAGACTACGGGCATGACGAGGTGCATGGCTACGGCGTGGTGGGCGCAGGACGAACTGGGGGGGAGACCCCCGATTTGCCTATCGATGCCCCTGTGTATCGCGGGGTGATTATGAATGTGAATAAGCTGCGGGGCTACGGTTTCATCAAGTACCCACCGAATAACCTCTTCTTCTTCCACCAGGAGGTGGAGGGGTGCGAGTTCGCCGACCTCCAGATAGGCGACGAGGTGACGTTCCAGCTGGGCGAGAATGACGAGGGGCAAGAGGTGGCCAAGCATGTGCGCCGCGAGCCCCAGCCGAGCTACTCTACCGACTCCAAGCGGTTCTAACCGCGCATTGGTCAGCCTCTCCCCCCGCGCAGCGGCGAAGCCGCTGCGCATTTTTTGTCGGCACTGGTTCAATCTCTTTTATAGGGTTTTTCCTTTCTTGCGGTAAATGGGTTTAATCAAGCAATTCAATCTATCGAAGACCGTAGCGGCAAGGCGTGCAGCATTGCGAAACTGTGGCTACATGGGTGGCATGGTTTGCTCGTATGGTGGCGATGTGCGGGGGAATCTTCGCGAAAACCGCGCCCCTACAGTCGGCTTTACGGGGATGGCATTGCGTGTCGCATCGCGATCCTGGTGCCATCAATCGCAATGCGGCGGCCTTAATCGCGACGCGGCACGCCATGTTGGTTAGGGAGGGCACTCGCGAGCGGGCGGGCAACTCTCGGCCCGCCCCTACAGCACCTCCCCTACCAAGCGCGCAATGGCCCATCTCGAAAATTGATAGAAATGTGATTCCCTTCTGCAAACCTCACATAAAACGCCGCATCGCTATCTCGCCTTCACGCAGTTCCCGTTGATGCCCATGTGGGCGCAAATGATGGTCGATGCCGTATGCGTCGCATCGCCCTCCCCGCAATGCCGACTGT
>LIIK01000058.1 GCA_001421095.1 Candidatus [Bacteroides] periocalifornicus | reverse complement strand
AGGTGTTAAGTTGGTACGGCGAAGGTACGACGATGATACCCTAAAAACTGCGGGACGACCCCTTGGTGTCCCCCTTTGACCGCGACGAATCGGTGAATTGAGAGGCTGGGGGGCTAAAGGATAGCGCAGGAGGGAGATGGAAGGGTGCGCGCAGTTCACAGCCCATTCCCTATGAGATGAATGGGCCTCTCCAGAGCCCCCCTACCGACACAGCAGCAGGCCCCTACCCGAGGTTCTCGGATAGGAGCCTGCTGATTTACGTTGATAATCTGCCCCTACAGGCTACCCAATGGGCCACCCTAGAAGAGTATCCTACAGCCGCCCATCGGTGTCAATCCCATCTGGTACTTACTCACCACTTTTCCTGTGGCAGCATCGTAGCTCCGCGAGAAGAGATTCTTGCGGTTGGTGAAGTTCTGCAGCTCGAAGAACCACTCCTGGGTGATACGACGCCCTTGAAGTCGCCCGCTAATTTTCGCATTGGCCTTCAGATACATCGGCTGCTTAAGGGTGTAGGCCTTGCTCCAGACTAGTTCTTCCGTTTTATTCTTACGTGAGGCGTCCAGATCCACGGGAGTCTCCCGCTTACCACCCGACATCACCAGGCTCGCATCTAGCGCCAGCGAGAATTTCGGGGTAAAGCGGTACTCGTAGCCAGCCAACGCATTGGCCACATAGCCCCCATCATAGCGGGTGCTGTACCACACCCCATTAGAACCCATATACTGGCTTCTGAATAGCGATGCGGTGAGGAGCGCGTACCAACCGGCCTGCCGTGTGCGCTCTAGGGTAATCTCCACCCCGTAGTTTCGCCCCTTCCCTGTATTCTTCAGATCCTTAGCGTAGAACTCTAGATAGTAGCCATCGCCAGCGTTGAGCAGCGTATACTGGGGGATTTCCGATGCCGATACGGGAACATCGTACAGGTGCTGGAAGTAGCCTTCCACCTTTATAGAGTAGCGCTCTATGGGCGAGTAGCTTATGCCGAGTACACCATGAAGAGCCCGGGTGAGGTCGAGGTTGCGCATGGTGGCCTCCCCAGTAGCATAATCGCGAACGAAGTAGACGTATGGGGTCTGCTGCTGGGAGTGCATGCCTGCCGATAGCGTGAAGTTGAGATTGTCCAGCACCTTCACCTGGGCGCTTAACCGCGGTTCTACCGCCCAGCTCTTGGTGTAGGCGAAATAGAGGCCGTAAAGCCCTGCGACTGTGGTGAAACGACGGCCAAACTGATGTCGCCAGGCAAATGAACCTGACGTTTGCCAGAGCTTACCGTTGTCCACTGCAGCCCTGAGCTGGAATGCACCACGCCGCACTACAGAGTCATTGTAGCTCGACAGGGAGAGCTTTTCCTGTAGGTTGGCCTGTATGAAATCTCTACTGCCAAGTTTGTAGCGGAGTTCCACATTGGCGCTAGGCTCTATGCGGGTGAAAGAGGCAGAATAGTAGTTCTTTTTCGGCAGTGGGGGCGCCACAGAGTCAAGATGGGTGCTAGAGCGCGTACCCGTCAGCCCAAAGCGCACCGACAGCGTGCCCCTATCTCCTCCCAACGGATGGGTATAGTTTAGACCGGAAGCCCCCGTTTTAGCCCCAAAGTAAATGTCAAAATTGCTAGTCGCCTCCGTATTTTTGCCTGCACTCGCTGACAGGATGGAGATATCGCTAAGCCCACCGAGCCCGAAGAGCGAGAGCGTACCGCCCAGCACCTGCGCCTGAACCTTGAAGGTGAGATCCTGGTAGTAAGGAATAGTACTCCCCAACCCTACATCTATAGGTAGATGCAGTCGGCTGAACAGGGCGAGCGTGGAGTAACGGTAGTCTGCCACAAAGGAGGTCTTGTTGCCAATAGGCCCCTCTGCCCCCAGTTCAAAACCAGTCCATCCTACCTCGCCCACGAACTCATACTTCGTGATATTGCCCGGGCGGAGGTGGAGATCGAATACCCCTGAGAGGGCATTGCCGAACTCTGCCGGGAAAGCCCCTGTCATGAAATCGCTGCGGGATAGCAGGTTGTGGTTTACCATAGATACAGGCCCGCCCGTAGAACCCTCACTGGCAAAGTGGTTGGGGTTAGGGATGTCGATCCCCTCCATGCGCCAGAGCAACCCGTTGGGCGAATTGCCGCGGATGATAATGTCGTTGCGGGAATCATCAGCCCCCATTACGCCAGCGTAGTTGGCCACCATGCGAGAAGGGTCGCCCCAGCTGCCCGCGAACCTACGGGTGTCATCGGGCGCAAAGCTCCTGGTGCTTACCATCGCCAGCTTGCTGCGTGGCTGGGTATCACGCTTATCCCCCTGCACCACCACCTCATCTATGGAGACCGACGAGGGCGTTAGGCGGAGGGTCAGCTGGAGCTGCTTGCCAGAGAGTACCTCCACATTGTGGAGCTCTTGGGTCTCATAGCCGAGTACCTGCACCCCTATGTTATAGCTACCTATCGGGACCTTCTGCAGCTCAGCCACCCCCAACGAGTCGGCCTGGGTGGTGTAGGTGCCGCCATTACCCCAGATTTGGACAGCGGTGTAGGGCACAGGCAACAGCGTAAGGGCATCGACGGTGGTGATACGAGCGGTCTGTGTGGGTTGGGCTGCCAAACCGAGTGGGAGAAGAAGTGTAAGAAACAATATCAGTAAATTCCTCATGCCTGATGAATTTTATGAATTAGCATTGCAAAGTTAAATCCTTTTCAATTACTATTCACCTTTTTTCACTTAACTCTAGAACAGTTTTTTATATCCTACATAATCTTTTTCCACTAAATTAAAGAACTACAACGCAATACACCCCTCCTGTCTGGGTGAAAAAAACGTCATTTTTTTTGCAAAGTTTTATTCTCGACAAATGATTATCATTTTACCGAAAACCGTAAATTGATAATCAAAAGCCCGAGCATCGCGTAGGGGAACTCTTTGGAGGGCAGTGCCGTAGGGGCGATGCCGAGCAATGCGAGTGCCCGCCCTTGCTGTATGCGCGCGCGCTTTCTGAGTGCCCCTTCCTCCCCGCACAGCGTCTCTTACGTGGGTCTTGCGCAGGTCTTGCTATCGCTGCAATTCCTATCGTTATCAAACGAGACAGGCGGTGGGCAGGAGATAAATCTCCTGCCCACCGCCTGTCTTTACCCTCTGCCTACAGCAAACGGCAACTACCCTACCAGAGGGAAAATCGTGGCTAATGTCCCGCCTAACGCCTACTGCTCAAGGCTGAAACGGACGCTTATGCCGAAACTCGTGGTAGAGGTGGGGAAACTGAGCGATACCAGCGGCTTATTCACCATGCGGTCGAAGAAGGCCCGAATGGTTACCTGCTGGGTGATCATGTAGTCTACCGAGAGCTTTAGGGTATAGCTCCACTGGCCGGCTGTTGGGGTATTGGTACCCTCGGAGAGCCTGCGGAGTATCGTGCTCGTGTTCCGTATGCCGAAATCGGCCTGCAGGCGCAAATCGCTCTTGATCACCCTCTCCCCGTTAAGATTGGTCTTCAGTAGCAACGGGAGATCCTCAAAGCGGTAACCAGCTCCCACCAGGTACTCCCAGCTGTCCATATCGGTCATCTGGTTATTGGCCAAACTCAAGGTCATCGAGCGGCTCTTACGCACCTCCGCCTTGGTGGTAAGCGAATTGACCCATGCCAGGTCTATACCCACCAGAGGGCTGAACTGCTCGGTGAGCGATACGTTCGTCAGCAGGTACTTGGGCATAAAGTTCTCCTGCAAATCGCGCACGTAGGTAAGCCCGTCAGCCCCTGCCTGGTAGTGCTCATTGAGCGAGTAGCCCCCCACAGCGTAGTTCGCCCGGTAGCCATGCCGAATAGAGAGCTGGCGTAGCACATCTTTCACCGCCGCAATGCGTGACAGCCCGTCATAGGTAAACTGCCAATTCGGGAGCGGAATGAGGGGGAAGTAGTTCCCTGTGTACCGAGAAGCCCTCTGCCCCGTGTACGCTGATAGGAGCGCGGGAATGAGCACATCTTGCGAGAGTGGGCCTATGCCATCGGGATAGCCATCAGCCCGTGGGTTCGCCCTCGGATCGGCAGCGCCCGCAGCTGTTCTCTGCTCGGCAAGCTGGTTGGCCACCTGGCTTCGCGCATCGGCAAAACGCTGGAAGGCAGCCGAACGGTAGCCGTTCCTGCTGCTAGAGCGCTGGAAGGCCGTACCGATAAGTATGGTGGATATGGAGAACGAACCGCTGACCGTGGGATTCTGCTCCTGGAAACCGCCGCCTACCTTCTGGAAGTGCGCGCTGTAATCCCTAGAATAGGTGCGGGTACCCGTAATATCTAACCTTGCGTATGGGAACGGCTCCACGCTTATCCGGTAGCTATAGGTGAGGGCGTGGGTGCGCCGATAGCGATCTATCTGCGTGCTATCGCCCAGCAACCACCCGTTGTCCGCTGCCCGCCACGGGAAATCGCTCTGCTGAATACCCGCAACAAAGGGCCACCCTGGCGCGGGATTGCCATTCAACCGCGAGAGTCCTAGCAACTTGGTGCGCGGTAGGTAGCCCGGCAAGAACGTTCCGTCATTCGTGGAGTAGCTTACCGACACATTGCGTATCCCCATAAGCACCCTTGCGATTCCGTCTACCACTAGCATCGGGCTAATGCTCGACTTCGGTTGCCGTCCCGTAATCTCAACCCTCCCCCTCTTCACCTCCACGGTCGTACGTAAACGAACCCGATTGCCGTCTCGCACCTCCACATCGCAGGGGATCTCTTTCCCATCGGCATCGTAGAGCTTCACGGTCACCTCTTCCGTCTTCAGGTTATGGGTTACGGTCTTGGCCCTCTCTGCCGTCATGGAGAAACGCGGGTTGGCGTAAGACACCTCGCGGTACTCCTGCTTATCATTCAGCGGCTGGCCGTTGGCGATCTTCTCGAACTCTTGGTTCACACGGTTTAGGTAGCCTATCTTTTGGTAGAGCGAGGTGAGGCTGGCCGCGCCTGTAAGGGTTAGCGTGCTGGCATTCTGGATCTTATTCCCTACCCGAATGCTTACAGTATCGGCTAGCCGGGGGGCAGCATCCCAGCGGTAGTCCGCATTGTAGCTTGCATTCGCAGAGAGCCACTGCAGGAGCGGGAGCTTGTTGATAGGGATATTCCATGACACTGTTCCCTTATGGCTGTACTGCGTGGTAGTCCCAAAATTACGCACACTTCTCCAGACTCTATGCCGCCACTCTCTGTAGAGGTCGGGGTCTACATCCCGATCTACCACCCCCGCGGGCTCGTCGATAAGCGCAAGATTGGTGGCGGTAAAATCGAATCGGAGATTACGGGTCAGATCCCAGTTCAATCCGTACGACCTATTCCACTCGAACGCCTTGGCAAACGTTGGGCGAATCTGCAGCATCGGGCTGTGGATATTGCGCAAACGTTGCTCTACGTAGCTCCTGTTCACCTCCGTGCGGAACGAGAGCTGCCGTGGGAGCGGCGTGAAGTTGAAATCGCGAATCAAGGCCAGGTAATCACTCCTTAGCCACCCCACCCGGCGGAAGGGTTCGAAATTCCTTGGACGAGCGTTGTAGGCGTAGGCCAATGCGCCCCTGTGGGTTATCTGGTTGCGGTACTCGGTCTTCACATTATGCGAATTCTGCTCGCTGTAGGCGTAAGAAACCGAGAAGTTGGCCGGATCCCAGAGCATTGGGTTCTGAGATGATTGGTTCACCCGAACGTTGGTGAAATTGAGGCTACGGCGACGAGTGTAGTCTTGGGCAATGTTACGGAGTGAATCTCGCATTGCCCCCTTGGGCAGGTTGGCCAACGCCTCGTCAAACGGCACATCGGTGTCTAGGGGGTTGTACTGCGGGTTGGCGAAGGTCTCCCCGTAAGATACGAACATGGGTATGCTAACCTCCCACTTCTTCGGGAAAAAGCGGCCAAACTCTAAATTGGCATTGGCATCATACTGGTAGGTGGTTTCTTTAGCCCGGGTATTGATCTTGCTCTCCAGAGCCCCGAAGCCCGGAGTTTCAAGACGCCCGGTAAGCGAGAGCGCCCCAAGATCTGCCACCCTCACATTCATCGAGGCCAGCGCTGCCCAGCCCCCATTATCGGCAATCTTGGAGAGGCGGAGCTCATTCACCCACACTATACCGCTCTTGGGTTGCCCATCGTCGCTAGGGCCGCTTTTCCGCGGGTTGCGTATCCCCACCATGAGCACCCGCACATCCTCCAGCGTCGGGTAGCCCAATACGGTTATAGTCCCGCTGCCGTGCTGTACCACAAAGGGCGTCCGCGATGATATGCTGCTATTGCCCCGTGCTGCCGCATCACGCTCGAGCTTGGCCTTCCACAAGCTCTGCAGCTCTATATCCACCGCATTCTCATCAGGCCACACCTGCCGACGATCTGCCTCGCTGCCGTTGCTGTAAAAACCTGCAGGCGTAAGGTTCAGCGGGATCTCATACTCGTAGTAGTTGTTCGTGTAGTCAGAGCCTAGGCGGAGGAACAGGCGGAGGTCGCCGTCTTTAAGCGGCTCGCCCTCTATAGACTCGGCGTGCACATCCATCCCGAGCTTACGGTACTGCCGGAGATCGTACCCCACATTCCGGTAGGCAGCCCTCGCGTCGCCATCCTGCAGATTCACCACCTTGAGCTCCATCGACTGCTCATTGAGCTCATTCTGCACTGACTGGCTGGCATCTATTTCGCGGGTAACCTTGGGCGGTAGCACGTAGTTTACGGGGGTGCGGGTGCTATTCTCCTCTATATTAACCGCAGCAATGTCAAACGTAGTGGGTAGCCCGCTGCCACCCCCTATAATCTCTTGCCCCGCAAGCAGCGACCTCTCATACCTTCGCCATTCGCCACGCACCAAGGCCAGGGTGGCAAACCGAAGGAATAGAGGCCTGTCAAAATCCCTCAGGAACATCCGCACAAAGCGAATCGACTTGAAATCTTGAATATAGCCTATCCGATTCTCGTACTCCCGCACCGGGATCTTGAACTGGTACCATGCAACCTCGCTCTCATTCCCATTGGCGAGCTTCACCTTGGCCTGCACCTTATCAGTCACATAGTTCTTCCCTACCTGCAGATCGCCGGGGCGAAGCGAAACCCTGTACTGGTAGTAGCTCTCATTGTCGCTCAGGGTGTTGTCCCTATTGAGATCCTCCACATCTGGGAGGGTGGTAGAGGAGGTTGGGTATGATTCTGGCGACTGCTCAGCAGTAGGGCTGTTTCCCTCGGTGTTATTGAAATACTTGTAACGGTCGAGGATTCCCACCCTGTTGTTGTCATACTGCGTAGAGCGGAAGTAACGGTAGTCATCGCTGGAGGGGTCTTGCCGCGCCGCCTCCACAGCTGGCGAGCCGCTCCCAAGATTCCCCTCTAGCTGCTGGAGATAGTTGGTGTAGAAATTCGCCTCGTCTTGGCTCGAGAGCCCATCTAGCCCTACATCCTGCCGCCTGCGAGCCTCGGGGTCATTATCAAAGGCCATGACGGAGGACTGCACCTTCGGTACAAGCCCCCAAGTGGTGGGTACGGCCGGCTCAGCCCCATCGCGCCCCGGGAGCCCATTCTCAAACGCCTTTCTCCCGTCTCGGAGTATATCCTCAGACACGTTGCCGAGGTTGAAGTAGAGGTCGCCTCCCGGCGCACTTCTATCCTCCACAAAGGGATCCATGAGCCAGAACTCAATGTACTCAATGTTATTCTGCTCAAAATCGGTAACGGGCAGACTGCGCATTACCCCGCCCCAGCGGCTCTTGGGATCCTGTAGCGCACCGCTAGGATCCACCCTAGTGGCATCGTAATTGTAGGGGCCGCGCTCCTGGGGGTAGAAGGCCATATTGAGGACCGAGATGGTGGTAGGCTGCCCCTGCGGGATGTTGCGATTCGGGAAGAGTTCCTGCTCCTCTACCTCGCGCACAAAGTGGCTGCTCTGCGATTCGGGGTCGTTACGGATGTGGGCTGGCGTGAGGTTAGAGTTCCGAAGGAAAAGCGGATCGATGTAGTACCAAGCCAGCCGGGCACGGTTCATCCCATAGGCGAGGTCATTCACCAGCGCGCCCTCAGGGAACAGGGCTGCTTGCCCCTGGGGCGTAGAGGCTATGCTCCATGAACTCCACATCCGAATGTCGATGCTCGATTTATTCGCCTCGAAATCATCCAGATATACCGAGCCCCGCTTATCGAGACTGCTGGATTGCCCTGGGATAAACTGCGCCATTTCCCCTTCTAGCGTCAGGGTTGATTTCTCCTTGGTCTCTATCAGCGGCAGCCAATCCACCGCCTTTGTCAGCCAGGGGAGTTCGGTCTCATAGCTCCCGTTGAGCCCCCAGATGGTGTTAGATACCGCCTCGTTACCGTAGTTCACCTTCTTGGTTAGAGGGCGCTCGCTGAGGTTGAGTATCGTCCCCCCGATGTTGAATCGGTCGCTAAACTGGTAGTCCAGATGCGTTCCCATGAGGGTCTTCACCTGGAAGTCGATCCCCAAGTTGCTCTCCAGCGAGATCTTGATCGGTGTGCCCGACTCCAGCAGCCCCTGGTTGATGATCTTCACCGTGCCCAGGAGGTAGTCTACCACATAGTCAGTATTCTCCACCAGCTTGCGCCCACCCGCGGTTACTACCACGCTCCCCTTGGGGACGTTAGGCGCATTGAGTGAGATCTCCGATGCATTATTCGAACGGTATTCACCCCGGAGGATGAACTTGTTCTTCTCTGCCATCTGCTGCGCCCGCGAGAGCGTGCTATCGTAGAGCTCTGGGAACACGAATGATTTCGCCACCGTGGGATCGTCAATCTTCCGCGCTAGGTATCGCCCGAAGGGTTCACGCTCTGGGAAGATGACCCGGCCCGTGCTGGCCAGCACCGTTACGCCCTCCACGAAATCGAAGACCCCATCGGGCCCGGAGTCCCCATTGCTATTGAGGTTATCGAGATTCAGCACGCTCAGCAGCGGCTCGTTGCGTATTTTCCCAGCCGAGAGGTAGTTGACGGCCGTTCCTATTTCGTCATCCCTGTATAGCACGTCGAGCTGGAAATCGGTAGGCGAAATCTGGAAGGCCCCTATGGCGTAGATGTTCTTCATCATGAGCTGCCAGGTGGGCATGGCAGGCGAGAGGTCGGTGCCCTTGAGCAGCTTCACCACTAACGCTTGCGGAGCGTCTATCCCATCGCTCGAGAACTCCCCGACCCTATAGGTTCGCCCCCCGTAGGTGTACTCGTAGGCCACGCAGAGGATCTCGTCATTGTTGAGCGACATGTTGAGCGAGATGAAGCCCAGCTGCTTATTGAGGGTATACTCGCTGGGCTTGAGCAGGCGCGCGTTCTCCAGCTTTTCAAAATCCTGCCCCTGCCTGTAGTTCTGCGCAGCCAGTGGTGCTAACACCTGGGTAGCGTTGGCCAGATCACGAATCCCCGAGTAGATACCCGTGGTGAGGTTGGCGTAGAGATCGTTGCTGGCATTGTCAGGTACCCTAGCGCCTGCCACACCATGCACCACGCTCGGGGCAAAGATGTTTCGGTCTATTTCCCCCAGATCCACTAGGGCCAGCACATCGCGCGAATCGTCAAAACGACCCTGCTTGTTGGTTACCCACACCTGTATCTTGGTGATTTCCACCCCTGAGAGTACCAACGGGAGGTGTGATAGGGCCTGGTCATAGATATCGTAAAAGTACTTGGAGAGGAAGAAGTGCCGGTTCGCCTCATATTGGTCTGCCCGCACCTCAAAACGCTTGCTCTGCGCCCCACCCTTCACCTCTATGGTCTGCGCCTGCCCCTTGCGCTGCGAGAAGATGGTAGAGACGTTGAGCCTCCCGAACTTCAAGTCGGTCCTGAAGCCGAAGAGGCTCTGGCTCCCCGTGATGAGGGTGCCCGGGAGCGGCATGGTCACATTCCCGGCCTCTATTTTCTGGATTATCTCATCCTCATCGCCCGTGTACTCCACCTTCACATTCTGCTCGAAGTCAAAGGTGGCCTCCGTGTTGTACTTCACGTCCATCTTGAGCTTTTCGCCCACCTTGCCCGTGAGGTTCACCTGGAGCTTGGCATTGAAGTCAAAGGTGGTGTTCGAGCGCATCTCCTCCGGAATGGTGAAGTTCTCGGTATTATTATGCGTAATGCCAAAGAGCAACTCCGCCGACCCCTGGGGGATAATCTCAATGACATTGCTACCGAATATGCGGTCAAAATTCTCCCCGCCCACCCGGAGCTTAGGGAGCAGCCCGCCGCCCGGCGCATTGCCCGTGGCCGCCTCCTTGCGTTTATCGCCCCAGTAGTTGCGTATAGCCTCCTCCCTACGGTAATCGCGGTACTCGCGCTCGGTAAGCACCCGCGGCTGCCCCACCACCACATTGCCCACCATCTCGTAGACCGTGTAGCGCTTGGTGGCCGGATCGTACACCGCTCGGTGGTGCGTGTCGGCATCGGGCTTCATGCCCACCCGCCACACTGCACGGGGCGGCTGGGCCGGCACATCGTCTGAACTCTGGGCGAAAAGCCTCCCACCGCCCAGCAGATGCACGCCGAGCAGCAGGCCTAAACCGATCCTACACCAAGGAGAACTCACACCGATAGCAATGTGCCCGAGGAGTCGCAATGAGAAATGTTTTTCGTTTCTATCCACCTACATATCCTACAGTTGCTTGAGAGCCAGCCGAATGAGCTGCTCTACCGTCAACGCCCCGTCCTTAGCTAGGAGCTGGCTCAGCGTTTTCTCGCTGGCAGCCCTAGGGAATCCTAGCGTTACTAAAGCAGATAACGCTTCTGCCTTAGCCTTATTGCTTTGACCTACGATACCTGCCGGTTCTACCCCCAGGTTCGCCACCTTTTCGCGCAGGTCTACTATCACGCGCTGCGCGGTTTTTAGCCCTATTCCCTTCACCCGCTTGAGGGCACCCTCGTCGCCGGCTTCTATGTAGCCCACCAGCTCGGCGGTCTCGTAGGCCGAGAGGATCATGCGCCCGGTGGAAGGCCCCACGCCAGACACCGAGATCAGCAGCCGGAAGAGCGCCCGCTCCTCCACCGTGGCGAAGCCGTAGAGCTCCTGGGCATCCTCACGTATCACCTGGTGCACAAAGAGCCGCACCCGCTCCCTACCCTGCAGCGCCCCATAGGTAGCCGAACTCACCTGTATCAGATAGCCGATGCCGCCATTGGCCAGCACCACGCTGGTCGGCGTTAGCGATTCTACCGTCCCCTCCACGAACTCTAGCATCCTCTAGCCCTCCCGCATTTTGGCCTGCTGCTCAGCGCGCCAGCTCGGCACGGGATTGGCTCGCAGGGGGTCGATCCTCGACCGTGATTTCACAATATCTATAGCCAAGTAGACCGCCTGCCTGAAGGAATTCGGTGAAGCTATCCCCTTGCCCACCAGGCTGTAGGCCGTACCATGCGCTGGGGAGGTTCGCACTATGGGGAGCCCCGCCGTGTAGTTCACCCCCCCGTCAAAGGCTATGGTCTTGAACGGGGTAAGCCCCTGATCATGATACATGGCCAGCACCCCGTCATAATGCCTCCATTCCCCCGCGCCAAAGAATCCATCGGCAGCAAAGGGACCCGCCACCACCATACCCGCCGTGTTGGCCGCCTCTATGGCGGGTTTTATCACCAGCTCCTCCTCATCGCCCAGCAACCCGTTCTCCCCGGCATGCGGATTGAGGCTCAGCACCGCCATGCGGGGCCCGCTGATGGCGAAATCGCGCTGCAGGCTCGCATCCATAAGCTCCAGCTTACGGAGTATCAGCTCCGGGGTAATGAGCTCTGCCACCCCCCGCAGCGGTACATGCCCGGTTACCACCCCAAGGCGCAGATCCTCAGCCACCATAAGCATGAGCGCATCCTGAACCCCAGTGCATTTGGCCAAGTACTCCGTATGGCCTGGGAAATTGAACCCACTGCCCTGCATGGCGTGCTTGTTCACCGGGAGCGTCACAAGGCCATCGAGCACCTCGTAGCGCTGGTCGAGAAAGAACCGCTCTAGCGCATCCCGCGCCGCATCGCCCCCTGCACGGGTCGGCTGCCCCATCTCCACCGTCAGATCCCTCGCCCCGCACTCCACAAGGTTGACGCGCCTAGGGTGTATCTCCTGGGCATCGCGCACCACGTTCACCTGCGGACCGCCTAAACCCAGCACCTTACGATAATGCCCCACCGCCTGGCTAGAGCCGTAGATCACAGGCACAAACATCTCCGAGAAGGCCGCATCGGCCAGAGCCCGCAGCATCACCTCGTACCCTATCCCATTCACGTCGCCCTGGGTTATCCCCAGCACCACCTTGCCGTCTATCATCAGAATCCTAACCCTAAAGTTACCCTAATAGCTCCATGCCGCAACGCATGGCAAGAATCTTCCCCACCCTCAAACGCGGAGAAAACGTCTCGCGAAGTTAGCAAAAAGCGCGGGAAATTCATAATGGAGGGAAAACGACGCGGCATTGTCTAGGATGAGTACTCGCGCGGGTGGGTGGGCAACTCTCGGGCCACCCCTACAGCTCCGCCCCTATCAAGAGCGCGATGGCCAATCTCGACAATTGATAGAAGACGATTTTCTATCGCGACGAAGCCTCCGAATCACGACGCGGCGCGCCGCGTTGCGTTTAAAGGATCTCATTGCGCGACAAAAACGCAACGGCTCGGTTAGGGAGGGCACTCGCTGCGCTCGGCACCTCCCCTACCGAGAGCGCAATAGCCAATCTGACAATTGATAGAAAGGTGATTTTCTATCGCGAGCAGCGGTAGGGAGCGCGACGCGGCTCCCTAATCGCGGCGCGCCACGTCGTTACAAACGCCCCGCGCTCCCGCACCCTCGACCATCTTCGCCGCGAGAATCGATATGCCCCCTCATCGTCGTCGCGGCCCGGAGTAGATGTCCACCCGCAGGCGGCGGTGGTACACCCGAACCACGGGCGGTTTCCGCCGCCCCCGGGGCGGCAGGTCGGCCAGCCGACCCGCCACCGCGAATCGGGAGATAGGCGTGGAGGGCGTTTGTAGCGACGTGGCATGCCGCGTCGCGCTCTCCGTGGTGGCGGCGGTAGTGGTGGCGCCTGTGCCCACGGTCGCC
>LIIK01000006.1 GCA_001421095.1 Candidatus [Bacteroides] periocalifornicus | reverse complement strand
TTCGACGTATGGCCTCGGTCAGTTGCCCTCCCTCATCGTAGCCCACGTAGCCGGGAGGCGCTCCTACCAAGCGAGACACCGAATGGCGTTCCTGGTACTCGCTCATATCTATGCGGGTGAGGAGGTTCTCGTCATCGAAAAGCAGCTCGGCCAGGGCTTTAGCTAGCTCCGTTTTACCCACGCCCGTGGTGCCAAGGAATATGAAGGAGCCTATTGGCTTCCGGGGGTCTTGTAGCCCGGCACGGCTACGCCGCACAGCATCAGCCACCGCGGTTATGGCCTCGTCTTGCCCTACTATGCGCTCATGAATCCTATCCTCAAGCTTTAACAAACGTTCCCTTTCGCTCTGTAGCATACGGGCTACAGGTATTCCAGTCCAGCGAGCCACCACCTCGGCAATGTCCTCCGCATCCACCTCTTCTTTGATCATGGCCGCGCCGCCTTGGGTCTTCTGCAGCTCGTTCTGCGCCTCGGCAATCTTGCTTTCCGCCTCTCGGATACGCCCGTACCGTATCTCGGCTACCCGCTCGTAGTCGCCCTGCCGTTCGGCCTCCGTGGCCTCTTGCTTCAGCGTTTCTATCTCGGCCTTTTTATCCTGGATGGTGCCCACAAGCCGCCGTTCCTCGCCCCATTTTGCCCGCATTTTATCGCGCTGTTCGCCGAGCTCGGCCAGCTCTTTGCCCAGCGTCTCGAGCTTCACCTTATCGCCCTCGCGTTTTATTGCCTCGCGCTCTATCTCGAGCTGCCTGATACGCCGTTCTACCTCGTCGAGTTCCTCGGGCAACGAATTCATCTCAAGGCGTAGTTTGGCCGCGGCCTCATCCATGAGGTCGATGGCCTTATCGGGCAAGAAGCGGTCTGTGATGTAGCGTCTTGAGAGTTCCACAGCAGCCACTATAGCCTCATCCTTTATCCGCACCTTGTGGTGGGTCTCGTAGCGCTCCTTCAGCCCACGGAGAATCGATATCGAATCCTCGGGGCTTGGCTCATCCACCATCACCTTCTGGAATCGGCGCTCGAGAGCCTGATCCTTCTCAAAGTACTTCTGGTACTCATTGAGCGTGGTGGCGCCTATGGCTCGCAGTTCGCCCCTTGCTAGGGCGGGTTTTAGGATGTTGGCTGCATCCATAGCCCCCTCGCCCCCGCCGGCCCCTACGAGCGTGTGGATTTCATCGATAAAGAGGATGACGTCGCCTTCAGATTTCACCACCTCATTCACCACGCTCTTCAGGCGTTCCTCGAATTCCCCTTTGTACTTGGCACCGGCTACCAGCGCCCCCATATCCAGCGAGAATATCCGCTTCTGCTTCAGATTCTCGGGCACATCGCCGTTCACTATCCGGTGGGCAATCCCCTCGGCTATGGCGGTTTTCCCCACGCCGGGCTCACCTATGAGTATGGGATTGTTCTTGGTACGCCGGCTCAGTATCTGCAGCACACGGCGAATCTCCTCGTCGCGCCCGATCACCGGGTCGAGCTTGCCGCTCTGGGCCTGCGCATTCAAATCAACCGCAAACCGGCTTAGCGAATTGTACGTATCCTCGGCGCTTTGGCTGTCTACCTTAGCCCCCTTCCGCAGCTCGGCAATGGCCAGCTTCAGCTCCTTCTCACCGATGCCCGCATCCTTCAGCATCTGCCCCACAGCGCCCGGGGCGGTAAGCAGCGCCAGGAAGAGCGTCTCGGCCGAAATGAATTCATCGCCCATCTCCTGCGCGAGCCGCTCTGCCTTGGCCAGCACCTGGTTGGTAGCTGAGCTTAGGTACTGCTCGCTGCCCTGCACCCGCGGTAGGCTCTCCAGCTGTGCATCGCAGGCGCCCACTAGGCGTTGCTCATTGACCCCCATTTTCTGGAACAGGAAGCGCATTACGCTCTCGTTCTCGCTCAGCAGCCCGCGTAGCAGATGCTCGGGCTCTACGGCCTGGTGTTCGAGCCGCTGCGCAGTCTCAAAGGCCTTCTGCACAGACTGCTGTGCCTTTACCGTTAATCTATCCAATCGCATATTCGTAGTTCCTGTTATCGAATCCCAATCGGTAGGGGTCCGGATGCCCCTCTAGCCCCTGCACCTCTACCCTGTATACGTACCCCAAGCAAGATTAGTTCCAAAATCAGGTGGAAAAATCCGAATAGGACAAAATGGCGCAATCTTGGGTGAGATATGCCATTTTGACCAGACGCTTGGCGCGCTCAGCCCAAAGGGAAAGGATGCGCCTGGGGCAAGCAACTTCCAACAAGGCTGCACGCCGCGCCGCCACTGGGAAAATAATCAAAAATCCCCCATTTCCGCGAGCATTCCTTGCAAGAGACGATTCGCCCTTCTACCCCCTACCAACTCCCTACCATCGCCGTACCATCCCCGTACCTGCGCCGCTGCATCCTCGGATTTGGGAATGAAATCCGAACATGAAGCGGCGCAGGTACGGGGATGGTATTGAGTTGGTACGGCGCAGGTAGCTCTCATTGCGCTCCAGATCTATCCCGGTGTGCGAATCGGCACTTAAAATAAAAAAGGCCCCCGGGCGTTATAGTATCACAGCCATTTTCGCTCGCCCTATGAGGATATTAGCCCCGGCCATTCTGGCCATTCCGCTAGCGCTGGTCGCATGCCAGCCAGACGCACTCCTGCCCGATTCCCTATCGGCGCTGCGCATCACGCATGACACGGTGTGGAGCGCGGGCTCCACCGTGAGCATCAGCGGCAAGCTACGGGTAGATGGCGCCAAGCTCTCCATAGAGCCCGGGGTGCGCCTCAAGTTCGCCCCCGGGGCTAGCCTGGTGATTGGCGAAAGCACGGCTGGCAGCATCATAATTCGCGGAAGCACAGCTAAGCCGGTTGTATTCGAGCCTCAGGATGCCCTTGGTAGCTTCACGGGCATTCGGATTATCCAGACGGATGGACAGAGCTCCATAGCAAACTGCGAGATTCACCGTGCCGGCAATGCCCAGACCGCGGGGCTATGGATTTCGAACCTGAATTTCCCGATAGAAGGGCTGGACATCATCGACAGCCAGGGCGACGGCATCCGTGTAGACTACGCAGAGGCCAAATCGCCGCATCCAATGCAAAATTGCCGTATCCAGGCGCATGGCCACCACGCCATAGCGGGCGATGCCAATCTACTCGCCTCGCTGCACCGCACCATGCGCTTTACCCTCGACGAGGGGTATGGGGTACGCATCGAATCGGGAACGATCTCGCTCCCACGCGGCCGGCTAGAGCTGCGCCCGCTGGGCGTTCCCTACATCGTTACGAGCAACATCTGCCTAGATGCCCGAGAGCTGGTGATGCGCGATGGGGTAGAATTCCGCTTTGAACAGCAGGGAGGGCTAGAATTCGCCTGCTTCGATGCCACCCAGCTCACGGCCACGGGGGTTACATTCACCGCCACCAGCAAGGCCCCGGGGCAGTGGCTAGGGCTCCTGTGCAACTCAAGGCTCTCACCCTCCAGCATTTTTGACCACTGCACCATAGAGGCGGGCGGGCGGCGAACCCCGGGAACTGCCGGGATTACGATAGACGGGGTAAAAGGGATAACGGTTACGAATTGTAACATCCGCTACAATAAGGGATATGGTATTCTGCTCGCCAAACCTGCCGAATTGTCAACCCAATCCACGGGGAACAGCTTTGCGGGAAACGAGCTGGGCGATATCGAGCAAAAGCGCGGGAAACGGTAGCGGTATCGGGCCATTGGGCTGACCGACCAACCCAGCGTGCCGTACACCGTTTAAGCGGGTTTCGTTGCTCTCACCGTTCCCTACTCCCCTTGCTTTTGGGCATGAAAAAACCGCCCCCGATGGCCTAGGCCATCGGGGGCGGTTTTTTCATGCCCAAAAGCAAGGGGAGTAGGGAACGGTGAGAGCAACGAAACCCGCTTAAACGGTGTACGGCACGCTGGGTTGGTCGGTCAGCCCAATGGCCCGATACCGCTACCGTTTCCCGCGCTTTTGCTCGATATCGCCCAGCTCGTTTCCCGCAAAGCTGTTCCCCGTGGATTGGGTTGACAATTCGGCAGGTTTGGCGAGCAGAATACCATATCCCTTATTGTAGCGGATGTTACAATTCGTAACCGTTATCCCTTTTACCCCGTCTATCGTAATCCCGGCAGTTCCCGGGGTTCGCCGCCCGCCCGCCTCTATGGTGCAGTGGTCAAAAATGCTGGAGGGTGAGAGCCTTGAGTTGCACAGGAGCCCTAGCCACTGCCCCGGGGCCTTGCTGGTGGCGGTGAATGTAACCCCCGTGGCCGTGAGCTGGGTGGCATCGAAGCAGGCGAATTCTAGCCCTCCCTGCTGTTCAAAGCGGAATTCTACCCCATCGCGCATCACCAGCTCTCGGGCATCTAGGCAGATGTTGCTCGTAACGATGTAGGGAACGCCCAGCGGGCGCAGCTCTAGCCGGCCGCGTGGGAGCGAGATCGTTCCCGATTCGATGCGTACCCCATACCCCTCGTCGAGGGTAAAGCGCATGGTGCGGTGCAGCGAGGCGAGTAGATTGGCATCGCCCGCTATGGCGTGGTGGCCATGCGCCTGGATACGGCAATTTTGCATTGGATGCGGCGATTTGGCCTCTGCGTAGTCTACACGGATGCCGTCGCCCTGGCTGTCGATGATGTCCAGCCCTTCTATCGGGAAATTCAGGTTCGAAATCCATAGCCCCGCGGTCTGGGCATTGCCGGCACGGTGAATCTCGCAGTTTGCTATGGAGCTCTGTCCATCCGTCTGGATAATCCGAATGCCCGTGAAGCTACCAAGGGCATCCTGAGGCTCGAATACAACCGGCTTAGCTGTGCTTCCGCGAATTATGATGCTGCCAGCCGTGCTTTCGCCAATCACCAGGCTAGCCCCGGGGGCGAACTTGAGGCGCACCCCGGGCTCTATGGAGAGCTTGGCGCCATCTACCCGTAGCTTGCCGCTGATGCTCACGGTGGAGCCCGCGCTCCACACCGTGTCATGCGTGATGCGCAGCGCCGATAGGGAATCGGGCAGGAGTGCGTCTGGCTGGCATGCGACCAGCGCTAGCGGAATGGCCAGAATGGCCGGGGCTAATATCCTCATAGGGCGAGCGAAAATGGCTGTGATACTATAACGCCCGGGGGCCTTTTTTATTTTAAGTGCCGATTCGCACACCGGGATAGATCTGGAGCGCAATGAGAGCTACCTGCGCCGTACCAACTCAATACCATCCCCGTACCTGCGCCGCTTCATGTTCGGATTTCATTCCCAAATCCGAGGATGCAGCGGCGCAGGTACGGGGATGGTACGGCGATGGTAGGGAGTTGGTAGGGGGTAGAAGGGCGAATCGTCTCTTGCAAGGAATGCTCGCGGAAATGGGGGATTTTTGATTATTTTCCCAGTGGCGGCGCGGCGTGCAGCCTTGTTGGAAGTTGCTTGCCCCAGGCGCATCCTTTCCCTTTGGGCTGAGCGCGCCAAGCGTCTGGTCAAAATGGCATATCTCACCCAAGATTGCGCCATTTTGTCCTATTCGGATTTTTCCACCTGATTTTGGAACTAATCTTGCTTGGGGTACGTATACAGGGTAGAGGTGCAGGGGCTAGAGGGGCATCCGGACCCCTACCGATTGGGATTCGATAACAGGAACTACGAATATGCGATTGGATAGATTAACGGTAAAGGCACAGCAGTCTGTGCAGAAGGCCTTTGAGACTGCGCAGCGGCTCGAACACCAGGCCGTAGAGCCCGAGCATCTGCTACGCGGGCTGCTGAGCGAGAACGAGAGCGTAATGCGCTTCCTGTTCCAGAAAATGGGGGTCAATGAGCAACGCCTAGTGGGCGCCTGCGATGCACAGCTGGAGAGCCTACCGCGGGTGCAGGGCAGCGAGCAGTACCTAAGCTCAGCTACCAACCAGGTGCTGGCCAAGGCAGAGCGGCTCGCGCAGGAGATGGGCGATGAATTCATTTCGGCCGAGACGCTCTTCCTGGCGCTGCTTACCGCCCCGGGCGCTGTGGGGCAGATGCTGAAGGATGCGGGCATCGGTGAGAAGGAGCTGAAGCTGGCCATTGCCGAGCTGCGGAAGGGGGCTAAGGTAGACAGCCAAAGCGCCGAGGATACGTACAATTCGCTAAGCCGGTTTGCGGTTGATTTGAATGCGCAGGCCCAGAGCGGCAAGCTCGACCCGGTGATCGGGCGCGACGAGGAGATTCGCCGTGTGCTGCAGATACTGAGCCGGCGTACCAAGAACAATCCCATACTCATAGGTGAGCCCGGCGTGGGGAAAACCGCCATAGCCGAGGGGATTGCCCACCGGATAGTGAACGGCGATGTGCCCGAGAATCTGAAGCAGAAGCGGATATTCTCGCTGGATATGGGGGCGCTGGTAGCCGGTGCCAAGTACAAAGGGGAATTCGAGGAACGCCTGAAGAGCGTGGTGAATGAGGTGGTGAAATCTGAAGGCGACGTCATCCTCTTTATCGATGAAATCCACACGCTCGTAGGGGCCGGCGGGGGCGAGGGGGCTATGGATGCAGCCAACATCCTAAAACCCGCCCTAGCAAGGGGCGAACTGCGAGCCATAGGCGCCACCACGCTCAATGAGTACCAGAAGTACTTTGAGAAGGATCAGGCTCTCGAGCGCCGATTCCAGAAGGTGATGGTGGATGAGCCAAGCCCCGAGGATTCGATATCGATTCTCCGTGGGCTGAAGGAGCGCTACGAGACCCACCACAAGGTGCGGATAAAGGATGAGGCTATAGTGGCTGCTGTGGAACTCTCAAGACGCTACATCACAGACCGCTTCTTGCCCGATAAGGCCATCGACCTCATGGATGAGGCCGCGGCCAAACTACGCCTTGAGATGAATTCGTTGCCCGAGGAACTCGACGAGGTAGAACGGCGTATCAGGCAGCTCGAGATAGAGCGCGAGGCAATAAAACGCGAGGGCGATAAGGTGAAGCTCGAGACGCTGGGCAAAGAGCTGGCCGAGCTCGGCGAACAGCGCGATAAAATGCGGGCAAAATGGGGCGAGGAACGGCGGCTTGTGGGCACCATCCAGGATAAAAAGGCCGAGATAGAAACGCTGAAGCAAGAGGCCACGGAGGCCGAACGGCAGGGCGACTACGAGCGGGTAGCCGAGATACGGTACGGGCGTATCCGAGAGGCGGAAAGCAAGATTGCCGAGGCGCAGAACGAGCTGCAGAAGACCCAAGGCGGCGCGGCCATGATCAAAGAAGAGGTGGATGCGGAGGACATTGCCGAGGTGGTGGCTCGCTGGACTGGAATACCTGTAGCCCGTATGCTACAGAGCGAAAGGGAACGTTTGTTAAAGCTTGAGGATAGGATTCATGAGCGCATAGTAGGGCAAGACGAGGCCATAACCGCGGTGGCTGATGCTGTGCGGCGTAGCCGTGCCGGGCTACAAGACCCCCGGAAGCCAATAGGCTCCTTCATATTCCTTGGCACCACGGGCGTGGGTAAAACGGAGCTAGCTAAAGCCCTGGCCGAGCTGCTTTTCGATGACGAGAACCTCCTCACCCGCATAGATATGAGCGAGTACCAGGAACGCCATTCGGTGTCTCGCTTGGTAGGAGCGCCTCCCGGCTACGTGGGCTACGATGAGGGAGGGCAACTGACCGAGGCCATACGTCGAAAGCCCTACTCGGTGGTACTGCTCGACGAGATAGAGAAGGCGCATCCTGACGTATTCAACATCCTGCTGCAGGTGCTAGACGATGGACGGCTTACCGACAACAAGGGGCGCACGGTAGATTTTCGGAATACGATCATCATCATGACCTCGAACCTCGGGTCTAGCCTCCTGCAAGAGGCGATAGAGCAGGGCGGTGGAGCCGAGAGAATGCAGAAGGCGGAGGAAGAGGTCCGAGAGCTGCTACGCCGTACGCTCAGACCAGAATTCCTTAACCGGGTAGATGAGATTGTGGTATTCAAACCGCTAACGCAGAATGAGATCGGTAAGATCGTAGAGCTGCAGTTCGCCCGTATTGCCGAACTCATGGCGCATCAGCATATCACGCTGTCTGCCAGCCCTGAGGCGATTGCTTGGCTCGGGAAAGAGGGCTACGACCCCTCATTCGGCGCACGGCCATTGAAAAGGCTACTGCAGCGCGAGGTAACCAATCGGCTCTCGAAGGAGGTGCTGGCCGGCGCCGTAGAACCGGGTGATCGGGTACGGATAGAGGCCGACGGCGATGGGCTGAAGGTGGTGAAGGAGTAGCTGACAACCTGTACAGGCACACAAAAAGGGCCGAGGGAACTCCCTCGGCCCTTACTTGTGGTGTGCTAGCTGAACCTGGGGCAGGACTTCTGAAAAGGTTTCTGCTCGTATTTCCTTTCCGGCGTTCGTTTCGTTTCCCTTCAGCGCTGCAGCGGTTGAACCTGATACCTACATTACCGAGTGGGCAATGGCGACCTCGGCACACCTCATCGTTTAAATGGGATTTATAGCGGTCTAGAACTGGTAATTTAAAGAGCACAAATTAAGGGCCATCGGCAAGGAAAAATATCCCCCGCCAATGGCCCTGCGAGCGTGGAAAAACCTTTCAGCTATCTATGGAACTATACGTGCCCGCATGCCAGGCGAAACCCAACGTTCAAGGCTGTCGGGTAGGTTGATGTTCTTTATGAGGAGTAGGGCCTCTATCTCCTGATTATCAAGGATGAATTTCTTCGCAGCATCGGCCCCCATCACCATGAAGGCAGTGGCCAACGCATCGGCTTCTGCGCAGGTGTGGGGTGTTAGTACGGTGGCGCTCAGCAGGTCGGTCTGTTCGGGGTAGCCCGTATGCGGGTTTATAGTGTGCCCCCAAGTGTGAGAGCCTGAATGGATGAATTTTCGGTAGTTTCCCGATGTGGCGATGGCTCCCTGCTGAATAGAAATCTTAGTAGCTAGGTCATTCACTGGGAGTTCGCTACGAGTAGGGCGCTCTATGCCTATAGTCCAGGCATCGCCTCGTGGCGAGGCCCCAACGGCTCGTATCTCCCCTCCAATTTCTACCAGAGCATCGGTAATCCCGCGGTCGAGTAGGGCGGTAAGTACTTCATCCACAGCATATCCCTTAGCTATGGCATTGTAGGTGAGTTCCACCTGGGGATTGTCCTTTAGCACAGAGTCTCCCTGTACATTTACACGGTTAAAACCCACATGCGCCAGCGTGGCGGTAACTTCTAGCGTGTCTACCGCATGGAATTCCCGCTCGCCAAAGCCCCAGAGGCGCGCCAGAGGGGCAACGGTGGGATCGAAAGCTCCTTGGGTAGATTGCCATACCTGCTTCGCAACCACGGTGAGGCTTGCAAGCTGGGGCGATTTAACACCCCGCTCGGCTGTGTTAAACAGGCTAATGGTAGAGGTAGAGTCATAGATGGAGAAATCATGCGATACTGCAGCCAGAACGGAATCAACCGTTAGGGCAAGATTTCGCCCGCTAGAATCACGGTAAACGATGTGGTAATAGGTACCCAACCCCTCGCCATCGAGTGCAAGGTAGCCGCTGTTGCCCTGGGGCGAACAGCACGAGAGGAATACGTAACCCGCAAACAGCAGTGGAAGCAGGAAGAGCGGGAGGTGTTTGGAGATTTTTTTACACATGTTAATCACCTTTAGCCAGCATGAATGGGCAGAATGTGGGAAGGTGGTCGGAGTAGTCTACCTGGGGAATGCGGAAGTCGAGAGCTTTGAATCGGTTGTCATATAGTATGTAGTCTATTCTGTATGAGGGGAATATACCCTTGAAGGTAGAGCCGAATCCCGTACCAGCCTCAGAGAAGGCATCGTGAAGGAGGCTCCTCAGGTGGCGGTAGCTGTATGAGATGGGCGAATCGTTGAAATCTCCGCATAGCACCACGGGGTAGGGAGAGCGCTCAATATGTCGGCGGAGCATTGCCACCTGCTGGGCTCGCAGCCTGAGCGCTGTTCGTAGCCTATGGGCTATATCCCCCATCTCCATGAGCGGGCGGGCAGCAGAGTCGAATTTTGGGCTGCGGAGGAATGCGAGGTTATGGCGCTGTAGCCTAAATGATTGCAGGTGCGTGTTGTAGATGCGGATGGTATCACTTTGGCATACTACATCGGTAAAAATAGTGGCGTTGAACGAGCCTGGGAATTCGAGTGTCCCAGAGTCTACAATGGGAAGGCGGGTGAACGTCCCAAGTCCAAACATGCGCCCATTCAGCCTGCTGGTGTAGTGGATGTGCGCATTAGGCCCGAAGAGCTGGATGGCATCACGCTCGGGAAATTTGGTAGAATCGGTGTAGAACTCCTGTAGGCAGAGTATATCTGCTCCAAGCGAGTCATAGAGAGCCGCCACTTCCAGCTCGGTAGAAGGGCTGTTTGCCCAGGAGTAGAGCCGAAAGAGATTGACGTTGTAAGACATTACGCTAAAGTCATAGCTCCCTTCGTAGGGTGGATGGGGTGGGCGAAATCGGAAATAGTCGACGAAAAGCGGTAACCCTAGCACTATGGCTACAGCAGGGATTAAGGCCACGCTTTTCCACTGGACCAGCCAGTAGATGAGCGTAATTAGGTTGATCGCCAGCAGTATGGGAGACACCAAGCCGAGCAGCCCTGGAATCCAAAAATCGGCAGGGCTCACAATTGCCGCAAGGTAGCTCACTAATAGCAGCAGTGCACATACGGCTGTAATCACGGCAGAGAATGCGTGGAAAATAGTTCGGATACGCATGCTGTAGAACATTTTCGTTGGTTACATTTTGCAGGAGGCTTCTATCGGTCGAAAAGCTGCTGTTTCTCGCGGTCTGTAAGGGCCGAGTAGCCACCTTTTGCTAGCTTTTTCAATATGGCATCGATCTCCGAGGGATTCTGTGCAGGCCGGGGAGTATGCTGTTTGCCGGCACTGTGCTGTCGTCTGCTAGTACGCCACCTACGCCAATGGTAGCCTAGGAAGGAGAGCAAGGAGGGGCGAGGGAAGCGTCCAACGACAGCGCGCTTCTTTGCGTAGTACCACCCGAATAGTACGCCTGCTGCAGCACCTCCTAGGTGGGCTATATGGCCGCCAGCGTTAGACCCCAGTATGCTTAGGAGGTCGAGAGCTACTGAGGCTATCCCGATCCACTTGACCCGTACAGCCCATACGCCGTACAGGTACACCTGCGCATTTGGGGCGCGTACAATGGCCGCAAGCGTAATGCCCATCACAGCGGCAGACGCACCGAGTGCCATGGAGTAGGGGAGTACATCCCGGAAGTAGGGTATCACATTGAAGGCCAGCACATACAATATCCCTCCTAGCAGACCGCTTACAAGATACACTGCCCAAAGTTGCTGTCGGGTAAAGAATTGGAGAAATATTCGTCCGAATACCCAGAACCACAGCATATTGAAGAGTATATGCAGCAGATCGACGTGGAAAAACATGTAGGTGACGAGAGTCCAGGGTCTTACGAGTAGAGCCCCCAGCTGAGCGGGCAGTGCTAGCAGAGCGAAAAGGTGGTTTTCACCCAAAGGTCGGAGTATGAATGCGGCCAAATGGTATAGTATGAAAACCAACGCATTAATGGCAATCAGCAAGGTGAGAGGATCGCCCTGCTGGATGCGATAGCGTATTTGGCGAGTCACGTTCGAAAGGGTGAAAGGTGGCATAGCTGAAATCTCTTACCTAGCAGGAAATGTGATTGGGAGCAAGTTGTGAGATTGGGTAGGTGATGTGCAAATGGCTAATTCTTACTCCGTCGCCAGTACCAGAGAATGAGCAGGCCAAAGAGCATCCCCCCAAGGTGGGCAAAGTGGGCAATAGTACTACCGGGTTGCGATACTCCGAGGTACAACTCCAGCGCAGCGTAGAGTATCACAAACCACTTGGCCTTGATAGGGATGGGTGGAATAAGCAGGTAAATTACCGCATTTGGGAACAGAACGCCAAATGCTAGCAATACGCCAAAGACAGCGCCAGAAGCCCCAACGGTAGGAATGTCCATTTGCAGATGGATAAGCTCGTGGGTGAGTTCCTGGCATTTTGCCATGAGCGATAGGTTGGACGGGTCTTGAGTCCAAGCTGCCAGCCCATGATCCAGCACTTGGGGGTAGTAGTCGGCAAAGTGCGACTGTACGAATGCGGCAAATGTTTCAGGTGTAAAATTCTCAAGAAGCGCATTTGCCAGGTTCTTGAGGTGTGTTATTTCAATAAAATTAACCAGTGTATGCAAAGCGGCAGCTCCAAGGCCTGTGGCAAGGTAGTAAAACAGAAATCGTTTCCCTCCCCACACCTGCTCCAGAACTCGTCCAAACATCCAAAGTGCCAGCATATTAAAAATTAGATGGTCAATCCCCCCGTGCATGAACATATGGGTTACAACCTGATAGGGCCGGAAGTGTTCGCTTCCAGGGTAGTAGAGCCCTAGCATCTCTACCAAGTCTATGCTGAAACTGCTGCGGAACATGTAGGTTAACAGCAGCATAAGGGCATTGATAATAATGAGGTTAAGCACAACTGGTGGGGTAGAAATGCTAAAACCAAACTTGGCGTGTGGCATATGGCTAGTATAGAGTTTAAAGGTGTTGTGGCAATTAGAACAAGGCGGCAATATCACCCGGTGTGACTACCCGGAATGTAGGCTGCATACGCGGATCGTAAGCGGGCTGCTGACAGTGCATAAGGCTTTTCATAAGTTCAACTCGTGACGCGGGTGGTAGGGGAGGGTCTCTGCGCACAGCGGCAGCATACGCCATACTGCAGAGCAGGCGGTGGGCGTGTTCGGCAGTGGAGAGCTCTTCTCCATCGGTAAATTGCTGCAGTAATTCGAGTACAAGAGCTTTGGGTTCTGCGTCTGAGATCTGGGCTGGTAGCGCTATGATACGTAGAGCATTGTCCCCCTCTGGTTCTATTTGTACTCCGAGCTTGGCTACGGCATCAGTAAATCCAGCCAAAATGGGCTGTAGGTGGGGTGCGATCTCCAGCCTGACAGGGAAGAGCAACCTTTGCGATGCCATAGACTGCGACTCCCGACCGCAGAGCTTCTCGTAGATGACCCTTGCGTGAGCACGATGTGGGTCTACGAGCATAATCCCTTCGTCAATCAGGACCACCAAATACCCACTAGCAGTAACCAGCACTTCGGGTTGGTTAGCAAGTAGTTCTAGAGTGGGTGATGAAAGCGAGCTTTCGGTTATGAGTTTTCTTCCGATGCTTTCTTCTGGCATCGCATGAACGTGGACAGGCTCTTCTGGCAACACACCAGGAGAGAGGGTATAATTTGCTGCGCTGTCGATCTGTTCGCCGTTCTGGACAATATTGCCGAATTCTGAGAGCTTAATGCTATCTACATCTCCTTCTACCGGGAATGCAGTTCCTTTACAAACGGAAACATCACGTTGTTCGTTTAGCTTATTGTAAAGTTCCACCCAGCTGTCTGGTGTAGATTCAGAGCTGAATCGGGGGGAACGGGGGATTTTCACAGCCTCCTCGCCAAATGGGTTAAAGGAGGTGTCCAGAGGCATCTCGGGAGCAGAAATAGGCGCACTTGGGGGAAGGTAAGGGAGATCGCGAGTGGCATCAGGGCTAAAATCGATCTGGGGGACTCCTCCGAATCGTCCGAGCGACTCCCGCACTGCTGCATTGAGCATCTGCCAGAGTAGACGTTCGTCTTGGAATTTCACCTCGGTTTTAGTAGGGTGGATATTCACGTCGATCCCACGTGGCGGAACTTTCAGGAAAAGGAAAAATTGCGGCGTCGCATCTGGGGGAATGGAACGGCCGTAAGCTGTGATAATCGCTCTATTCAGGTAGGGACTCCGAATATAGCGCCCATTGGCGAAGATGAATTGCTCGCCACCACGTTTTCGCGCCTCTTCCGGCTTGCCGATGTACCCCTCTAGTGTGATTTGTCCTGCTTCAGACTGTAGAGGAAGCAGCATCTGTTCAATTCTACGTCCAAAAAGCCCAGAGATTCGTGTGAACCTGTCCCCTGGTATAAGGTGGTAGAGGGGTTGCCCATCGTGCTCTAGCTGCATGGAAATCTGCGGATTGGCCAATGCTACGCGCTGGAATTCTGCAATGATATGCTTCAGCTCCACAGACACGCCCTTTAGAAATCGCCTTCGGGCTGGCGTGTTGAAGAAAAGATTTCGAACCAGAAAATTAGCACCTACTGGGGTGGGTGTAGGCTCGTAGGCCATGATTCGCGAGCCGTGTATGGCAACCCGAACCCCCACGCTGTCCTCTTCTCTCCGAGTAGTGAGCGTAACTTCAGCCACCGCGGCTATAGATGACAGCGCCTCGCCTCGAAACCCCATGGTCTGAATCGACTCCAGATCGTTGGGGGAGTGAATCTTAGATGTCGCATGCCGTTCAAAACATAGCCGTGCGTCGGTGCTTGACAGTCCCGCCCCGTTGTCAATCACTTGGATGCTCTGACGCCCGCCGTCTTCTAATCGCAGGGTGATTTCGGTTGCTCCAGCATCTATACTATTCTCCAGCAATTCCTTAACCACAGAAGCCGGGCGTTGAACCACTTCTCCAGCGGCAATCTGGTTGGCAAGGCTATCGGGGAGTAGGTTGATCACATCAGGCATAAGGAGGAGGGTTCTTCAACTAGAATTTGAGATAGAGGAAGATGGCTAGCATCAAGAGTGCAAACAGTACAAGTGTTCGGCGTGCTATGGTTTTGCGAGTGGAAAGACGATGCTTGCCACGAGCTGACTGGAAAGCCTGCTCGACACGATAGCGTGTCGAGGCCCTCAGCTGCGCTTTGCGTTGCTCAGCACTTAGATTTTCTGTAGCAAAAGAATCTGGCTGAATCGAACGCTTGAGCATATCCAAATGCTCTCGTTTCGGATCATAATACCTTGGCTTGTAGTTGAATTGCCTCGGCTTTGGAGTATGGACAAAGCGGATGAATGCCATAGAGATAGAATGGTAATTTTAAGCCAAAGTGGGGAATCCAGATGAAGTCAATTTAACATAATACCGATTAACAATAAGCGTAGGGCTTGCTGAATACTCTCATTTTTAGGTAGCGTTTCAAATAATGCCGTTCTCGCGTTAAAAATACAGAATGCCTGCCTACATCTACGCAAAAGGGACGAAGCGCATGGGCAAGCATGTAAGCCGGGTTCTGTACGCTGAGCGGTATCGTCCAGCATCGCAGCCATCTATCTGGATATGGCATTACTGCGCATATTCTAGCGATCTACCCACCTCTTGGGATGCCCACGCACGGGCCGCACGTCCGTCTGCACCGCGACGGAAGAGGTCTATTTGATCTTGCACTACCTGGGCATCCACGCTCAGAACTGTCGCCAATTCTGGCGGTAGGCTCTTACCCCACCTTCTCACCCTTACCTGCAAACTGGTTGCAGGCGGTTATTTTCTTCTGGATGCACTAGCCCTTACAGGCTTCTCTCTGTTAGGGAGCAGGTTGCCCTCTAGTGCCCGGACTTTCCTCAGATGCGGTTTGCACCCGCGGCTGCGCGTTCACCCATGCCTTCGTTCCCAACGGCAAAAGTAGCAATTTTATCATTGCAAAGCGCAATCCATCTTGACCGTAGCCAATTGCACACAATTGATATGAGCTGAAATGCGCTGTAATGTAGATGGTTAATAGGAATCTGTTGCAAGTAATTTTGGTTGTTCAGCTCCTAGCAATTCTTGGTGCAGCAGTACGCAATATTCGTCATTCACTAGCTCCTTTCGATGGGGTAAAACGTAGGTATTGGCCTTCAGGAAGCAGAAGAATAATCTCGCCGAATTCCGCAATGCTGCGATCTACATTTGTCGGCACTTTAGTCTCTACACTTGTATCTTCTCCCGGCTCCTTATTAATGGATGTATCCCCATTTTTATACATTGCATTTGTATCGGGGTGCGAGTGGCTATGAACAACGCAATTGAACGATTTGCCGTGCTGGGTGCGCAGCTTCTGAGAGTTTCCATCGCGCTGCATCGCCAAAGAGAAGGCTGAAACCCTATTGTTTACATCTGTAAATAAATCAACGCTCTCGCGGGGAGGCTTTAGGTGGGTTGCTCGCTCAGATTGCAATTTCTTCAAACTACCACAAGCTCCTAGCTCAGCGTTGCTCTCCTTGCCCGAATCCATTCCACAGCGTGAATCGTCGTTTACGTCCAACCACAAGCGCCCCCTCCTTCTGGTAGCTGGATTCGATACAGATGCACCTAATGTTTTTTCGCCGCTTTCGTCAGCAGCGTAAGCATGAGGGGACACTTTACTAATCTCCCTGCGAATTCCCTGATAATGAGGATAGCTTACACCAGGTGCAAATTTGCGTATGCCTATAGCGTCTGAATTCGTCGCCGAGGATGGCTGTGGCTGTTGGCTATTTGGAGCTCCTTCAGTCGCAGCACTCATATCACGTGGCCCCCCAAACTGGGCGTTTATATAGTTTACATCTGTAAAGAAATCGGACCGTTTTTCCTTGGTTGCGGAGGCCGTTTGCCGAACCGTACTTGGATCGTCCTCCACGGCCCCGCCAGCGTGCTGATTTACTGTTGTAAAGGTTAAACGTTCTGACCGCCCACCCAAGTCTTGAGGAAAGAGGATTGATTCTCCCTGATCGACCGCTCCGTCCGGCCCAACTGTAGAAACGCTCAGTGCTTTGTTGGCCTGCCTCACGGTGTTTGTATCGGTCACTCCGCCTTTTGATGGGGATTCTGTACTAGCGTTTACACTCTGGGGATTTTCTGGCATCACCCCTTGGCCCTGAACGGCCAAATTCTGCTCTGCCATATGGTTAGCCCTCTCTTGCATGTGGCCATCGGAGCGCTCGATTTCGCCCATTCCATGAATCACCCAATCTGGAGACAAGCTCGGGAACGACTCCAGTAGTCGCGCTAATACGTCGAAGGATGGCTTATTGCGACCGCTCATAAAATGGCTCATTGTACCCGCCTTTACGCCTATTCGCTCCGCCAGCTCGCCAGATTTGAGCCCGTAGTGGCTCAATATTTTGCCTATCCTATCACCTATCGAAGAATCTTCCATAGCCATTTATCGTATTACTGGAACTGCCAAACCACACCGCAAAGATACAAAATTTATCAACGTAAACAAATTGTATTGTTACATCCGTAAAACTTGCAATCCCAGTGCGTCCATCTCTTTCTTCCACTCGTTCGCCCTTCTTCTGGATTGTCACGCTGTAAACCTGTTTATTACAGACTCAATCTTGAATGTACATACCGTGGTATTTACATAGCCCTCCCTCCCAGTATTTCTCTTTTTACTCGATGCGTATAGCGTACTAGCAAATTCGCAAGAGGCCTCCCCTACCCTTCAGCCATATTGGCGATACCAATCAAAACGGCTTTATGCGTCTTGCGCCGCATGGTCGATTTCTCCAGTTTTTAGGACTCTAAAATGCATCTATGCCTAGCCCCCAAAGCTTTACCGGACAGCAATAATTATCGGTAGCGAAAGCCTTCGAACCTAATACACGCCTCTTCTATGCGGGCAAGAGGGTGGTCTATGAGGAGCGATGCTCGGCCATCCCCGCCCCCCTCTCCCATTCTTGCATAGAGATTGGGGTCGGGTTGTGCGAGCACACTCCCCACCCCCACCTCGCCCTAAACGCATAGCAGTAGCGACGCATCTCACCGCATCGTGATCCCCCCCCCAGCCCCGTAGCCGCAGATGGCGGCTGTAGCGGCCCAGCCCTTCCTGTCGCGACGCATCTCACCGCATCGCGATCCCCTACGTATCGATGCAGCAGCGTGCTACATCGCGATTCGGTTGTACGTTACCCTTGCCAGAAAGGCTGTCATCCCGAGTCCACGTGGAGCGCCCCTTCAGTCGCGATGCACGCAATATACTTGGGCAAGCATGCATCGAACCCGAAATTTTTGTATCTTTGCAAAACCGCTAATCGCAGTCGCCCCTGCAGGTTGCTCATCCCCTGAGAGCTAGCACTCTCTAGCACCCTGGGTATGGAACTCCTGGAGATTGGTTAGGACCACCTCTTTTATGCACGTAATGCTTTGAGAATTAAAACGAATCGGTATGAAATTCCCATTCCTCTCGCATCGCCGAATTCTCCGTTGCATTTTTGCCACCCTTAGCGGATCTGCCGTGGCCTTCATTTTCCAGGCATGCTACGGTACCCCTCGAGATTTGGTACGCGATCTTCAAATAACTGGCACCGTGCTCTCTGCCTCCACAGGGCAACCGCTGGGTGGAATCACTGTCGAGGCAAAAGGGATATCCAGTGCCACCACCACCGAGGCCGATGGCTCCTACACGCTCTATGTCCCCCTGATGGACGAGTATCGGATGGATTTTCACGAATCAACCAGCGGCGAAAACATGCGATTCAAAGAGCTGGACACCACCATTACCCGGACTGATAATCGGAGCATGGTGCTCAATATCAAGCTGCACCCTGCCGAGTAGCGCAGCGCACGCCATAATGATCAGCCCTCCTGCCCGTTTTTTCTCACGGCAATTCCGCGCCAACGAGGCCAAGCTGCACCCGCTCAACTACCTCTTCTGGGAGTGTACCTGGCGATGCAATCTCCGCTGCGCCCATTGCGGTTCAGATTGCCACTGCGCCTCCCTGATTCCAGACATGCCATTCGCCGATTTTATCAGTGCTGTACGCCCCTTTCGGCAACGCTATCCACACCAGCATATCACGGTTATCATTACCGGTGGCGAACCCCTACTGCGCAGCGATCTTGCCTACTGTGGCGCGCATCTCCGCGAAGAGGGTTTCCGCTGGGGGATCGTCTCCAACGGGCTTTGCTACACGCCAGCGCGCCATGCCGAGCTACTGGGAGCGGGGATGGGGGCTATCACCCTGAGCCTCGATGGGTTGGAAAGCACGCACAACCGCTTCCGTACCCATCCAGACAGCTACGCGCACGTGGTGGAGGCCCTCCGGCTTATCGCCTTATCCCCAAGACTTTCCTACGATGTTGTAACCTGCGTGCACCCAGGCAACCTCGAGGAGCTCCCTGCGCTCCTCGAGTTGCTCCTGCGCCTCGGCGTGCGAGCCTGGCGGATTTTCACCATTGCTCCCATCGGCAGAGCGGCCCGTAGGAACGATCTCCAACTGGATGGCAGCCAGCTGGTCCGTTTGATGGATTTTATAGAAAGAGAACGAACCAATCGGCGTCTCGATCTAAAATTTAGCTGCGAAGCCTTCCTTGGAAACTATGAGGGACGGGTGCGCGATGGGCTATTCTTCTGCCGTGCTGGCATCAATATCGCCTCCGTGCTGGTGAATGGGGATATCTGCGCCTGCCCCAATATACACCGCAGCTTTGCGCAGGGCAATATCTACCGCGACAGTTTTGTGGAGGTCTGGGAAAAACGATTCACCGATATGCGGAACCGTAGCTGGATGAAAACGGGCGAATGCTGCCAATGCCCCGAATGGACCGATTGCCTGGGAGGGGCAATGCACCTTAGACTGCCGCACCACCAAGGTCCTTGCACCTGCCTATACCAGCGGATGCACACCGACTGATTTTTAAACCGTGGAACGGACTCCTGCCAAAAGCCCCGCATGCCTCCAATCTTTTATCCAGAGCCCTCACCTCTCTTGCGGTAATGCGTTTTTAGTCGCGCAATTCAATTTATCAAAGACCGTAGCAATGCGTCGCAGCGCTTATGCAAGCCGAGGACTTGATTAGACATTCCCATTTTGGGTTAAAATCCTAGAATGGCCTGCCATCTCGCCGTGGAAATTCCCCACCGTTTCCGCCGCGAAATTAGCCCGTCCGCAACTACCCGAATGGGAATAGCCCTACGGCCTGTATCCATGCGCTCTGCGGGGGCTTTTTATCTACCCTAATTGCAAGCCAAAGAACGAGGCCGTCTGCCCTAGCAGTGCCGCAGCGCGTTGTTACCCCCCCATTCGCCGTTTTCATGGCGGGTAGTATGCTACCCCACCGATGATGAGGTAGCCCGAATGGTCAAAAACGGGGGGAGTATTCGCACCTACCATCGCCCCTCCTTCGCCGTACCATCGCCGTACCATCTCTAGTGCATCCTCGGATTTCATCGCAAAATCCGAACATGAAGCGGCGATGGTACGACGATGGTACGGCGAAGGTAGGGCGCATAGGGTGCTTTTATGCGCCGCACCGCGGTGGAATCTGAGACGCACGACTAGAGATCGGTGGCGACGAGCCAAGCCAGGCGGTGCGCATGCCCCATTCGCAGGGAGACGTTGCCTGTGTTCAGGGGTATTAGTTCAGAAAAACAAGTATCTTCGCGGTGAAAAAGTTGGGCTATGCGATGCGAGCGGCTAGTGCAGCTAGGCGATAAAATAGTAGACATGCGGATACTGCGTGAGTACTTCTGCTGCGACCTCGCGGCCTGCCGAGGGGCCTGCTGCCTAGAGGGCGAGTCTGGCGCGCCGGTGAAAGCCGAGGAGATCATAGGGCTGGAGGAGGAGTACGACCAATACGCCGCGGGCCTTACCGAGCGGGGGCGCACGGCCATAGAAATGGGCGGTGTGGCCTGGCGCGATGCCGATGGCGAATGGGTTACCACGCTGGCCGGCGGGGCAGAATGCGCCTTTGCCACAGAGGAGAATGGGGTCTACAGCTGCGGGATAGAGCGGGCCTGGAACGCGGGCAAATGCAGGGTCCGTAAGCCGATATCGTGCCACCTCTACCCCATTCGGGTGGGGCACTCTGGGCAGTTCACCCTGCTGAAATTTGATGACTGGGATATCTGCCAGGGGGCGCGGGAGTACGGGCAGAAATTGGGGCTACGGGTATACCAATTCCTGCGCGAACCATTGATACGGGCTTTTGGCGAGGAGTTCTACCACGAGCTGGAGGATGCCGCAGCGCGCGTAGTAGGGGGCTGTAGGTGAGGAGGGTGGCCGGGAGCGCAATGGACTGCTGGGGTGCTCGTTGCTAAGCTTTCTCCACCGGCGGGTGCCGGCAAGGCGTCGGAGCGCATTGCGGATGGGTTTGCCCGCGTTCTCCTCCTGCCCAAAACGCTGATAAAACGATATGGAACGAAAGATTTGGCTGGCCGAGGAGGTAACTCCCAAGGTGTCTGTAATCCTATCCACCTACAATCAGCCAGCTTGGCTAGAGAAGGTCTTCTGGGGATATGGGGTGCAAACCTTTCACGACTTTGAGATCGTGGTGGCCGACGACGGTTCGGGTCCCGAAACCCAAGCACTCATAGCCCGCTACCAGGCCGAAATGCCCTACCCCCTACGGCATGTGTGGCATGAGGATAAGGGGTTCCGCAAGTGCACCATACTGAACCGGGCAATAGAGGGCAGCCGGGGCGAGTACCTCGTATTCAGCGATGGCGACTGTGTGCCTCGGGCCGATTTTCTACAGGTACACTGGGGGTTGCGCTCTCGCGAGCACTTCGTATCGGGGGGGGCAGCACGGCTGCCAATGGGGGTGTCTTGCGCGATTGGGCGGGCAGCCATTGAAAGCCAGCAGGCGTTCAGCACCGGCTACCTGAATTCGCTCGGGCTGGAGCGGGTGAAGAATCTAAAACTGACCCGCAATCGGCTGCTGATTCACCTGCTAAACCGCTTCACCCCGGCCCGCCCTACCTGGAATGGCAATAACACCTCATGCTACCGCGACCTAGTGGTGGCCGCGGGGGGCTACGATGAGCGTATGGGGTATGGCGGCGAGGACCGGGAACTGGGTGAACGCCTCTGCAATGCGGGGCTGCGCGGCCGAAGGGCCCGATACCTGGCTATACTGCTGCATCTGGACCACAGCCGGGGGTACGTGACCCAGGAGATGTGGCAGCGCAACGATGCCATACGGCTAGAGACCAAACGCGCCCGCCGAACACGAACCGACTGGGGCATAGGGCAAAAGTAGCCCTCCTGGCCTGCTGCATTCCGCCATTAGGAGGCTGGCGGCTCGTGCAAATTCGCCCCCCTTGCAGAGGCCATATGGGCGATTTTTGGCATTCTACCTCCCCCACACAAAAAAACGTGAGGATGCGATAAGCATCGCCACGCTGGCCGGGTAAATCTAGCAATCGCTACAGAGTAGGACGGAGCAGAGTCGATTGGCGGATGGGAGGATGCCCGCTACACTCGGCCACGCCCTTGCCAGGATTAGGGTAGCAAACCCCGTGGGCTGATGGAGAGGCTGCCCTTTCAAAGATTCCTCCCACCAGCATTGGCCCGGGGGAGTATTCAAAAATTCCTCTCTAGGTGTGGGCTAGCCTGCTACTCGGCCTCTGGTTTTTCGCTGGGGGGCTGCTCGTTGCCGAGGTGTTCATGCTTGGCTATTTCGGTCTGCACCATGCCCTCCACCGCGGCCTTCAGCTTGCCCTTCCGCCGGGTTCGCAGGATCAGGCCGTAGAATGCGGATATCGCGGGCACCCGATTGAGCAGGGGGATCAGGATGCTGGTGAGCACGATGCTCGTTAGGATTACCGCGTAGGTAAGGTCCCTAATCATCTCGCCACCAGGAATGTTGTTCTGCAGCGGGAGGTTGGCGAGTACTGCTGCGGCCAGCCCCTTGGGCACCATGGTGGCCATGATGGTGAGGTCTACGGTGGGGAGCGGCTCGTAGATTGCGTATTTTACCGTTGGGATACGTATAATGTAGATAATCAGGGTGATGAATATGCCAAGCAGCATTGCCCAGCCGTTTGAGAACTGAATGCTGATGCCGATAAAGACGAAGAAGAAGGTCTTGAGCAGAAAGACGATCTCGGAGAAAAACTGCTTCTCGGTATCGTTGAACGTGAGCAGACCCTCGCTACGAAAACGGCTCACGAACCGGAATTTAAAGAGGTCGATGTTCGCGAGCGAGACCCCAAATGCCAGGGCGGCTATGGCCCCACTAAACCCGAGCTGCTCGGCCAGCCCGTAGATCACAAACACGAAAGCCGGGGTGGTGAACATGGAGTTCTGTATAGTCCGCACTTTGCCCAGAAGCACAGACCAGACCAGCGCGCTCGCGATGCCAATGATGGAGGCCAGCACAAAGGAGCTGAGAATGCTCCCGATGACAACGCCGACCTGGATCCCATCTGAATTGTAGGCCTGGATCAAGGCCAACACAAAAACGATACAGAGCACATCTGAAAGGGCCGACTCGAGAACAAGGATTGTACGGCTGTCATCCTTCATTTTCAGCTGCTTAACCAATGGTATTACCACAGCCGATGATGTGCCACCCAGGATAGCCCCAAGGATGAAGGCGGGTATGGGCTCCATGTCCATGAGCAGCCACCCTATGCACCCCACTACCACTGTGGTGGCAGCGAAGTTGAGCACGGTGAGCAGGCTCGTGCCCCTTATAGAGCTCCTGAGGGTTTCTATCCTCAGGTCTAGCCCACCCTGGAAGAGGATGAAAACCAGCGTAATGGTGGTGAATATGCCTGTAACAATGCCGAATGATTCAGGGGTGACAAAACCAAATACAGGCCCCACCACTATGCCGATGATCATGAGCAGCAGCACGTCTGGAATTCCCCGACGCTCAAAAATCCCTGTGAAAAGGTGCGATACGAAAATCAGCAACCCTATGAAAATCACCAGTGAAGCAGCATCCATACCTTGAATTCTCCGGTTCGTTAATCTCCCACAAAGGTACAAAAAAAGCAGCCCCGCAGGCTGCCCGCATGCAAATCAAAAGTTCTTTCAGTGCCAAGCCACCCTATGGGACTGTCCCTCAATGGCCAGCACGGCGTTTTGGAAAACTGAGCGCACCTCCCCCAGCAGCGGGGCAAGGTCAGTATACCGGGCCGAATAATGCCCTACGATAAGCTTCCCCGCCCCTGCGCTCTTGGCGAATTCCGCCGCCTGCAGCGTAGTTGAATGCCCTGTCTGCTTGGCGAGCGCCAGAAGATCAGCCATGTAGGTAGCCTCGTGGTATAGCAAATCGACCCCCTCCACCATCGGGATCGCCCTGCGGGTGAAGAGCGTGTCGCTAAGGTAGGCATAGCTCACGGGGTGCCTTTTCTGGTAGAGGCATTCGCCCGCCGAGAGGAGCTCGCCATCCTCTAGCACTATATCCTGCCCCTCCTTCAGGCGGGCAATCTGCGCTAGCGAAAGGTGGTGCTCTTCTACCACCCCGGGCTTGAGGTTGGGGGGGAATGGCTTTTCGCGGAAAATGAATCCGCAGGTGGGCACTCGGTGGCGCAGCGGCACGGTGGTTACCGTGATGCCGTTATCCTCATAGATCACCGTATTCGCCTCGCTGTCGATGGGAACGAAAGTCAGCTCAAAGCTCATCCGGTTCACGAAGAACGCCACGGTTTGCCGAAACACGGGTTCAAAGCTACCGTGCGCATACACCGTGAGGGGGGCTGTGCGGCTACTCATGCTCAGCGAGGCTATCAGCCCAAAGATGCCCAGCGCATGGTCGGCATGGAGGTGGGTGAGGAATATGGAGTGCACCCGCTCTATAGCAATGCTACAGCGCGCCATCTGCATCTGCGTACCCTCGCCGCAGTCTACCAAAAAAAGCCTGTCGCCATGGAATACTGCATGGGCAGACGGGCAACGAGTACGCGTTGGCTTCGCGCTGCCGCTACCAAGTATCGTAACATCAAAAGCCATCGCCCTACCAGACTAGAATCATGCGCAAAAGATGGGATAAAAGGGAACGCAACGCTCGGGGTGACACCTCTGCCAGAACCACTTAAACTGATGTGGTACGCCGCATCGCAATGTCACTCCCGAGAATTGTAACGGATAGCTGATGAATAGGGTGAGCTCCCTGCGGATGTGAGGGTGTTCGCTCCGCTTGGCATCTCCCCTACGTACCTCTCTGTCGCCCCTGCTAAAGCCCAATCCTACCAATGGATGGAAATGGGATTGGCCCCTAAACCTCAGAACCCAACGCTTTCAGCGGCCTGCCAATAATCCTCCCGATGAACAATTCGGCACGCCGGGCGACTATGCCCCACGAGATATTGCAGGTACCGTGCCCAAAAACTATCGTGCCAGCAGGAAAAGGGCGATTCTGAAGCAAAGGGAACGCGGGCATTGCCCCTTTTCAGCCGGCGATTAAATGGGTGCAGAACCCTGCGGATGTGCCTATAGCAATACCCCGCGATAGGGCTGTACCTTCTGCCATTCGCTACCCTACCCTAGAACACGCCTGCGCCTGCGGAGGCAATCTGCAAGACGCATCCTTCTCCAGAAAGCGTGCACGGTTGGCTACGGCTACTCGGGCTGCTCGTGGTACACGTACACGCCATCCTTCTCCTCGAGGATATAGTCATGCACGAGCTTGATGAAGTAGTTCCAGGTATTGGTCTCGTCCACAATCTCTGAGCGGGTGTACTTGCGGTAGAGCTCATCGCTCACCACGGGCATCAGCAGCAGGTCGTCGTTCCCTACTATCTGCGCCAGCTCCTCGCGGGTAATGGTGCGTGGCTCCTCTATACCCCGCTGTAGCAAAAAGTGGGCGCACTGCCGTGCCACCCGCTGCTGCACGCCCTGCCGATCGTAGACGATGTGCAACCCCAGCGCCTCGAGAACACGCTCCAGATTCGTGGTTACCATGCCGCTCGACCCGCGCTCGAATATCGAAATCTGCGAGGGTGCAATCTGCGTGCGCTCGGCCAGCTGGTACTGCTTCAGCCCAAGACGCCGACGCTGTGCTGCTACTATCTCATTGATTTTCATGTCTTCTAAATTTTATTTCTTGTAGGATTATTCCAAATACTGCTCGCCCTGGCCCCCCAGGCAACTCACAGTACACTCTGCAGCTGGGTCTCAGAATAGACGCACGTTAGCGACGCAATGAGCTTAGATGCGGTGAACTCGTGCTCAACGCTCGGCGTCAGCCCCATAATCACGAGCTTGCCCCCAGCATTACGGCAGAGCCGCTCGCCCATCTGTATCGCGCCAAGCCCGGCAGCATCGCAATGGGTGCACCTCGCCATGTCCAGCACTATAGTTGTGGCTCCCTGCCCATTCAGCAGCACGAATTCTGACCTTAAATGGGGCGCCAGCAATGCATCGAGCCGACAACTCTCCACACGGAGCAGTGTGTAGCCAGCCCTTGACTCTACGGAAAACTCTCTATCTTCTGCCATAATCCCCTCCTGGGATTGTAACTCCAGCCCAACGGGATAAAATTATCATCTTAGATTAAATGTTGCACAAGTCGCTTACCATTTTCACCGATTATGCCATTGTTCTATATATTGGTACGTAACAAACGGCAAAAAAGTTGTGCTTTCGCAAAAAAAATCTCCATCCTCACCATTCCAATTGGGCCATAAGCGAACGCCAAGCCTGTACGGACGGGTATTCTAGCGCTTGGGATAATTTCAAATCGCAACCCAAAAACGTTAAAAAAATCGCCAACCCCCTAAAAAATTTGGGATCGGCAAAAGGTGAAATGGGAACGAGGAAAAACTCGCAGAGCGGACGAATTGGCTGAGATCCCATTTTGGGAAGAGGGCACAGGGTACAAAAAATCCCCCCAGAAGCACCTCGGCCTCCAGGGGGAATTCTTACGGGTTTAACGTATGCCTAGCCTCCCAACGAAAGGGTGGCAGACTTAGCGCAGGGCTAGTTTGCCGCCTCGTCCTTCTTGTCGGCGTCTTTTTCGCCCTTTTCGAGGTTCTCTTTCAGCTGGGCTAGCTCAGAGATATCGCCAAGGGTGGTCTTCTCTTGGGCAGCGTTTATGCGGCGCATCGTGCTTTTGGCGGCCTCGTTCGCATTGCGCTTTTCCTCGTGGTCGGCACGTTCAGCCTCGCGCTTCACATCCTCAAAGACCCTGCTGTGCGAGACGATGATCCGCTTGCTGTTCCGGTTGAAATCGATAACCTTGAAGGGCAGCTTCTCGTCGAGCTTGGCGGTAGTGCCATCCTCTTTCACCAGATGCCGCGGTGTGGCAAAGGCCTCTACGCCATAGGGTAGCGCGATGACAGCCCCCTTCTCGTAAAGCTCTACCACGGTTCCCTCATGCACAGAATCGGGGGTGAATATGGTCTCGAAGGTATCCCATGGGTTCTCCTCAAGCTGCTTGTGGCCAAGGCTCAACCGGCGTGGCTCTTTCTCCACTGAGAGCACCACTACGTCAATTTCATCGCCCACCTTGCAGAACTCGGCGGGGTGCTTGATCTTCTTCGTCCAGCTGAGGTCTGAGATGTGGATTAGGCCATCGATACCTTCCTCCAGCTCTACGAAAATCCCAAAGCCTGTGAAATTGCGAACTTTAGCCTTGTGCTTAGAGCCTACGGGGTAGCGAACTTCAATATCTTCCCAGGGATCTTTCTTGAGCTGCTTCATGCCGAGCGACATTTTCCGGGCTTCACGATCCAGGGTCAGGATCTGCGCCTCTACCTCGTCGCCCACCTTAAGGAATTCTTGCGCGCTGCGAAGATGCTGATTCCAAGACATCTCTGACACATGGATAAGCCCTTCGACCCCAGGGAAGACCTCCACAAAGGCGCCGTAGTCTGCCAAGACAACTACCTTGCCCTTCACGGTGTCGCCCACCTTGAGGTTCGGGTCTAGCGACTGCCAAGGATGGGGAGTGAGCTGCTTGATGCCGAGCGCAATACGCTTCTTGGCATCGTCAAAGTCTAGGATAACCACGTTGATCTTCTGGTCGAGGCTCACCACCTCGCTTGGGTGGTTAACCCGCCCCCAGGAGAGATCTGTAATGTGCACAAGGCCATCGACTCCTCCAAGGTCTACGAAGACGCCGTAGCTGGTGATGTTCTTCACCGTTCCCTCGAGAATCTGCCCCTTCTCCAGCTTCGCGATAATCTCACGCCGCTGCGCCTCTAGTTCTGCCTCGATAAGGGCCTTGTGCGAGACCACAACGTTCTTGTACTCTTGGTTGATTTTCACAACCTTGAACTCCATGGTCTTCTCCACGAATACGTCGTAATCGCGGATTGGGCGCACGTCGATCTGCGAGCCGGGGAGGAAGGCCTCAATGCCGAACACGTCCACAATCATCCCGCCACGGGTGCGGCACTTGATGAAACCTGTGATGATCTCATCGTTCTCAAAGGCCTGGTTCACCCTATCCCACGCCTTCAGGATACGAGCCTTGCGGTGCGAGAGCTCCAGCTGCCCACGCTTGTTCTCCAGCCCATCCACATAAACCTCTACCTTATCGCCAACCTGAAGATTCGGGTTATAGCGGAACTCGTTCACGCTTACCACGCCCTCGCTCTTGTAGCCGACATTGACTACGACCTCGCGCTTGGAAATCGACACCACCGTGCCCTCTACCACCTCGTTGTCGCCGATGCTGGAGAGCGTGCGGTTATACCGTTCCGAGAAGTCTTCACGCTGCGCTGGCGTGTAGCTGCTGTAGTTCTCGAGGGAATCCCAATCCATGCTGGGATCGCCGCTCTCTACCACCTCTTTATCCTTCAATTCCTCGCTCATTGCCCGAATCTTCCTTTAATTAGTTAGACTTAAGTAGAAAAAATCTCGCCGCGAAGGTAACTCTTTTTCCTGAAAATACAAGCCTGACAATGCGTTTTCTTTTCGCAAAATATCTTTCTGCGCAACGCAACAAATGGGGGTTCTCCCTCGTTTTCCTTTAATCTAATTTGTATGACAATGGGCAACTTTCACAAGGCTTTCCTGATGATTCTGGACGGTTGGGGCAATGGCGACGGCAGTAAGTCTGATGCCATAGCCAACACGCCCACCCCGAATATCGATGCGCTGCGGGCCAAGTACCCCTATGCCTCCCTTACCACCTGCGGCGAAGTGGTGGGGCTCCCCGAAGGGCAGATGGGCAACAGCGAAGTGGGGCATCTAAACATTGGCGCGGGGCGCATTGTCTACCAAGATCTCGCGCGTATCAACCGGGAGGTGGCCACCAATGCGATAGCCAAGAATCCGGCAATCCAGGGCGCTTTCCAATACGCCAAATCGCACGGTAAGGCCGTCCATTTCCTCGGGCTGGTGTCCGATGGCGGTGTCCACTCGCTAGATAAGCATCTCTACAAGCTCTGCGACCTGGCCACCGAGGCGGGCGTACCCGCAGCCTGGGTACACGCATTCACCGATGGGCGCGATACTGATCCCCACAGCGGGCTGGGATTCCTACGGGCTCTACAGGACCACATATCGGGCGGTAAAGCGCAGATAGCAAGCGTAATAGGGCGCTACTACGCCATGGATAGAGACAAGCGTTGGGAGCGGATAAAACTGGCCTACGACATGCTGCTCACCGGGGCTGGCACACCCACTACTGACATTCTGGCTGCGGTGCAAAAATCCTACGATGAGGGTGTAACCGACGAGTTCATAAAACCGATAGTACGGGTGGATGCCCAAGGGAGGGCCGTAGGGCGAATACAGGAGGGGGATGCGGTAATCTGCTTCAACTTCCGTACCGACCGGCTCCGGGAGCTCACCATCGTCCTCACCCAGAAAGATATGCCTGAGGCGGGCATGCACACCCTCCCCCTCCACTACGTGACCATGACGCGCTACGAAGAGACATTCACGGGCGTAGAGGTGGCGTATGACAAGGAGAACCTGCATAACACCATGGGCGAGGTGGTGTCCAAAGCTGGGCTCACGCAGCTGCGCATTGCCGAAACCGAAAAGTATGCCCACGTAACCTTCTTCTTCTCTGGCGGCCGTGAAGAACCCTTTGCCGGGGAGCATCGCATTCTCGTACCCTCGCCCAAGGTGGCTACCTATGACCTACAGCCAGAGATGAGCGCGGAAGAGGTAACCCAAAAACTTCTCGCCGATATAGAAAGCCAAGCGCCCGATTTCATCTGCCTGAACTTTGCCAATGGCGACATGGTGGGGCATACGGGGGTATACTCTGCCATCCAAAATGCTGTGGCTAAGGTGGATGAGTGTGTAGGTCGCATAGTACCTGTAGCCGTAGCAAATGGGTACGACATGGTGATTATAGCAGACCACGGCAATGCAGACTACGCCATAAATGCAGATGGTACGCCCAACACTGCCCACACGCTGAATCCCGTGCCGATTATAGTGGTTACCAGCCGGTTCAAGCACGTAGAACCTGGGATTCTGGCCGACGTAGCCCCCACCCTCCTGCGTCTCATGGGGGTAACGCAACCGCCAGAGATGACCGGGCATGTGCTCATATCGTAAATGGGTACGGGCAAACGGTACATCACCGCATAAAAAAAGAGGTCCTCGGACCTCTTTTTTTTATCTCGTAGCTGGGTGCTGGATAGACGCTATGCCTCTCTGAAAACACGTATGAACGGCACGCCGCATCGCTACGTTCTTCGATAATCGTAAGTATATATGATTCAAGCTCTACAGTGCGAAAGAGAAATGGGCAACCTGCGAAAAGGAATTGCGCGCTGTACCTCTTGCGAAGGGAACGGGTAGAGTGTATATCGGGGACTTTTCAACGCCCTCCCTAACGAAAAGCCCCCGACGACCTACGCCACCTTCTGCACCAATTTCAGCCTAAAATGCCAGAGCCAAAGGACAACACCCTTGAGTATGCTGCTGGCCGTTATCGCCCACCAAACACCTACTACGCTGTAGCTTCCCCACCACAATGCTAGCGGTATGCGCAGCAAATTGAACGCTACCCCCACCACTGCTGGCGGCATGGTACGCCCCACTCCGTTAAAGAGGCCTCCCGTTGTAATCTCCAGCACCATGAACAGCTGCGAGACTCCCAGCACCTGCAAGTATCGCCCGCCCTCAAAACTAGCCTGGGCATCGGGGACAAATAGCCCAAAGATCTGGGGGCCAAAGCCGAGAAAGGCCACAGAGGCGAGCCCTCCGACCAATGCCGTTATCCCCAGGGTGCGATGGTAACCCATCCGGATACGAGCCGGGTTACCTGCCCCGAAATTCTGCCCCACAAAGCTGCCGAGCGCAGAGGAAAATCCGCCTGCTGTCATATAGCTAATAGCCTCAATCTGTGCCCCCACCGTCTGCGCTGCCACGCATATATCGCCCCAGCCAGCCACTATCCGTGCAAGCACTATGGATATGCAGGCAAATAGGGCGCTCTGCAATGCGCCGGGCGCTCCAATCTTCACCACCCTCCATGTGAGAACCCACGATGGCCTATACCCACGCATCAACCCGTGGAAAGGTGCACTCTTCGGCAAATTTACCCCAAGGAATACGGCGGTTACCACGCCCTCGGCCAGCACGGTGGCAATGGCAGCGCCTCGCACCCCCAATGCCGGGAAGCCTAGGTAGCCATTGATAAGCAGGGGATCTAGAATAAAGTTCAGGCAAAGCCCGATGCTATTGGCTATAAAGGCTACGCGAGAATTGCCATGCCCATTGTAGAGCCCGAAGTAGGCTGCATTCAGAAAGGCAAAGGGCAACCCAAAAATCACAATGCTCAGATAGCCCAATGCGAGCTCATTGGTCACGGCCTCTTGCAGCGCAAAGAGCCCGATAAGCGGTCGCTTTAGCCCCCAGAGCAGCAGCCCCAGCACCACAGAGAATGCCAGTGCCAACGCCACAGTCTGCCGTGCGTACCGACGTGCAAGCGGCATATTCCCCGCGCCTATCGACTGCGATATCGTGATCTCTGCCCCCACTTTGGGAAGGAAGGCCAACGACATCGATAGCCAGAGGTAAATACCCGCAGCCCCCGTAGCAGCTGCCGACTCTGGGCCAAGATGCCCTATCCAGAATATATCGGCCATACTGTAGGCCATCTGGATAAAGGCCACCCCGATAATCGGCAATGCCAGCGAAAGGATCTGGCGCGCCGGTGGCCCTGCTGTAAAATCTCGAGTCAAAGACATGGTTCCTTTTGAAAATCCTTTAACGGGGCTCGCTAATCACTACAACAGCTCGGCTTGCTGTGCAACGTCGCTCTGTATGCTGAAAGTTGAAATTCCACATTCTCCGCCACCCCATAACTTTGAATAAGGGGGAATTTCACCCAAACATCTGCTCTAGCACCCCTAGGCTTTTCAATTCGAGAGGAAGCCCCGTGTGCACCCGTAGATACTGAATCGCCCTTCGCAGTAACCTAGGCCTTAGCTGCTTAGGCACTGCAGCTGCTGGCGTATCAATGCCACCCTGCAATACTCTGCACAGCGCCGCCGCCTCCTCTGCATCAAGCCCTCGTCCACCTATTGGACGTGCCGGGCAAAAACAGCCCTCCTCCAGGTCAAAGTAAGGCGTCTCCTCACCGTACTCTCCAGCTGGCCGATAGCCTAGATAATCTGCCGTCTGAACCGTAAATGCTAAGGGTAAGAGCGCAATCTTAGCCTCTTCATCATCTAGCCGCTGGCCAAGTGCCGTGGTAAAATCGAATAGCTCAGGAGCTGCTATCAGCGTAGCGCCCAGTGCTAGCAGCAGATCGGCAACGTAGAGCGCCACAGCCACCCTTGCAGGATTCTGTACTAGGCGAGAATAGCTTTTCACCGGCTCTGCATCCGTCAGAGTGGCTATCGTAGCCTCGCCCCTGCGCACACTGTAGTTCACCCGAAGCCAAGCCAACGGGTAAACAATGGCCGGCAGACGCACCCCTTGATTAGCCATTCGCCCGCCCCGTTTCACCAGCGTTAGAATCCCGCTATCAGGGGTAAATACGTCTACAAGGTGCCCCCCCTCTCCCCAAGGACGCACCCGTAAGACCACCGCCTCCGTGTAAGACTGTACGGCCATCTGCGCCTATAATCAAGCTAACCCTTCCACGCCATTCACCGTGAAATTATCACCTTACCACAGCCACCTTGGCTACCTGGGTATGATTCCCCTGGCTATCCACACAGAACACAAGGTATACACCCGTAGTTACCTCATTCCCCCTATCGTTGCGGAGATCCCACTCACAACGACCACCATCGCTGGTAAGATGCCGTACCAATCGGCCAGCAGCATCGGTAATCTTCACCGTGGTTCTGGAGAGCAGGCCGTCTATCGTTACCCGACCTTGGAATTCTGGGCGTACAGGGTTGGGGTAGATACGCACATCGTTGTAGCTCTCTGCTGGAGGTAGTGCCCCACTCCTATAGGCTAGCAATCCAGCCTCTGTGGCGATGAATAGCGTGCCGTCTGTCGGCCTGAACGCCAAATCGTGTATGGCAGCCTTGGGCAGAGGGGAATTATCGTAGCGCATCCGCACTATCGACTTCTCTAGAGGATCTGTGTGGTAAAGAGTCCCAGCCCAAGAGGCGCACCACACCTGGTCGCCGGGATCAACGAACAGGCAGCTTAAAGCCTCCTCTTCCCCCCAAGTGGCATTGAAAATCTTAGAGTTGACACTGGATGGTACGCTCCCCGGCTTTGGCAACAGCGAAGCGTAATCGCCCGTGGAGAGCAGCCAATGCGAAGTGGCAGCCCACAGGTTTCCCTGCGTGTCAACCCCCACCTGCGTTGGCGTAGCTAGGCTGTTGAGCGGTGGTGCCAGAACCCGCAGGAGCGAGTAGCCCTGCACGCCAGACGAAGCTACGTATGCAGACGGATCTATCGCCATGAGCATCTCCACAGAAGGCGAAGCTACCCAGATCTGCCCACTTGGCGCCAATGTCATACGGCTCGCCTTTCCAGACATCCCACCTGGCAGGGGAAAATTTCTCCATTCGCCCTGCGCCGATCTATACACCAGCCTATTAGAATTTTCACCAGCCACCATCCACCACTCACCGCTGGGGGTTACCAGCAGGTCGACCACCGGGCTGACATTCCCATTGGGCAACGAGGGTATAGCACCAGAAAGGGCATTGTGCACTGCAATTCGTTTCTCTCCCTGATACTCAAAAACCCCCGCATCTGACGTGGCTACTAAATAGCGCATACCGTCGGCATCCAGCACGGCCACAGCCCCAGCATCATGGGCATCGGGGGCATACACCGTAGTATGCTGATTACCAACCTCTAGGTAAAATTGGAATGGGCGGTTAAGCTGCTTGCCATCACGACTATAACCGCCGGCAGTAACCACAAAGCCACGCTCGCCTAAAGGGGCTACCCTATAGGCAGTGGAAAACTGGGGGGTGCTGGCGTATAGAGCCTTAGCCTCTCCACCAACTAGCATTACTAGCCCCTTCTTACGGCTGGCTAGGTAGAGCTGAAGCTCACCATCTAGGAGCAGGGCGGCTGGCTCGAGCTTTTTGTCTACGGGTTGCGGCGCATCGTCCCAGAGTATCGATACCGCTCCCCCATGCTCCACCGAGCACACCCGTTCACCATTCGTGTAGTAGAACTTCCCCCCTCCAGACAAGAGCGAATAAAAACGCCCCAAACGGCTATTCGGCAGCACATCCCACGTATCGAGCAGCGTGCCTACTCGCAGAGAGCTATCCACGCCATTGGACGTGTAGGCCAACATGTGCCCCATAGTGTCATACGCAAAATCGAGCACTTGGTGCCCCTGCAGCAGGAATGGTGCAAACTCCGTAGGAGATTTCAGCGGGAGCTTAGCCCGGTATATACCATCGCTCGTGGCTACTAGCATTCCACCATTGCGCACCACAAAGGTGTAAAGCTTGCACTCAGCATCAGTAGCAGGATTCCACACCCTATAGCTGCCCAGCACCTGGGGAATGCTCGGGTCAATCTCCACCACCCGAGTGCGCGATAGGACATACACCCTATCACCCCACACCGCCACGCTGAGCAGTGAATCCATAGCCCCTGTAGCAAGATCCTCAGCCAGCGTGCGCAATGTGGTAAGACGCCTGCCCACCAAGAAATCTAGCACCCCGTCAGTGTAGGCCACCACCTGAAGATCTGCCTGGGGATCGTAGCAACTCGCAGCTATGCTAGATCCTGATAGCCCCCCCACGCATGACAGGCGTTCCACACTGCCCGCAGCGCAATTATAGCGCAGCAATGTAGCAGGAGTTTGCAGCGTGATGCCCTCCTTGCCCGGGTAGAGCGCCACCCCGCACGAGTAGGAAAGGTGATCTGTCCACCCCCACCACTGCGACTGGGCGGCACATAGCCCGGCTATCAGCAGCCAAATGGCCAGGAAAAGCGATCGCAAGGAGAAACGCATGGGTGGTTCTATAACAGATGCTAATGAAACCCTTAACCGAAAATGTCGAAAACGTCCAAAACGCAACGCTGCAAACCTAAGCGCAACTTGCTCTGAACTTTCCCTGCACACCCTCAGTCATCCTTCAAAAATACGATTCAGTAAAAGCTCCAGATCTAGTTAGCGCAGGAGAAACTCTCTGCCCGATAAACCCCTAGAGTTCAGATAAGAATGCCCTCATCTTCTCAACAGCACGCCCCCTATGGCTCAGGGAGTTCTTCACCTCTAACGGCATCTGGGCAAATGAGAGTTCATACCCCTGGGGGCGAAATACCGCATCGTACCCAAAGCCCCCCTCTCCCGTGGGCTGCTCTAGGATCTCCCCGTCTACCCTCCCCTCAAATTCATGTCGAACCCCGCCAATAATCAATGCGATTACCGTCCGAAAACAGGCTTTACGATTGGCGATACCCCGCATTTCGCGAAGTAGCTTAGCCATATTGTCGGCAAACGAGCAGCTAGGCCCCGCATAACGAGCAGAATACACACCCGGCGCACCGTCCAGAGCCTCCACCTCCAGCCCCGTATCGTCGGCGAAGGAATCACGCCCCGTCCGCATCCATACGAACTCGGCCTTCTGCCACGCATTGCCGCTGAGGGTGTCACGCTCCTCGGGTATCGGCTCGGTAATCCCAGCCTCGGTGGCAGTTCGCAGGAGGCACACCCCCTTGAGCAGAGAGGCTACCTCCTGCACCTTATGGGCATTGTGGGTGGCAAATATCAACTCTCGCACGGCTGGGCGGTTTGGCTAGGATTCACTATCAGCACTGGCACATCGCCCGCCTCTTGGATCAGGTGGCGTTCATGCGGTTCGAGCATGTAGCGATCGGGACGACGGGGATCAGGCGTAGACGATACCACCACCATATCGGCCTCCACCTCTTGGCAGTAGCCCAGCACCTCTATGGAGAATTCATCGCGCCCCGGAACATCGTAGCGCACCCAGCGCGCCCCCAGCCTCTCGAGTAGCCCTAGCGTTCGCTCCAGGTTCAGCTCCAGGCGCTCTAGGAGCTCGGGCTCATTCACCGAGGGGAGCACCAGGTGGAACATGGGAGCATAGCTACGGCACAGCGCGGGAATCCAGCTCGTATCGCCCCCCTTGGCATCGGTGTAGTCTATCGGGAGCACTATATCCTCCAGCTTCTTACGGGGTAGCGGCCTCTGCACCACTATAAAGGGCACAGTGCCATAGCGGAATATGCGCAGCGTCTCCGATTGCTTTTGCCCCTCGGGGTCTCCCACCTGCTCAGAGCCCAGCACTATGAACTCCGCCGATTCATCTACAGCCACCCGTGCTATGGTTTCCGCCACCTCTCCGGGTACCGTCAGCACCCTCAGGGGGAGGTCGTTAGGCACCTCGTGGGTGAAATGGGCCAGCTGCTGCTGCGCTCCTGCAGTATCCTCCCCTGGCTCGGGGATATGCAGCACCGTGAGCGAGGCTGAAGAACGCTCGGCCAGCAGCACCGCCAGCTCCAGCGCGTAGTCGCACTCTGGCGTAAACTCTGTGGGTACTAGTATTGTGGGTAGCTTACCTCTCTGCGCATTGCGCAAGTGGGGGTCTGCCAACGGATTAGAATCCCTCTCGCATTGGCAATGGTCTGATCCTTCCGAAGGAGGAACGTTCATATAGGTTACATTAATGGTTGCGCAAAGGTAGGGATTTTTCGGGAAACGCCAAGCGGGGAATCCGGGGGAATCTGTAGCTAGACATTCACCCAGCATCCAGGGCCACTTGGGAAGACCGCCGAAAAGCCCCACATACACCTCCCTGGTAGCTCCTCTCCCATTCAGAACACTTTGAAGGGATCCTTACGATTACCGAAGATCGTAACGATTCAGATAGCCATGCCATTTAGATTTATCCCAGCGCCCTCTTCAAGTCAATTACTCAGCATACCCACAGGGAGCCACGCAACGCAAGAGCCCGGCAGCTAGGCTGCCGGGCTCTTACACTTTCTATCAAAATCCTAGTTATTTAGATTAGGATTTTCCTCTGCGGCCCGCTGTGGATAGGGTGGCCGGTAGGTTTCACCCGCCTTTTTAAGATCTAGCCAGCGACACCACTCAAACGATAGCTCTAGCCGACGTTCATCCGCAAGCGAAAGGTGTGAGTTCCTTACTTTTTGAAAATCGGTAAGACGCGCTGCATTCCCCGCCCAGGCTGAGATAAGGTACATCTCAGATATACGCGATATGATAAGATCGGAATCCTCTTCCCTAGAGTACTTCGTAGAGAATATGGCTGTAGCACCGTCGCTCGTAATCTTTTCCTTCCTGAAGAGTACGCTACGTTTATCGCCTGGCTTTACGAGATCATAGAGGCTCTGGCTCACCCCAAAGCAGTTCCAGCTGATGAGGGAAGATGACATTATCGCCCCCCAAGCCCCATCTCCGTCTTGCTTCGTACCTCTAAGTGCAAAAATCAGCTCTCCATCGTACTGCGCAGGATTTTCCGCAATGGTAAAACTCCTCGAACTGATGACCCGCTCAGCCCACTGCCCAGCCTCAGCTTTGTTATCCATCAGGTAGTAGATGCGGGCAAGTAGAGCCCACGCCGCCTCACGGGTAGGAGCAGTGAAACCACCTTTCTGAAATTCGGGCGCACTTTCCGCCGCAACCTTCAGGTCCTCAATCATGTAGGCAAATAGATCGTCTGGGGAGGCCTTGGGTAGCAGCGCTTTGGGATCGTCGGTTTCACGGGCTATAGGAGCCTCTGTGAAAATATCGTAAAGACGAAGGTAGCTTAAGGCGCGGCAGTAGCGAGCCTTGGCCTTCACCGCCTCCGATGCACTCCGGCTAATGATTTTATTCGCACGGCTTATAGCGGTGTAGTACCCAAAATAGCTATAGCTGAGCAAGATATCATTGGCTGGAATCTCGTGGTTGAACATATTCTGAACCTGAAACCACTGGGCATTCAGCAACTCTAGGTTATCGCTGAATATTTCGGAGGTCATGATGTTCCAATAGCCTTGCCTAGATGGAGACATGATACATTGATAAAGCCCAACCAGGAGGGCTTCTTCCACCTCTGGCGAGAGTTTAGTATTGGCATCAATAGCGACCTCAGAATGGATATCGAGTTCCTTTGAGCAGCTCGAGAATAGGGACGGAAGTAGAAGGCACCCTACCGCAAGCAACGCTATAAAATTCTTCTTCTTCATTGCTAACGCTCCTCCTAATTAGAATTTGATGTTAAGGCCAACGGCATAGACACGCATATTGGGTATCCCATGCTGATCAAACCCGGCATAAACCGGATCGGTATCATTCTGCCCCTCGGGATCCAGCCCGGTGTATGGAGTTACCGTGAAGGCATTGCGAACCTGCGCGTAGAGCCGTAGCTGCTGAATGTATGGAATCTTGAACGTTTTAGTAAATGTGTAACCGAGCGTGATGTCTTGGCAACGTAGGTAGTCACCCTTCTCGAGGTTGCGACTGCTCCGTAGGTTATTCCACGTAGCAGCAGTCCCATTGAGGTAAGGCCTCGGATTTTTCGCATTGGGGTTGCTGGGAGACCAGTAATCCAGCTGCCCTTTATCCATGTTATGCGAGTATGATGGGCCCCCTTTAGGCGCGCCGGTGCGTTGATCTTCACGATACATCGCGTAGATTTTACGCCCAATAGCATACTGGAAATTCAGCGATAGATCGAAACCATAGCAATCGAGTGCCGTGCTGAATCCCCCAAATATTGGCGCCACGCCACCACGGAAAAGCACATTGTCATTATCGTCAATCTTCCCATCGCCATTCACGTCGCGATAGATCACATCCCCAGGCTGAACCACCTTCTGCTGTACGCGCCCATTTTCATCCACATAGGACGAGTAGTAATAAGGCTCCTTCGCTATCCCCAAAGCCTCTAGAAGGTAGAAGCTCCCAAGAGGATGCCCTTGCTTTACAATGCTGGCAAAGCCCGTGGTGTAATACCCCTTCTTGTTGCCAAGCTCTAGCACACGGTTCTCGTTGTAGGTGAAATTGGCCGATACAGTCCAGCGAATCTTGCGATCTTCGCTTTGGTAGGGTACACCATTCACACTCACTTCCACACCGCGGTTGCGGATTTTACCACCATCATTGGAAGCCATGGTCGTATAGCCTGACTCCTGGGGAACATTGATCGCGTAGAGTAGATCTGTGGTGATCTTATGGTAAAGATCTACGCTGAAGTCGATACGATTATCCAGTGCGGAAAAATCAATCCCGATATTGGCCGAATGGCCCTTTTCCCAATGAAGATTGGGATTGTAGAGCCTCCTGGCTGCTAAGCCCGCTCTCCCCCCCTGGTTATAGCCACCCGCGAGCAGATCTTGAGCCAAATTGGTTGAGATACCAGCCTGGTTACCTGTGAGCCCATATGATACTCTGACTTTCAGCTCATTGAGCCAACCGAACTTCATGAATTCCTCTTCGTGTAGATTCCAGCCTGCCGAAGCCGCCGGGAAAACGCCCCAGCGATTCTTCTTGGCAAAGCGAGATGTTCCATCGGCACGTATCGAGAGCATGAGGTTGTACTTCCTATCCCACCCTAGCTGCAGACGGGAGAAGTAGGATTCCAGCGCAGAGCTAGAGCGATTGCTCCCCCCCCCCGTAATCTTGCCTGCCGCATCCAGCCATTTGATATCGTCAGTGGAGAAGCCTTCTCCTCCTACCTCAGAATGCTCAAGCATCGACTTGTAGAACGAATGCCCCACTAGCGCCGTATAGCTGAACTTGTCGTCAAAGGCAATCCCAGAGTAGTTTACCGTATTCTCTAGCTGGTAGATCATCTGGATGTCTGTCATGTAAACAGCGAACCCTTTAGGAATCTTATTGACCGTTCCTCTAAGGCTTGACGGTGGGTCAAAGTTATGGAAGCTCTGCGTGGAAAATCCACCCGTGTAGGTAGAGTGCCATACAAGCCCCTCGATGGGGGTAACCTCAAAGTTGAAGGTGCCGTTCAGCGCTTTGGTGTCAGTTGAATTATCGCGCTGGAAAGCTCCTAACGGATTGGTGAAGCCTGGGGTTGGATACACCTTCCCCTCATCATCGTAGGGGTTGGTATCTGGGCGGGCATTCATGGCTGCACTCCAAGGTGAATAGACATTGTTGTCTCCAGCTACCCCCACGCCATGCACAATCCGACCGTTGGCATTCAAACCCACTTTCAAGTAGCGATTGAACTTGTGATCCACATTCGAGCGCATGCGGAAACGCTGGAATTCATCCAGCTTAACAATCCCTTCCTGCTGCATGAAATTCCCCGAGATGAAGTAGCGAGTCGACTCATTGCCACCATCCATATTCACGGTATGGCTGTGGTACTTAGAGAAACTGCGTAGCACCAGCTTCATGTAGTTGATATCGTACTTAGGATCGGGCAACGGATCAAGGATTTTGGGATTCCTTGGAGCCCTCTCCAATCCACTCGCAATGTCGGCCATATAGTTTGCGCGTGCCACGTCGTGAATCATTTTATACTCCGCAGCATTCAACAGCTTGGGGAGCTTCACGGGTTGCTGAATCCCAAAAGTCGAATTCACCGTGATATGGCCATTGCCTGTGTACTCGCCACGCTTGGTGGTGATAAGCACCACCCCATTGCTGGCGCGAGAACCATAGATAGCAGCCGAGGCAGCGTCCTTGAGGATCTCGATGCTTTGAACGTCTTCGGGTGCCACCGAGGACATAGAAGACATGGGAACCCCATCAATCACATAGAGCGGGCTCTGGCTGGCAGACAGAGAACCCGTACCACGAATAGATATCTGCATATCGCTCCCAGCACGTCCGTTGGTGCTCAGGACCTGTACCCCCGCTATTTTCCCCTGCATGGCCTGCACCATGTCGGTAACGGGTACATTCTGCAACTTCTCCTTGTCCACAGAGGCCACAGCTCCTGTGAGTTCACTTTTACGCACGGTGCCATAGCCCACCACCACTGCCTGGTCTATGGCCACATCGCCGGGCTGCATCACCACGTTGAGCTCGGTGCGGTCGCCCACGGTGATCTCCTGGGTCGCCATGCCCATGTAGACGAACTGCAGCACCGCCTCTGGGCCCGGCACCGTGATGCGGTAGCGCCCCTCTAGGTCGGTAACCACGCCCTGCGTCGTTCCCTTCAGCGCCACCGAGAGCTGCGGGAGCGGCTGCCCGTCCTCCGCGCTCGTCACCACCCCGGTGACGGTATGCTGCTGCCCCAGCGCCGCGAAGGCCCACAGGGTAGCGAAGATTAGTAGCACAACTCTTCTCATGCTTGCCATTACGCTTGTTTTTGGTTTGCCATTCATTGGCTATTTCACACCACTTTTCCTCGTGCGCGCAGCGGCCGCGCCTCCTACCGCAGCCGCCTGAATCGTGTTAGACATCCAGTTTTTTCAGGTACAAATATAGGCATTTTTCCCGAGGTGGCAATACGCGGTACCTTTTTGCCCGGGAAGGGCGCCCATGAGCTGCGAAATGCCTTCCCTCCAAGCCAAAACGGGCGGTCCCCTGCGCAAACACTGCGCAGCACGCCTGGGCGATGCGAAGAGCAGAACCGCTTAAAAGGGTTTTTGCCGTGGCCCTAGTCTTTGGTAGAATTCTCTACCCGATATTTTTAGAATACCGCCTGACGCAAATAGCCCGGCAGAACTAGCTGCCGGGCTTTTATTTTTTATCCTGCTCTATTTAGGAGACCAGAAGGTGTCGGGATTCTGTACCACCCCAAAACCAGAGTTGACTTCTGTAGAGGGTATTGGGTAGGCAAAATTACCAAGGTCAAACCTTCCTGAGTTTCCCTTATCTATCGTCTCGCCCCAACGGCGAAGATCGTAGAAATCAAAGCCCTCTGCAAATAACTCACACACACGTTCATGTTTCAGAAGTGTCTCTAAACCGCTAGCATCTGAAGGCATTACAACATCAGGATCCCGCTGTGCGGTAAAATTGAGAAAGTGCTTTGCATTCGTAAGATCCCCTTTCCTCAGGTAGCACTCTGCCAGGTTCAGCATCACCTCAGACACACGGAATATCGGGATATTGCTTACTGCCTGTGCGCCTGGAATCCCACCCCACTTTATCGGCTGTTCTGCGTTCGGATTACTGCTTTCGACATTGCCAATTAGTTGTGCGCGTATATCTTTCGTCCCCGCAGCAAAGTAGCCCTTACTTTTCAGAGGGGTTTCACCTTCATAGCCTCCATACAGCGTGTTTAGCGCATTGGCAGAGAGGTTATCGGCCTCAGATTTCGCCAGAACGAAAATGTGCTCTGCTGAATTGGTAGAAAGCTTTTTCCACATTGCGAGGTACTCAGCCCCATTAAGTGGAGTAGCCGTAGTTGGGTCGATATCTTGCTCTTGCAAGGCGTTTTTCCCAGCCTCAATAGCCTTATCCCATTCTTCTTGGTAGAGGTAAACGCGAGCCTGAAGAGCATAGATGGCACCCGAGCCAAAATAGTTGGCATCATAGTAGAAAGGAATGGTCACTTTGGCTGTCTGCAGGGCTATGGCGTTCGCTTCATACTCTCCATAAGCAGCGATAGCCTTATCAATGTATGAGAGCACGGACGCATACCCCTCCCCTACCGTAGCGCGTGATACATGCGCAAACTTGTCGGGTGGTGTAGATTCGGAAAGCAAGACTATTCCAAGATCACCTTGATGCCCTTTGTAAGGAGGCGCAAAAATATTGAGCAATGCAAACTCAGACATAGCACGCATAGCGTATGCCTGCGACATATCGGCGTACAGCCTGCACAGGGCCTGCCTGGCCTCGCTCTCCTGCTTTGGATCGGAAAGCGCATCCTTGTATCTTGTAAGGAGCTTCTGAGCCCCCTGGATAACATATACCGACCCTGCTATAACTCTGTACCCACCGTCCCATACCTGATCGAGATCCTGGGTTCGCTCATTGAATGTGTAGTCGTTAATAGCGACAAAGTGGCCTGCCGATGCGGAAGCAACGCCAGTGCGTCCTGCCATGTCACCTATCGCCAGCACATTTCGCCCAAAGAATCGATAGTAGGCAAAGTCTCGGTAGATACCCATCGTGGCGTTGTCTATTGCATCGAGATCTTCAAACGCCTTATCCGTATCTACGTAGCTAAAAACTTCCGCTTCCTTTTGGCAGGCTCCAAAACCTAAGCATAGAGCCAACGCTACAGAAAGCGAGACAAAAAACTTTTTCATGATATTAGCCTCTGCTGTTTAGGTTTGTAACTAGAAATTCACATTGATTCCGCCAACCACCGTGGTTGGGATCGGATAGTTGAAAAACATAATGCCATCAGCCGCAATTCCTGCAGGATCAAATCCTCGGAACTTGCGACTATGCCATGTGTAGAGGTTTTCACCAGTGACGTAAATACGAATTCCCTTAGTGAAGATCCTCTGCGCCCAAGCCTTTGGGAGGGTATAGCCCAAAGTGATCGTCTTAAGTTTGAAGTAGTTACCATTGACTAGGTAGCGTGTCGAATGTGAATCGTCAGCCCCTGCATCTCGTACTGTAAGCTTCGGCACCAGGGCATTGTCGCCAGGCTTCTTCCAGCGGTGGTCATATACCCACTTTGTGTAGTTACTACCAATCCGAGCCCCTGACTGTTCGGTATAGCGGGCACTATTTAGGTATATTTTCCCTCCGAGCGAAGTGGTAAACTGGACGGAGAGATCAATCCCCTTCCAGCTAAGCTCACTGGTAATACTACCCTGGAATTTCGGACTCGCGCTACCCACTATAGACTCAGGTGCCTTATTATACTTATCAGTAGGCCGACCGGCAGAGTCAATCCATGTCCCATGCCCAGTCTGCGGATCAACCCCAGCCCACTCCTTCAGCTTGAAGGTGTAGATATCATAGCCTTTCTGGTAGTACCGAAATCCATCCTCTATAGGCTTGTCTGTGCTAAGCTTCTCAAGCCTATTCCGATTGTGCGACCCCACCAATGTCAGAGTCCAGTTCCAGTCCTCTGTGCGGATAACTTCACCCCTGATGCTGAATTCCACACCCGTATTGGAGAGCTGTCCCATGTTCTTATCAGTAGTCTTGTGCCCTGTGGTATAGGAGATCGGCACTTCGAATACCATGTCATCGGTAAGATGATAGTAGTAGTCTACAGTCAGGTTGATTCGCTGGAAGAGCCCAAGATCCAAACCAACATTGAATTTCTGCGTGCGCTCCCAAGTGAGTTCCTTGTTGCCAAACTGGTAGTGGTAAGAACCTGGTCGATTATTGTAGCTGTGCCCGAAAGCATAGAGGTCACGCCAGGCGTACCACCCGCTGCCCACAGCTTGATTACCCGATGTACCGTAGCTAGCACGGAGCATCAAGTTCATCCACCCCGCTACAGGCTCCATGTAGGATTCCTTCGTGATATTGTACTTCACCCCTAGCGACCAGAAAGGTGCCCAGTAATGCGACGGATGGAAACGCGAAGATCCGTCAAAACGGAGCGAACCCGAAATGAAGTAGCGATCGCTGAAATCATACTGAACATTCCCGATGATAGACTGCAAGCGCAGCTCTTCTCGCCCCGTGGAAGCCGATGATGGAGTGGCAGCGAGGCTCACATCTGTAAGATCCTTTACTGGATAGCCTTTCGCAGCAAGGTAGGCATACTTACTATGGTTGTACTGAGCCTCCCACCCCACCATTGCATTGAGATGATGGAGTTCGGCCAATGTGGCATTGTAATTGAGCATATTAGTCCACGTGTAGAGCTGGTCTATATTGCTCGTGTTTTCCCCCATGCCATTCATGGCGCGGCCCTGTGAGTAAAGCATCGACCAGTAGCCGAATTCATCAACCAGAGAAACATCACCTCCCAACCGAGAAGTAAAGACGAGCTCGGGAAGAATGATGATATCGATAAAGGGTACGAACAAGAATTTACGAATCGCCAACTGGTTCTTATCGCCATACTTCGAGCGCATTGCTACAGGATTCTCCCGAGTCGATGTCTGGAAATTCCACTCACCTGTAGCTGTGCGCACCGGGGCAATTGGAGCCAAGAAGAGTGCCTGGGTAATAGGGTCAGAAAAATACCCTCCTCTCGCTCCTGCATTCACATTGGACTGTGAAGCTGAGAGGTTTATACCATACCGGAAGTAGCGTGTTGGCTTCTGATTCATATTGTACCGGAAGCTAAAACGCTCAAGATCCTTACCGCGTATTACGGCCTGATTGTTCGTATAGCCAAGCGAGAGGAAGTGGCGGAGCGAGTGTTCGCCAGCCCCTCCTGCACTTATATTCAGCGAGTAATCCTGAACTAGCCCAACTCGAGTTACCTCCTTCATCCAGTCCGTATTGGCCCATTCCTTTGGATTAGGACGTCCCAACACTTTACTGTAAACCCAATCCTTTGCATCCTCGAGAGTTGTGAATCCTCCGCTAGTTCGCCTATTCAACCAACTCCTGGGATCTGCTTGGGAATTGGCTATAGCCTCATCCACCATCTCTTTAAACTGCGTGGTATTCACTAGATGATACCCCTCGGCATACGCAGGCATCATCTCCGCTCCTACTCTTGCGGTGAGATTGACGTTGAATGACCCCTGCTTCCCCTGCTTGGTGGTGATCACGATGACCCCGTTGGCCGCCCGCGCCCCGTAGATGGAGGTAGCCGTGGCATCCTTGAGCACCGTGTAGCTCTCTATATCATCAGGATTAAGAGTGGCTAAAGGTGATACTTGAACCCCCTCGGTTGCCCGAATGCCTACTGTACCACTCTGGTAGGGCACCCCATCTATCACGTAGAGCGGCTGGGTGCCCGAGTTCAGCGAGTTGCGCCCGCGGATGAAGATGGTGGCCGGCGCGCCAGGCTGCCCAGTGCCCGTGGTCATCTGCAGGCCAGGGACCGTGCCCTCGAGAGCCTTGATGGGATTGGCGGCTACCCTATCCTTGAACTGCTTGTCAGAGAGCGTGGAGGCCGATCCGGTGAAGGCCGCACGCGCGGTTTTCCCATAGCCCGTGATCACCGCCTGCTCTATAGCCACGTCCACCGGCTGCATCACCACGTTGATCTCGGAGCGGTCGCCCACGGTGATCTCCTGGGTAGCCATGCCCATGTAGACGAACTGTAGCACCGCCTCAGGCCCGGGCACCTGTATGCGGTAGCGCCCATCTAGGTCGGTCACCACGCCCGTGGGCGTGCTGCCCTTGAGCATCACCGAGAGCTGCGGGAGCGGGCTTCCGTCCTCCGCGCTCGTCACCACCCCGGTGACGGTACGCTGCTGCCCCAGCGCCGCGAAGGCCCACAGGGTAGCCACGCTTAGTAGTAAGAATCTTCTCATGCTTGCCATTACTTTTGTTTTTGGTTTGCCATAAATGGGATTGATCCATCGCCTCTGCCGCCCCCAAGTTCTCGTGCTTGTTTCGTCTATCTAGCTTCCCTCCTTCTTGTGTTTTAATCAGTTAGACATATCTCAATTGCAAATATAATCATTTTTCCTGACAATGCAATACCCCATGTTCCAATGGCGAAAAAACCGCCCATTTTCTGCCGTACATCGCGAAAAATAGCCGTTCAAATCCATTTTTCCCCTCATCGGTAAAAATTTTATGGGGACACCCGCGCCCCGTTTATGGGGCCGTTTCGGGGTTACCTGACCCCCACCATTTGATGGGCGGTACGCCTAAGGCAACGCAGCGGGCACGAAGCGAGATAGGGAAAGAGTTAAGCGCGACGCAGCACGCCGCAACAATTGGGGACAAGGCACCAAACCGCGACGCGGCACGCCACGTCGCTACAAACGCCGCGGCCACGCATTAGATAGGCGGAGCGGATATGCCCTCGAGTATGGGCGATGGGTGGGGGAATCTTCGCGAAATCCGCGAAGACCCAACCCCTACAGCCGGGCTTCAGCGGGGAGGCCATTGCAATGTACCAACCACTCTGGACGCATACCGGGACGCGCTACGCTCGGCAACTCCCCTACGCTATAGGCTCCAGGGGCGCGCACTATCGGCTATCAGCATTGCCGAACTTCCCGTACCATACGCGTTCACCATCCTTGTATCAACGCCATACCATCGCCGTACCAGGGCCGCTTCATGTTCGGATTTCGCCACGAAATCCGAGGATGAAGCGACGATGGTACGGCGATGGTACGGCGATGGTGCGGTGCAAGTGGGGCGAATTATTGGGCTGCGCCCCTACTTTCGGCATTGCGGAGGGGTTGGTGCGGCATGCTGCCGCGCCCAGATATGGGAATGCGGTGAAGGGCAGATAGCGATGCTGCACGCCGCGCCGCTACGTCCTTGGGAGCGCGAGAGCATGCGCTAAAAGCCAACAGATCCCATTCCATCACGCGGATAAAGGGGTTTTATATCACCCTTCAACATCCATCGAGGGCCGTAGCCACGCATCGTTTTGCCGTTTTTTACTGATGTTGCGCGCTAGGTTTTCCCCTCCACATCGCAGGAATCCGCTGATTATTCAACAGTCCCAAGCCCTACCGCTTGCTATTGTCCTAGCATTCCGCTACCTTCGCGGTAGTAATTAGCCGAATGCCAATGCGCAGAACCCTCTAAGCCAACGGGAGTTCACCCACTGGCATCCCTACCGCCAAGCACGGTGCGGAAGCACGCCTAGCCACACGGCGCGCCGCCCCGGGGGCAAGGGCCGGGAGCAGAATCCCATTGGTCTGGCATTCTCCTGGTAGAGGGCGGCGGGGTAGCGATGCGGCAGCGGCCATAACGGGCGAATGATATGGAGACGATCATCGATGCGGTAGACCCGCGGCTCATAGAGCAGGAGCTCATACCGAGGCACTTCCTACGCCACGCGAATAACGCGGGCACTGACATCTACACCTTCACCGCGCACGAGGCCCCCCACACCATGCGGGAGCTCGGACGGCTGCGTGAGCTGGCCTTCCGCGATGCTGGGGGGGGCACGGGGAAATCGGTGGATATTGACGACCTCGACATCTGCGCGCATCCCTACCATCAGCTCGTGGTATGGGACCCCCAGGAACGCATGATTCTCGGCGGCTATCGGTACAGCCTCCCGGGCGAGGGCGGCTCGGCGAGCCCCACCATGGCCACGGGGCACCTCTTCGGGTTCTCCCCGCAGTTCCGCACCCAGTACCTCCCCTACACCATAGAGCTGGGGCGCTCCTTCGTGCAGCCTGTGTACCAGTCATCGCGCCTACGCCGGAAGGGTATATACGCCCTCGACAACCTCTGGGACGGGCTCGGCGCGCTGGTGGTGCTGCACCCCAACGTGCAGTACTTTTTCGGCAAGGTAACCATGTACACCCACTACAATCAGCAGGCCCGCAACACGCTGCACTACTTCCTGCAACGCTACTTCCCGGACCCCGACCACCTGGCTTGGCCCAAGCTCCCCCTGCAGCTCGGCATAGACAGAGCCCAAATGGAACGCATCTTCACGGGGGCTACCTACAAGGAGAACTTCGAGATCCTCAACGCCCAGCTGGCCAACTTCGGCGAGAAGATCCCCCCGCTCATCAAATCCTACATAGGGCTCTCCAGCACCATGCGCACCTTCGGCACCGCCCTGAACCCAGAGTTCGGCAACGTGGAGGAGACGGGGATACTGGTGCGCATAGCCGACGTGTACCCCGATAAAAGCGAGCGGCACGTGGAGAGCTTCCGCGCCACGCTGCAGGGGCAGTAGGCTGGCAGACTAGGGAGCCTCTGCAAAATCCCTCTAAGCGCCGCAGCCCTACGGCCTTCGGTAGATTGAATCGATTGATTAAGACCTATTTACCCGCAAGAGGGGGAAAAGACTGCCTATAGGGGATTGAACCCATACGGAATTTTTTCGGGGGCTCAATTCTCGCAAGGCGGGTGGGCATGCGCTCTGCTCGGCATCGCCCCTACCCAGATCCAAATAAAAGTATTGACCTTTTACGGGACTTTTGCGGAAGGCTCACTGCGCAGTAGGTTCAGCTCCTGATAAATTCGGCCTCACATCGGCCCCGGAGAGATGCTGGTATATCCGAAGGCCAAACTCTGGTGCTACCGACAGCAAATGCTCCACGATATCGCCCTGCACCCCCTCATACGCCTCCCATTCTGTAATGCGAGAGAAGCAGTAGATCTCCAGAGGAATCCCCTTGTCGGTAGCAGGCAGAAGGCGCGCCATGCAGGTATCGCCGTGGTCGAGCAGCGGATGGCTCTTCAAGTACCGATTCGCATAGTTCCGAAACATGCCCAGGTTAGTGAACCGCACGCTGTTGATACCCGGCAGTGCGAGATGCTCAACGGCTGCATTCTGCCGCTCCAGCACCTTCTTCTCCTCGGCAATGTAGTCTGCCAGTAGCATCACCTGCTGGAATCGCGCCACCTCCTCGGGCGAGCAGGCATGCACAGAGCGAACGTCTATATAGAGCGGGGTCTTTATGCGGCGCCCGTTGCTCTCGCTCATCCCCTTCCAGTTCTGCAGGCTCTCGCTCACGAGGGCGTAGGTGGGAAAGGTGACGATGGTGCGGTCCCAATTCTGCACCTTAACTATGGTGAGGGTGATCTCCAGCACGGTCCCATCGGCATTGCGGCTCGGCACCACCACCCAGTCGCCCGGCTTGACGAGGTTGTTCACCGAGGCCTGGATAGAGGCCACCAGCCCTAGGATGGCATCCTTGAATATCAGCATTAGGACTGCGGCCATGGCCCCCAATCCAAGGAAAAGATTGACGGGATTGCGATGGATAACAATGGACACCACCAGGATGCTCCCCAGCACGTAGAGCACGGTCTGCACCACCTGCACGTAGGGCTTAATAACCCGGGTACGCGCCACCTCTAGGGTCAAATAGACATCGTGCAGCGCATTGATCGCCGCGTTCACCGCCACCAGCGAGGCTATTACCATGTACACCAGGGTGCAAACCTGCACGAGGCCTACCACGGTGGTATGCGCAGGCGGCAGCAGGGCTGACACACCTATGTAGATAACCGCCGCCGGGGCCAGGTGGCTAATCCGTTGCAGCACTCGCCGAGCCTTGATCCTACGGTACAGCTCTCCATGCAGCCGGCGGAGCAAGAAGGCCAGCACGTAGAGCAGCAGCAGCCGTGCCAGATAGTAGGCCGCCACGGAGGCCAACGAAATAACCAAAAGCACTGGGATGTAGGCCAACGCAGCAGCCACAGTATCGCCCAGCGCCAGCTTGGAGGCCATCTCTAAGCCCCAGTTGTAAAGTGCCGGCGAATCTACAGTTTCCATAGTATTGCCAATCAATGGAGTAACCATCATTCTGAGATTGAATTTGGAACGGGGAGGTAAGACGATTCCAACCAGTGAATCCTTAGTAGCGACGTGGCGTGCCGCGTCGCAATTATGGTGTGACGCATCGCAATTAAGGGGTTTTACAGGGTTCTCTCTATCGATTGATAATTACGCGCTCGGTGGAGGGAACCGTGTGGGGGTAGGCCGAAAGCTGTCTGTCCCGACCGACTTCCTGCAAGCTGCCGTTATTCCTTTCCATCCCCGCCCTATTCTGCCCCCAATACCCCTTCGTAGGGGCTAGAGATCCTCTATCCCAGGCACTAGCGAATCTATGCAGAGGGGGAGGCACTCGTACTCTAGAGCGTGGATGCGCTCAGCCAGGCTCTCGGGCGTGTCGCCAGGCAACACCTCGGTGGCTGCCTGCAGCAGCATCACGCCCTGGTCGTAATGCTCATCGATCAGGTGTATGGTGATGCCGCTCTCGCGTTCGCCCGCCGCAAGTACCGCCTCATGCACATGGCGCCCATACATGCCCTTGCCGCCAAATTTCGGTAGCAATGCCGGGTGGAGGTTCACTATACGCCGTGGAAACGCCTCGATGAGCGCCTTGGGAATCAACCCGAGAAACCCCGCCAGCACTATTAGTCCGATCCCCCTAGACTTCAGCTCTCCGATAAACTCCTCAGTTCCCAGCTGACTACGCTTCACCACCATGGTCTCCACGCCTGCCTGCTTGGCTCGCCGGAGGGCGAAAGCCTGGGGATTATCAGACACCAGCAGGGCGATCCGCACATCCTTCCGATCACGAAAATGCTCAATGAGCCGCTGGGCATTGGTACCATTGCCCGATGCGAATATCACTATATTCCTCATAAACAGAAATTTACAATAAAAATCACCAGCATTCACACTAAAAAATAACGCAAAAGTATGCTAGTTATTCAGAAAAGCCCTACCTTTGCCGCAAATCTTAGCGGGTGAAAGAGGCTTCATATTCACCTCTCGAACCGAAAAGATGGTGTAGTTGTTTAATAACCAAAGTAAACTGAAAGCAAGATGGAAATCGCAGCGAAGGTAAAATCGATCATCGTCGACAAGCTCGGTGTGGAAGAGAGCGCAGTGGTGCCCGAGGCCAGCTTCACCAACGATCTGGGGGCTGATTCTCTGGATACTGTAGAGCTGATCATGGACTTCGAAAAGGAGTTCAACATCACGATCCCGGATGAGGATGCCGAGAAGATCACCACGGTGAAGGAGGCCATCAGCTACATAGAGGCCCACGCCGCCAAATAGGGAAGATTCTCACGGCTGGGCCAAGCGCCCCTGAGAGTTCGCACATTCTAGTTTTTTACCTAAATCCTGGTTTTTCTATGGAGCTGAGAAGGGTTGTCGTTACCGGGCTAGGCGCGCTCACCCCCATCGGGAATACGCTGCCTGCCTACTGGGATAGTCTCGCCAAGGGCGTTTCTGGCTGCGCGCAAATCGCAGGCTTTGATGCCTCGAAGTTCAAGACGACGATAGCGTGCGAGCTCAAAGGGTTTAATCCGCTGGACCATTTCGACCGTAAGGAACTCAAGAAGCACGATGCCTTCTCCCAGTACGCGCTGGTGGCGGTGCAGGAGGCCATGATCGATGCTGGACTTCTGGACGCAAAGATCAACCTCGACCGCGCGGGCGTTATCTGGGGATCGGGAATCGGGGGGATCGGGACTTTCTGGGCCGAGGCTGATAACTACTTCCACGGCGACGGTACGCCCCGGTTCAATCCATTCTTCATCCCCAAGATGATCTCCGATATCGCCTCAGGGCATATCAGCATGCGGTATGGGTATCGTGGGCCGAACTACACCACGGTTTCGGCCTGCTCCTCCTCTACCCATGCGTTGGCCGATGCCTTCAATCTGATACGCCTGGGCAAGGCCGACCTCTTCATCTCTGGAGGGTCAGAGGCCGCCATCACGCCTCCTGGCGTAGGTGGATTCAGCGCAATGCAGGCTCTCTCGTCACGCAATGACGATCCTCAGCACGCCTCACGGCCCTTTGACCGTGACCGCGATGGTTTCGTGATGGGCGAGGGGGCTGGGGCGCTGATCCTAGAGGAACTCGGGCACGCCAAGGCTCGCGGGGCAAAAATCTACGCTGAGCTTGTGGGAACTGGGATGACGGCCGATGCGCACCACCTCACAGCTCCCCATCCGGAGGGCGCGGGGGCTAGCGAGGTAATGCGCCTTGCCATAGAGGAGGCGGGGGTTAAACCTGCTGACATTGACTACATCAATGTGCATGGCACCTCAACCCCGCTGGGCGATGTGGCTGAACTCAAAGCCATAGAGAAGGTATTTGGGGAGCACGCCACCAAGGTCAGCATAAGCTCCACCAAGAGCATGACAGGGCATCTCCTCGGGGCTGCGGGCGCCATAGAGGCCTTAGCCTGCATCATGGCTATTCAGAAGGGGATCATCCCTCCCACCATCAATCTGGAACACCGCGACGAGGCCATTAATCCCGACCTCCAGCTTACACCCAACGTTGCGGCGAAGCGGGATGTCAACTATGCCCTCTCCAACACCTTCGGGTTTGGCGGGCATAACGCCTCGGTGGTCTTCAAGAAATTCAACTAGTACAGCCTAAAAACGGAGAACCCCTACTGCTGCACGAGACACCTGACGGTAATCGGCATCAGTAGGGGTTCTCCGTTTTTCCCTATCCTATCCCAATGGCCTATGCGCGCTAGAAGGAATCCCTTCGGGCTGGCTGCTCGGCTTCGCTTGGCCCTGCGAACCGCTCCACGGCTTTACCCGCTTTTTGCCGACACCCTCCGGTTTGTGCCTGGCAATGTAAACCTCTACGATGAGGCTCTAACCCACCCCTCAGCAGTGGCTGATGATGCTGGAGAGCTGGCCTTCGAACGACTAGAGTACCTCGGCGACGCGGTGATTGAGCTGGCGACCTCAGAGTACCTCATCCGCCACTTCCCTACCATTCAGGAGGGCGACCTCACCAAGCTGAGAGCCCGCATCGTTTCACGGGAACATCTCAATCGTCTGGCAGAAGACCTCGGCATAGCCATGCTTATCCAGCACGAGCTCTCGGTGCGTAGGATTGCCCCCAACCTCCTCGGCAATGCCTTTGAGGCTCTGTTCGGCGCCATCTTTCTGGATAAAGGCTACGAGATGGCCAAAGAGGTGTACCACTGCGAAATTCTCGCCCTACGGGTCGATTGGCACGAGGTGCTCGACCACCTGGACGATGCTAAATCGCAACTCCTGAACTGGGGGCAGCAACACCACCTTACGATTCAGCTCACCACCGAGACCTCAGAGGGGCATACTGCAAACGGACGCTTTCTCTGCACTGTACGCATAGAAAATCGTCAATACGCCCAAGCCTACGGTCGCAATAAAAAGCTCGCCGAACGCCAAGCCTGCCAGCTTGCCCTAGAGAAGATCCCCACCTATAGCCTAGAGCAACCCAACAGCACTAGCATGGAGGAGAGTCTCCCTCTGCCCCACTAGGTTACTCGGCTGGCTTCCCACGGCAGCAGGGTCTTTAGCAACTCCACCACCTCCCCACGCCTATGGATGTGCAAGAAGTGCCCTTCACCGGCAAACTGCACTACCCGGCAATGCTCGGCTACACCACGGCTACGTAGCAATTCTTCCGTTACCCCTGTGCAATAGGGTGATGCTCCGCCCTTCAGCAGTAGCAATGGCTGCACAAATGGCAACCGTTCTCTATACCCTATTCCATTGAGAATCAGTGTGGAGATTCCAGGCCAGTACAGCAGCCAACGCCACCCTTCTGGTCCCTGCACATAGCTCCGTAGTATGAAATCAGCCACGGGCACAGGGAGCTCTCTAGGGCAATCATTTGGGAAATCTACCCTTGCAGGTTCGCTCCCATAGCACCCTCGCTGGTAGCTCTCCAGCATGAATCGCCTCATGGCTAGACGATCACACCCTGCCTGGGTTTTCCATGCTACGCCCAGCCTGGCAATACGCTCTTGCATCATGCTTTCTACCCGAGGCATGCTAAAGGTGGGTGGTGGGGCATCTATCGACACCACAGCTTCCACCAACGCAGGGTAATCCATAGCCAGCTGCATCGCCACCCGCCCACCGAGTGAATGCCCTACTGCTACGCACCGCTCCACGCCGCCCGATAGCACACCCTCGGCTATACGGGCTGCCATAGAGACCAATGTGGGTGCATCGTCTACCATTCCATCCGCATGGCAAGGAAGGCATAACGCCAGCACACGGTAGCTACTCTCCAATAGTTGGGCTATGGGAATCCAGTCGGTTGCCTTGCCATAGAGCCCGTGCAGCAGCACTATAGCAGGGTTCGTTGCGCTACCCCAAGCCCGCATATCTACTGGGCTTCTACCCGAGAGCTGCATAGCCTTTTTCAGCACCCAACCGTATTACCTCTAGGTAGGACTGCACGGTCTTCTCTAGCCCAAGGTAGAGTGCATCGGCTATAAGGGCTTGGCCTATCGAAACCTCATCCAGCCAGGGTATACGCTCTACTAGGTATGCGAGATTTTCTAGGCTTAGGTCATGCCCAGCATTTAACCCCAGCCCACGCTCCCTGGCCTCTTGCGCTGCCAATACGTACGGAGCAATGGCCGACTCTGGGCAATCACCATAGCATGCGGCATAGGATTCTGTGTAGAGTTCTACCCGGTCGGCACCACAGTCCGCCGCCCCCTGCACCATAGCAGGCAACGGATCCACAAATACCGACACCCGAATGTCTTTGCTCTTAAATCTGGCGATTACCCCCTTGAGGAACTCGGCGTGCTTCACGGTATTCCAGCCGGCATTGGAGGTGAGGGCATCAGGAGCATCGGGGACTAAAGTCACTTGCTCTGGATGAATGCCAAGCACAAGTTCGATGAAATCGACAGTTGGATTACCCTCAATATTGTACTCTGTAGTCACTACCTGCCTAAGGTCGCAGGCATCTTTCCGGGTGATATGGCGCTCATCAGGCCGTGGGTGTACCGTTATACCCTGCGCACCGTAGGACTGGATACGCTGCGCGGCTAAGAGAACATCGGGTATATTTCCACCACGGGCATTTCTTAGGGTGGCTATTTTGTTGATATTCACACTGAGGCGGGTGCGTATCGAACGCTCTGCGTGCTCCATATTCGTTGGTTTTCCCATGATACCCTAAAATTTCTCGATTGTCGTATTCTAAAATCTCGATGAGCTATTATTACATTGCCTCTAGCACGCCTAAAATCAACTCCGTGAGACGTTTTTCGGCTAAAGCTCCCACTTCTTGCACTTCTTGGTGGCTGACCTCCTTGTGGGAGTAAAGCCCCCCGACGTTGCTAATCACGCTGAAGGCCAATACCTCCATGCCGCAGTGCCGAGCCACTATAACCTCGGGTACAGTACTCATTCCCACTGCATCAGCCCCTATGGTGCGGAAGAAATTGTACTCGTGCGGAGTCTCAAATGTAGGGCCGGTGCTGCCTAGGTAGCACCCTTGGGTGAGCGGAACTTTTCGCAAAGCGGAGGCGCGTCTTGCCAGATCTGCCAATCGGGGCGAGTAGGCATCGCTCATATTGGGGAAGCGAGGGCCTAGCTCATCAATATTCGGCCCCACAAGCGGATTGGGCATCAGGTTGATGTGATCTGTAATCAGCATCACATCGCCTGGCCTGAATGCAGGGTTTACCCCGCCCCCAGCGTTGGAGAGGAGCAATACCTTCACCCCTATCCTGTGTAGCACACGAATGCCAAAGGTTACCTGCCCCATGCTGTAGCCCTCGTAGTAGTGGAATCGTCCAGCCATAACTAGCAGCCGTTTCCCTGCCACCCTACCACCTATCAGCTTACCAGCATGCCCCTCTACCGTAGACACGGGAAAGTGTGGAATCTCGCTGTAATCCAACTCTCTAGCATCTTCCACCTGACTGGCAAAACCACCTAATCCAGAGCCTAGCACCACAGCAGCAGCCCACGCATCCCCAAGCCTTTGCCGTACACAGGCAGCAGCCTCATCTAACCGACTCAAGATATCCATTGATCAATGATTTCAAACATTCACCATCCCCTCCCAGAAATCCCAATTCAACCCGCATCACCCAGAGCCTTTTGGCCAACCAGCTCCCAGAGGGCAGACATCCGCTAAGCCTAGCAGCATCCTTCTCCGTGGTTATGAGAGCCATCCCATCCCTGGCCATCCTCTCCAAATACATCATCTGCCGTGCGGTAGGCAGACGGTGGTCACCCATCACCAACGTTCCAAGCAGTCGTTTACTTTCTTCTACCTGCGCGAAGAAGGGTGCGGGATTGGCAATGCCCGCAAAGGCAAAAACCCCCTGCACTTCAGTCCAATCCTGAACCGAAGAATCTCCGTCCTCGCCTAGCCTTATCGGTAGGAAGGGTTCAATCCCTGATACTTGGAGGGTTGCGAACAGCACGGGTTGCCCCGCATGGCTCAATTCACCAGTAAGAACCTTTCGTTCTGCCTCCGAGAGTGTAGCCGGGCAACCAGTAACAACTACGGCATTAGCCCGTTTGCCCTGCAGCAGCGTATCGCGCCGTCGTCCTACGGGTAGCAAGGCATCGTAACAGTGGGGGCGAACGTATGTGGTTAGTAGCAGGCTGAATCCCAACCTCAACGCCCGATGCTGATAGGCATCATCCAGCACTACTACGTCTACCTCTGGATGCAATGCAGCAATCTTCCGACATCCATCCACCCTACGCTCGCACACCGCTACGAGTTCACTGGGGCATGCACGCTTGGCCATGAGCGGTTCATCGCCAACCTCAGAGGGCAACGAACCTAGTTCTACTTCTCTATAACCGAACGTTTTACGTCCATACCCACGGCTTAGTAGGGCTGGATGTTGTACAGTTCGTAAAAACTGGAGGAGGTAGATGGACATCGGGCTTTTACCCGTGCCACCAACCGACAGATTCCCTACCCCAATAGTGGGTAATTCTACTGTCGTTTCCCGGAGTATCCTCTTATCATAAAGCCACCCTCGTAGCACTACCACAGCCCCGTAGAGCCACGCCAGCGGCGAGAGTAAATAGCGATACCAAGAAATGTGAAAATGGCGAACCATCAATAATGCCCTCGAAACTATAAGGCTATACTTCTACCCTATCTTGCTGTAGTCGCCCCCCCTATTCTTCTCAGCTTCTATGTGTGCTGCTAGTAGCCGATGCTCTGGAAATTCCAACTTGGGATCGCGTGCCAGCAATGCCTCGGCCTGCGTGCGTGCAAAGTTCAGCATGGGGCCATCGGTTGCCAGGTTGGCCAGACGCAAACGGAGCGCTATGCCACTCTGCTGTGTCCCTTCAAGATCTCCCGCCCCCCGCAAGTTTAAATCGACCTCGGCTATCTTGAATCCATCGTTGGTCTGCACCATCGTATCGATTCGCACTTTTGACTCTTTGCCTAGCTTATAGTCAGTTACAAGGAAACAGTAGCTTTTCTCGGCACCACGTCCCACACGTCCTCGGAGCTGGTGGAGCTGCGACAGCCCGAAACGTTGGGCTTCCTCTATCACCATTACCGAGGCGTTTGGCACATCAACCCCCACCTCAATCACCGTGGTCGATACCAGTATCTGTGCCTTTCCGCTAGCGAAGGCCTGCATGGCAGCCTCCTTCTCCTCAGGTGGCATTCGCCCGTGAACCATAGCCACTTGATAATGCGGATAAACCTCCTTTAGCCTCTGATACCCCACCTCTAGGCTCTCGAGGTCTAGTGTGGCAGACTCCTCTATGAGCGGGTAGACGAAGTAGGCCTGTCGCCCTGCGCGCAGCTCCTGCTCCACCCAGCCATAGAGCTTACCACGGTTCTCCTTGTAGCAATGTACCGTAACGATCGGCTTACGCCCAGGTGGCAGCTCGTCTATCACGCTTATTTGCAGGTCGCCGTAGAGTGCCATTGCCAGCGTGCGAGGGATTGGGGTAGCAGTCATTACAAGTATGTGGGGTAGATACTTAGCACCTTTCCCCCAGAGACGGGCGCGCTGATCCACCCCAAAGCGTTGCTGCTCATCCACCACTATCAGCCCAAGATTCTGGAACTGCACCCTATCCTCTATGAGCGCATGGGTGCCGATGAGAAGTTGGACTACTCCGTTCTCCAGTCCTTTTAATAGCTGCGTGCGAGCTTTGGCAGGAGTGCTACCAGTGAGCAGTGCCGCCACTATACCAAGACCCTTGATAAATTTTGATATGCTCTTGTAGTGCTGCTGGGCGAGAATCTCGGTAGGAGCCATAAGTGCACTCTGCATCCCATTGCCCGCTGCCACCAGCATGGCGCACAGTGCTACCAGGGTCTTGCCACTCCCCACATCGCCCTGTATCAATCTACTCATCTGCAACCCACTACGCATATCCTCGTAGATCTCATGCACCACTCGCCGCTGCGCCTCTGTGAGTTCAAAGGGGAGGTTACGGCTGTAGAATTCATGGATAATCACCCCCGACTTCGTGCAGCGTTGCCCCGCGTACTGCTTACCATCTGCTCCTATCCTATTACGCAGTAGACTGATTTGCAGGGTGAATAGCTCATCGAACACCAGCCTTGCCCGTGCGAGTTTCAGCGCTGGCCTATCTGCAGGGAAATGGATACTGGCCAACGCCCACCCCAGCTCGGGTAGCCGATGTTCTTCCACTAAATAGGAGGGTAGGTAATCTTCCACCGTACCCTGCACCAGCCCCAACGCCTCGCGTATCAGCACAGCCAAACGGGTAGACTGCAGCTTGGCGACCTTCATCCGTTCAGTGGTCTCGTATAGTGGATCGAGACCAGCACGTTGCAGCACGGCAGGGGTGAAAACCTCAAAGCTGGGGTGCGACATGGACAGCCGATGTCCATACACCTCCACCCCTCCGAAAAGCACGTAGCGAACCCCTATCTTCAGCTGCTTATACACCCATTGTAATCCCCGAAACCACACGCAGGCCAGCATGCCGCTATCGTCGCTAAATACCGCCTCAAGCCTTCTTTTACGCCCCTCGCCAGCCATACGTGTGCTCTGGAGCGTGGCTATCACTTGCTGCTTGCCGTTCGCCTCTCGTAGATCCCGTATCGCAAGGAACTGCGTACGATCCTCATAGCGGTAGGGATAGTAGCCGATAAGATCGCCAAGCGTATCCACACCTATCTCCCTCTTCAGCAGCTCAACCTGCTTCGGCGTAATCCCCCTAAGCACGCTCACATGGCTCTGAAGGGTCTGCATAGGCAAGGATTCCCTGTTATTAAACAGCAAATTGTAGAGTTCCCCGCTTTCACTTTAGATTACCCTGAAAACGGATTTTCTCGCCTACCTCGGTTCGAAAAGGTGTATTAATGCTGCTAACGTCTAGTGCGCAATGCTACAAGCTATTCGCGTAGCAGCCACACTCAATTGCTTTGAAGTACACCTCATCGCTGCTAAGCCCCTCGGTCAAAATCATAGCACTCCAGAGTACCTTTAGCTAGCAATTTGGGGTTACTGGTATTAACTCGCAATCCCTTTCGTTGGTGCAATACTAGGACGCATGAACTCTGCCCCATACTTTCCCCTAGCCTTTACGCTCTCTTGCACACAGAGGGTGAAAAGTCCCCATTTACGCCTCGTTTCGGGTATCGCCCACAAAGGGGATCTCAGGGTTGGCCACATCCTCGTGCAGATCTATCTCTCCATGCAGGTACTCATAGCGACGCACATTCTCGGTAAGTGCCAAGAGCAGCCGTTTTGCGTGGTCAGGTGTCATTATCACCCTACTCACCACACGGGGAGAATCTACCCCTGGCATTATCCGCGCAAAATCTAGCACGAACTCGCTAATGGAGTGCGAAATCACCACCAGATTCGAGTAGGTACCCGCTGCCACCTCTGCGCTCAAGTCGAGCTGCATCTTCCGTTCCGCCCCCTCCTGTTTCGTATTGCTCATCGTGCCGTTGCCTTTCGTTATTCACCGCGAATATAGCAATAAACAACCAAAATCGCCAAACAAAAGAGGGTGGCCCGTTATCCCGAGACACCCTCCCGCATTTTCACAGTGCAAAACCTTTACTATTCTTTCACCACCCGCAGCACCCTCTGTTCACCCGTAGCCTGCACCACTACAAAATAGAGCCCAGCCGGTAGATGCCCCAGCTGCAGCTCCACCCGCCACTGCCCGTTGAGCGATACTGTTAGCATCACTTTTCCTGTAGGTGTAAGCACTGATACTCTATTAGCCTCTGCAAGCCCTGCAAGTATCAGCCTACTGGCAAATGGATTGGGCGTAGCCTCTATGCCAGCTAGCAGATGCCCTATAGCCTGTGGTTTTGCCTTCTCCAGCTCCACCTTCACTACTTCCGTATTGGCATCCACTTTTAGCTCGTGCTTAGCTGGTTCATACCCCTCTTTGCCCACTGTATAGGTGTATGTGCCACCAGCCATATAGAGGATCGCCTGCCCGTTGGAATCGGTATCCTTGGTCTTTTCACCAATCACAACCTTAGCCCCCTGGAGAGGACTCCCTCCATCCATTACCAAAAAGCGAACCGCAAATAAATCGCTACGTACAAATCGAGCCTCTACCGCCACAGGATTCGTTACTCCCAGCTCTTGCCTAGGATTGTCTAGCCCCCCATCGCTCCACATGGCGAATCTATAGCCGTCATTCGCTTTGGCCAGCACTGGTTCTCCATTGCCGCCTGCCACCACATGCTGCTGGATAGCTCCAAATAGCTGGCCTCCCTCTCCAGCAGTATAACTAAGCGAGATGGTAGGCCTACGTAACGTTACCAGTCGACGCGCTTCGCCCTGCTGTAGCTTTATCATCACCGTTCCGTAGCCCGATTTGCGCACCGTGAAGGTATGTTGCTTGGTATTGTCTACCAGCCAGTAGAGTAGCCCTTGGGCATTGGTGTATCGGCTCTCATCACCCAGGGTTACGCTGGCAGCTGATATTGGGGTTGCCGCCTCATCCTCCACCTTAAGCTCCACGAGGGTTAAGTCGCTAGCCATCACCTCGAACTCTCCTGGCAAGGGCGTTACCTCGTAGCAGGTGGTACTATAGCTGGACGCATTCGGCACTACCGAATACCGACCTATGGGGAGTGTAGTCGTGGGCAGAATCGTATTCCCCGCAATATCTGTTATCCTATAGCCTCCCGCATGCAGCGGGTTGGGCAGGATATGGGCATCCTCCGGCTTGGCCAGGTTACCGTACTCATACTGAAGTTCTAGGGGACCACCAAAAGGAACTGTCTGCGTAATGGGTTTCACAGTGGCAGCGCGCCTATCCACCGTTATCTCATAGCGAACATTGGCCGCTGGACCATAGATTCCCTCACCTCTCTGCATGGCAACAATGGTGGTCCTACCTGGGATTCCCACCACTAGCCGCTCTCCAGCTACACTAGCCACCTCGGAGTTGCTGCTACTGTAGGCGATAGGAAGCCCAACGTTGCTCTTCTCGGGTACCACCTCCCCTACATCGCCGTAGGTAAAGTGGGTGCTAGCTGGTAGCCACATTATGCTTTGGGGCAGAGCCAGCGCCACAGTGTAGAGCTTTGTGTTGCCGTTCGCAGCTCTAACCTCTAGCAAGAGCGGATGGGTAAGGTCGAGCTTCGTAAGCCCACTCTGCACCGCATTCCCCTGGTATTGCATGGTAGAGCCAGCTGAGAGGGTAAAGCTCAGCACCACCGCCTCAGGGTTCTCTAGCGTACCTGCACTCGAGGGAATCTCTAGCAGGCAGGTCTGTCCCACCTGGGCAGGGATTACATCGGTTACCAATCCTCCATTCTTCCCCCTCTCCAGCTTCAGCGTGAGTATGTCGCACTCGCCAGATTGGTCTTCCTGGAACGTGAAGGTCACCTTATGCTTTACGTGCTGAAAGCTGAAAAGAATATCTGCTTCCCCCTCTATAACCACGGGCGTAGAGAAATCGTACTCCTGATTGCCGATTATTGGTTTCCCCTTGTGGGTAAGTGCCGTGAATTTAGGCCATAGTGCCGCCACACTACCGCGAACATGCCGCCTATCAGTCCCTTTGGCAAAGTAGAGCGTATAGTGGTTCTCTGCGGTCTCTTCCACCCTATTCACCCCATCGAAGCTGAAACGTTCTATCAACCTATCGGCCCTCTTCCATATTCCGTCAGGCTCCTGGGTTAGCCGTTCGTCATCCTTGGGGAGTATGGTTGCCACAGCCTCGTCAGAGAGCGATAACCCATTGCCCAGACCCTCGTCAAAGCAGAACTCTACTAGGCAATCTTGCGGGAGTCTTCCGCCCGAACGAACGTAATCGTAGATATTCTTTACGATTTCGTTGCCTGAGAGCCCTTTGCTCCAAGCCCTGAAATATTTGACCTCGCCATCGAAGGCCGTGAATAGGTTGAGGGTCTTCCCATCTTTCCCTCCAAACCCCGGTGTTCCATGCCCCCGTACAGTCAACTGGCGTGGCTCCCCATCTATGTAGACCACTACGCTCGTATAGCCCTCAGGCGTCTTTCCTCCCTTCACCACCACGGCTATGTGATGCCAATCGCCAGGCATAAGGGTATTGGCCTCGCTGAAAGCCACTTGGCCATCAACGCCGCCCAGCTGGACTGCCACCGAATTATCGGGGAATCCTACCTCTTCAGGAGTTTTGTAGCCCAGGTAGATGCCGAATCCAGGGGCAAGCGCCAACTCGGCAAACTGGGATTTCTGTGGGCGAATCAGCATCTCTACCGTCCAATCCCGCTCTCCATCGGTAAGGTTGCTCAGTGAATCGGGCACACTAGGCACCTGCACCTGTTCATCGTACCCATCCAAACTCCTGATCGAGAGCATATTCAGCTTATTTCCAGCAGGTTCTACTACCCACACCTCCCGTATGGCCGTGTTATTCTCCGCATTCACCACCTCGGGCTGCTCTTCTATCTCTACCTGCACAGTATGCTTCCCCACCTTCGTAAAGTTAGTCGAAGCCTTGAGCGCGATTCTAGCCTCTCCTCCCCAAGGTGCAATCGGTGTCTCAATCGCAGACTCCTCTACCACCTCGGGGTCATCATCCGCCTTTACCCTAACCCGTAGCCTACCTGTGAATGGGCGGTTGCCCTGATTCGAGATCACTATCGTGATAGGCTTGAATGGTAGCGGATTAATATCCTTATCAAGCTCAATGCCCGCTATGGCCAAGTCGCCAGCCACTGGGTTAGCACCCGCCTTTACCTCCAGCTTGAAATCCTGCATATCGCCCAGCACCACCTCTTGGCAGGGTTGCGCAGCCAGCCCCGTAGGTACTATTGCGATACGCGCCCTATGTTCGCCGGCCTTTTTTCCTGTAGGGTCTAGGTTCAGCGTAACCTCCATATCAGTACCTGCTGGTAGAGCGGCTGTTGGTGGATTCTCGTCGAATACCCCATCATCATCCCAGTCTACCCACACCATCACGCTGTAGCTGCCATCGGTCGTTCCCTCTGTTTTCACCAGCATTGGCGTGTTACCATCAGGCAGGTAGAGCGGTAGTGAGCTGTCTACCGTGTAGCGGATTGCACCTGTGGGTACATTGCCCAGGTAGCCATTCTCTCGATTCACCACCAGGGTTGAAGCCTGCACAGGAGCGCTCTTCACCCGAGGGGGTATACAGTAGCTATCGTATATTGCCTGGAGCTTCACATCATTGTCGGTAGCATCGGTATCATCCCCCTCTAGGGCAATCCAGATCGGGTGGGGTTCAGCCCTCGGGATCAATGGCTTGTAGTCGAGAGCAAGTATCGTTTCACCCTTTGGTATATCTACCAGCTGCTTGTGCTTCACCCCCTCCTCGTCTATCAGCAGTACATTCACTCCTTTCTGCACCTCATCACCCCTATTGAGCAGGGTAATTTCCACAGGCACATGTTCCTCATTCTTATCCCCTTGGAGCGAAGCCTTCACCCCATTTATTGCCAATGGATTACGCCCATCCACTAGGTCTACCTCGGCTATCCAACCTTCCGCCCCTTCTCCAGCATCGGAGCTGAAGTAGAGCATGATAGCCCCATCGGGCGATTCTGATACGAAATCCATCCCATTCTTTATCTCCCCCATCAGGTAGGCCCTATCTCGCGCCCCCTCGGTGGCCATGTTCTCTATGGGCACGGTGTAAACCTGTAGAGCCGACAGATTATTCGTCGTATGGAATTGGGAGAATCGCACCCTCACCTTCTTACCCTTCGTACTGGGTAGTAGCTGTAGGGTGGCCTGCTGAAGAGTGGCGTGGGGTCCGAGAGCCCCGCCTTGGTCAGTGAATATCAGTCGATCTGCCACCTCTACCCTCTGCTTCGGATCCACTATCATCTCGCCCTGAATGGTATGCTCTATCCAAGAGCGCGGCATGGGCAACACATGCCCCATATTGTTCACCCGGTGGGATACCTGCCCATTGGCCGAAGGAACTTCAGGATTTACCTCACAGGTGAACGCGATATCCATAAGCTCTCCAAGCTCCTGTTGGGTCGATAGATCAACTGCTATTGACACCTCGCGTTGCTCCATTCCCTTAAGCTCCTTCACGGTATATGCGTCTACCCACTTCCCGCCTCGCCATACCTTCACCAGCACATCGCCTAGAGGTTTGGCGCATAGGTTTTCTACCAGCACCCTGAACGTTTCCTTCTGCATATCAGGCGCATCGGTAGGAGTAGATAGCAGCTGTAGCGATACCGCTGGTTGCGTTACTGCGCGTTCCACCGAAACTGATAGCAGCCCGAGCCTATCGCCATTGCCCTTGCCTACAAACTCCACGGTAAGACTACAGATTTCCACTCCTTTCAGGGCAAAGTACCAATCCTGATCATGCCCATTGGAACGCTGAATGCTAACCCCATCGAGAGCCGTAAGCACCCTACCATTGGCAAGCACCCGCATCTGCACCGTGCCCGAATCATTCTGCGAAGCGGGCAGTAGGGCGCCCTTCATATGCAGCAGCAGTTCCTCCTCGGCAGGCACACCCGTAAGGTCTAGCTGGCAGAGAGCTAACCGACCAATATTGGCAGAATTAGCCGGCGAAAAGAAATCCTGTGCATTGAAATCCGCTAGGCTGTCCCTGCACTCTACGAACAGGACGTTAGCCCCAGCCTTCATCCCCTCGAGGCTCTTACCCATATACCGCACCGCCATATTCTGTCCCATGCTAGGGCGTAGGTAACGAGAAGGGTACACGCTAAAATCCTCCACAAACGGGAGAGTCCGTGGCCCTATTCGCACCGGCACAGAATAACTCCCCACTATGCCTACAGCCCGCTTACCGTACCCCTCATTGCCTGGTAGCCGCACCGCCACGCTTAGCACAGGCCTATCTACCCCCTGCAGCACTGCCGCTGGCACAGTGAAGCTCGTATCCGTTGCCCCCTGCGTCTGCCCGATACTCCTGAATTCCCCCACACTCGGTTCGGCCAGTAGCACCTCATAGCCCTCCGTAGCCCCTGGGCAGGCATTCCACAGTAGCTGCCACCCGCTCACACCGCAATCGGGCTGCTTAAGCTGCAGATTTACTGGTTGGGGAGTTACTATGAACGGCTCCCTGCTCTCAGCCACCCGTCCGCCACCATCTATCACGCGTAGCAGGGCTTTTGCCGTCGTAGGTGCATTCGCAGGCACTGTGAACAGCCCACTCCCCATAGCCTCATCTAGCGTAGCCACCGTGGTGTAGTTCATGCCACCATCGTAGGAGAGCTGCACGGTGTAGGGGGCGGCTAGCCCCTCTACGGCCAAGTAGGCCTCTTGCCCTGCAGCCAACAGCTCGCCACCCGAAGGCGATACCACCCGTGGAATCTCCGTATCGAACCACCAGGTAAGTATATAGCGTTGCCGTCCTTGCCCCACCTCGCGGGCAGTTACTATGGCTGTTGCCGATTTTTCCCCCTTGAACTCGTCCACGCCCAGCGTCACCTGCTCCGTATTGTTCAGGTTATCCACCTTGCGTACAGCCTCCTCCTCCACGCGATCTTTCACACCAGCGCACACCCACGGGAGGTAGGTCTCAGCACCCACTTTCACCGAGAGGTCAATATCATTCACAAGTGCCCGCTGTCCCCAAGCCTGCGGTTTCTCCACCGGAGGGTCTATCCACACGAGCATCACCCTTAAGCCAGTAGCTCCAGCCGGAATGTCAAGTTTCTGGAGTTTGGGAGCATCGCCCGAAGCTATAGAATCGAGTAACCAGTAGCCGCGCTCCAACGCCTGCACAGCCCGCTCGGCATTCATTATACCATAGCCGTACTGGAAATCGGGGCCTCGCCTCCCCGCATCGCTGGCTGTATTGGACAGTAGTCCCTTGAGCAGATCTGAACGCAGCTCCAGCCCAGGGTGCAGTTGCCCATAGCGTTCCTGTAGCAATGCCGCAGTACCCGTAACGGTGGGGCAGGCCATGCTAGTTCCGTCGAGCCTTTTGTACCCATTGCCAGGGGTAGTACTCAGCACCTGTACCCCCTTCGCGCAGATGGTGGGGAAAAGGCGACCGTCATCTTGAGGCCCGCAGCTAGAGAATTGTGCCAAGCCTCCAGCCTCATCCACTGCCCCCACCTGTATCGTGTTCTTCGCCCGCTGGGTGGCTGTGCCGTATCCCTGTACACCCCAGAGTTCTTGCGTCTTTTCAGCACACGATTCCTGGTCATTCCCACCTGCGAAGATATGGGTTAGCGTAGGGTAGGCATTGGAGAGCACATCTAGGTTGTGATCATCAGCATTGTAAACTATATCCTCTAGCTGATTGCAGTTCCCATCGAGCAGAATGCCGTAGGAGTTCTGGGTAAGCGTAATGGAAGCCTTGCTGCGCACCTGCACCATCTCCTGAGCCGTGGAGGCATTCTGCTCCCCGTCAAAATTGTAGGTCCAAGCCTCCGCCCGGGGAGCCATACCCTGCGCATCAGGATTCAGAATTCCACTCCCAAGCACCGTACCCGCCACGTGCGTACCATGCAGATCCTCCTCGCCATACTCCTGCACGTGAATCCGATTGCCAAAATCGACATGCGGCGCAACGTTGGCATCCCAGATCCCCACCCTAACGCCCTGCCCAGTAAGCCCTCTCCCACCCAGTGTAGTAGCTGTGCCTAGCACCCCGGCACGCCCCTGTAGCCTGCCTGTAGCGTTGAATAGCGACATTGGCAGCGGTTGCCTGGCCACGCGCAGCACCCAAGGCAACTCAGCAATCTGCTGTAGGATGCCCGAGGGCGCTGTAGCCCATGCTTGCCCGAACCTCTCGGCGAGCTGTACACCCTGCAGTCCCAAGGCTGCGAGCGATTCGCGAACCACCGCTGGGGAGGCATTCGGTGCGTAGGAGATGACTACCGAAATGGGGACTCTTTCCGCCTTGCCATGAGACGAATACGGTACGTTCGACCTACGTGCAATGCGGCGCTCCGTATCGCCACCTAAGCCCGTTACTACCCTGATGGGCAAATTCGGGCTAGCACCCCCCGTGGAACTTTCAGGCCCTAGCATGGCGGTGCGCTCCAGACCCGCATCGAGCTTCCAGCTCGGCGATATGCCCGATACTGCCTCTATGGGAGCACTACGCCCCAGCGCGCCTAAGTCGCACCCCTCTTTCACCAAAGCCCAGTAGGCATGCACACCCAAGTAAGAACCCAGCACCACGCCCGCCCTGGCAAGCCGATCCACCTCAGCTGGCGATGGGGTATGCGAGAGCTGCAAGATCGCATTATGATAACCTCCTGTAGCTCTGCCCAATACTCGGGAAAGCTCTGCACCCCGCACGGCATTTTTTCCTAATAGCACCACCTCGTACCGCCCCAGCCTTATACCTCCTTGGGAGAATACGGATAGCGGCAGCAATAGACAGATTAACAGTAGGATGAAAAAACGTTTCATAGATCGATTGGTTTGGTTTTCTCTGAAAAAAACAGGTTGCAAGATAAGTATAATTTCCCAAAGATGCCCTCCCTGCTAGGGAACGCATTGCGTGCCGTATAACCATTCCAAAATACCTCATCCGTAAAACAACCTGGCGCTCAGAAACGTTAATCACAGTAAACTATCGGAAAAGGAAACGCTATGGAAGAGAATTTCGGCTACACCGGCCTAGACCTTGAGCTCATGCGCATGGCCAAGAATGCCACAATCCCCAAGGGCGAGAAGCTGGAGGAGGTACGCCAATGGGCGCGCAATGCGGGCATAAAGAAGATCGGCATAGCCTACTGCGCCAGCACCCAGAAGGAGGCGGAAGCCGTGCAGGCCAAGCTCAGCGACGAGTTTGAGGTGATCATGGCGGGCTGCAAGATCGGGAAGATACCGCTAGCCGACATCCTCGGCGAAGATGTGCCGGGGCTAGCCTGCAACCCGATAGGGCAGGCAAAATTCCTAGAGGAGGCTGGCTGCGAGATGGTACTCGTCATCGGCCTTTGCCTGGGGCACGATATGATATTCCAGCGCCACTGCAAGCTGCCGATGTCTGTATTCATTGTGAAAGACCGCGCCCACAAGCACAATCCCATGGCGAGCCTATTCCCTCCCCAGCAGCCAGAATAAAGCAAATCCGCAGCAGCTCCGAGAGAAAGATCCGCAAGGGTCTTTTTTTTGTTATGCTGAGAAGAATGATACAAGGCGTTCCATATTTGGCGAAGTTTGCTATTGCGTTCTTGGTAGGGGCGATGCCGAGCGTAGCGAGTGCTCGCCCTAGCAACGCCGCACCGTTTATGGGTGCTTGCGGTAGAGGATCGCATTTCTATCATTTGGCGAGGTTTGCTATTACGTTCTTGGTAGGGGCGGGCCGAGAGTTGCCCGCCCTAAGTATCTGCAGATGGATTCAATCGACCACACGGTTTTCGTAGCGACGTGGCGTGCCGCGTCGCGCTTCAAATGTTGCCCACCCTCACAATGCCGCCCGTTAATCCCCTACTCCACGCCGCGAAGGTAGCGTACCATTTGCCCCCGAGATGGGAATAGCCCGCACGCCTGTGCCCACGTGGCGTACAAGGCGATTTTGACCACCCACCCCCGAGTGCCCGCCCGAAGTATCTGCCGATGGACACAACCGGCCCCTCGGTTTTCGTAGCGACGTGGCGTGCCGTATCGCACCCCAAAAAACGCATCGTACCCCCCATCGCACTCCAACCCCTGCATCACGCATTCACCGCATCGCTCCCAACCGCCTCCATCTGGAATATCGCCACAGGGGTGGGCATGGTATGTGTGCATGGTTTTGGTGGGGATAGAATCTTTGCCCCCTCCGCATCATACCATTTTGCGTTGAAAACCATTACCTTTGCGGCATGAATGGGCACTGCAATCAGATTCTGCTAGTAGCGGCTACCCAAAGTGAGCTAGAGGGGCTACCCGCCCGCTGGGACAGCGATCTACCCAATGGGATAGGGCTACACCGCGGGGCACTGGGCGTTGGGCTCGCTGCCGATGTACTCATCACTGGCGTAGGCGCCGCCTCTTGCGCAGCCCTACTCGCGCTAGCCAGCCACCAGGGGTATGAATTGCTTGTAAACGTAGGGTTTGCCGGTGCTATCGGACAGGGAATCCCCGTTGGCGAACTCGTGCTGATAACCCACGATCGCTTTGCAGACTATGGAATCCCTAGCGTGGACAGTCGGCTCGTTCCCATCCATAAGGCGGGTTTTCAGCAGGCTGCTGCTCCAAATGCCGACGGCGCATACGTGGCCACATCGCCAGAGCTGTTGCTGCGTAATAGCAATTGTTTAGAACCCTGCCGAACAGATTGTTACGTTGAAAGTTCGCCCCCAAGAGGGAATTCGCAGCCTGATGTAACGGGGCAGTTGGACTCTGTGCCTGAAAAAACTACACATCACGCAGCATCGCCACAGGTTGCCCTCCGGGGTTTCACCATGTGCCAGGGCATCACGGTGAGCCACCCCACGCAGGGCGACTACTCCTGGTGCCTCCCCATAGCTACCGCCTCCCCCTTGGTGGAGAGCATGGAGGGGGCCGCCTTTGCCCTTGTGGCTTCACTCCTCGGCATCCCGAGAATCAGCCTACGGGTAGTTTCAAACTACGCTGCCTCCACTCCAGAGTGGGATGTTCCCCTAGCAAAACGGGAGCTAGCCATTGGGGTACAAAGGGTTATAAGCGCATATATGGGCAAAGCTCCCCTAAAGGAGGGTTGAAAAAACGACGGTTTTAGCCACTGATTAATCCGCGCCCTCAAATCCGCACTTCTCGGCCACATTGTAGCGATTCCTATCAGGAGCACTGCGCGCAATGAGTTCTCCCAGAAAGCCCGCAAGGAAGAATAGCAGCCCGAAAATGGCCACCGTAAGGCCTATGAAGAATAGCGGCTGGCTCACCACATCCCTATAGGGGATATGCCGGGCAATGCTATACACCTTTATCCCCACCAACCACACGGTAACTACCCCGCCCAGCAGGATCATCAGCGTACCCAGGCAGCCGAAAAAGTGCATCGGGCGCTTACCGTACCGCTGCATAAAGGTGACGGTGAGAAGGTCGAGAAAACCATTGATAAAGCGAGACCAGCCGAATTTCGTAACCCCATACTTACGCTCGTAGTGCGTCACCGGCTTCTCGCCTATCTGGGTAAACCCAGCCCCCTTGGCCAGCACAGGGATGTAGCGGTGCATATCGCCGTAGATCTCTACGCTCTTCACTACCTGTGGGCGGTAGGCCTTAAGACCGCAATTGAAATCGTGCAAGCGAATCCCAGTTACACCCCGCACCGAGGCGTTGAAAAGCTTGCTCGGGAGGTTCTTGGAGAACTTAGGGTCATGCCGCACCTTTTTCCAGCCCGACACTAAATCATACCCCTCCTCCACCACCATCCTGTAGAGCTCGGGGAGCTCGTCGGGCGAATCCTGCAGGTCGGCATCCATGGTGAATACCACATTTCCCTGGGTTGCCGCAAAGCCGACCTCCAGCGCTGCCGATTTCCCGTAGTTACGCTGGAATCTAATACCGCGCAGGGTAACCGTGCTGCTGCCGGCTAATGATTGGATTACAGCCCAAGACCCGTCGGTACTCCCATCATCCACCACTATCACCTCCGCCTTCCAACCCTGGGCTACTACCACCCTATCGATCCACGCTAGCAGCTCTGGCAGCGATTCTGCCTCATTATACTGCGGGATCACAATGCTAATATCGTACGGCATTGGGATTTGTTTTAGCTCGGCAAATAGCACGGGAGAACCCATCGGCACTCCTGGGTGTCCGCATAGATTCTCCCGTGCTAATATGGCCTAAATGGGTGATAGTTACTACTCTGAAATGGGACGATTGCGCTTCAGGAATATAGACACCACAAGCGATACGAAAGTGCCGCTAAGCACTGTCCCCACGAAAGCGGACACCGCAAGGAAAACCGCGCTTGTGTAGAATGTAGCGCTGCGAAGCGCCAGCTCTAGCTGCTCTTCGTCTATGCTCTGCCTCAACGCCTTTAGCACGTAGTCCCGCATCTTGCCCGAGTACTCTGGCTTGATGTACAGAGCCATTATCAACCACACAAGCAGGTAAACGACAGCCGCGAAAACTGACTGCATTACCCCGAACTGCATGCACTGCCCGTAGCTGATGTATCCTCCTGCCCGCTGCTTACGCCAGCTCACAATCCCTGCGTACAGAAACACTATATAGACCGCGTACATGAACGCATTTATCCACCAGGGTACATCGAACATCATCCAGCCTATCTGCATCACGCAAACCGCCCCGAGCAGCACCCCCATGTAGAGTCCCCACTTGGCGGTTTCACCCCAAAAACTCTTAGGCGCTACAACCTTCGTATCCTTTAAATCCATTGCCTGAGCTCTTTCCGATTATTCCCCGCGAAGGTAGCAAAAAATAAGAGAGTCGCCAAAATTCAGCAACTCCCCATACCCACAGCATCGAACCAATGCCCACCTACTCCATCCGCATAGCCTCCACCGGGCTAACGCGAGCCAGCAGCCCACTCGGTATCAGCAGCATCAGCAGGGTAACCACCACCACGCCAGCATTCACCAGCAGCACCATACCGCCCTGCACCAGCACCGGCACGTGGTCCATGTAGTACTCCTCAGGGTTCAGCCTCGCGAAGTGCCAGTAGTGCTGCGCAAGGCAAATACCCACTCCCACCGTATTCCCTATGACCAATCCCCAGATCAGGATGCGCAGCGCCTTCAGCAGGAAAAGGCGGCGAATCTGGCCATTGGTGGCGCCCAACGCCTTCAGCAACCCTATCTGCCACGTCCGCTCCAGAATCAGAATTAGCAATGCTGTCACCATATTAACCCCAGCCACCAGGAGTATTAGGGTCAGCAGCACCGCCACGTTTATATCCTGCAGTGCCAACCAGTCGAATATGGTGCTGTACTTCTCGCGCACATCCACAGCCTGCAGGAGCGTACCGTCGGGCTGCAGCTCATACGTGCAGAGATCCTCCACCTGCCCGTACACCCTATCCAGATCTTCCAGTTCGCCCACACGCACTTCGTACCCTCCCACCCTATCGACCCCCCAATCGTTGAGCTGCTGTATATGCCTGAGATCGCAGTACAGGTAGGTCATGTCGAACTCGTGCATCTGGGTATCATACACCCCCACTATGTGGAACTTCCGCACCCTAGGAGGACGCTCTACGAAATAGACCACCACGTCTTGCCCGGTGTCAAGGAATAGAGCCTTGGCAAAACTCTCAGAGATCATCGTTTCGAGGCTCGGCTCATCGCCCGTAAAATCGGGTAAGCGGCCTCGCTGTAGATACTTGGAAAAAAAATGCAGATCCCTAGCGGAATCCACCCCCTTAAGCACGCACCCCTGCATCTGGTCTGCCGTCTTCACTATGCCGGCCTTCACGCCAAAAGCCCCCACCGACAGCACACCCGGCAGGCTACGCACCGCGGGGAGAAAGGGTTGTTGGCGCGCGATAGGCCTCTGCTCATAGGATGCGTTCATGTCCAGATTCACCACCTGGATATGCCCCACAAAGCCCACCGTTCGCTCGCCTATTTCACGCTGGAATCCCTTGGCCACCGATAGGGCCACTACCATAGCCGCCACGCTTACTCCCAAAGCCCCCACAGCCACCCGAAGGAACGGTCTGGAGAGCCTGCCGCTCCCCTTGCCTATTCGCCGCTCTTTCCTTTCCAAGAAGTAGGCGAAATACCACGTGGCCACCCAATGATCCCGCCAAGCCTGCGTCCTGCCCATCCTGCTACTTCCTCCCATAGTCTGCGGGAATTTCGCCCCAGAGTTCCGTGCGCCATTTCAGCACGGGGTTTTTCCAGGTATGCTGCCTTAGCCAACCCTCAGCACGGGCAATCTGATCACGCAGTGCCGCATTCTCTGGCTTAGATTCCATCTTGGTGTTGGCGCACCTATTCCGCACCCAAGCCAGCGCCGTTATGCTATCGGAGTAGATGGGCATAGTGGCGAAGGCCTCGTTGCCCGGGCGGTTGAACAGGGCAATGGCAAACACCAGGGCCAAGAACTCCCCCACATTGTTCGTGGTGGCAGCGTAAGGCCCTCGGGCGAACACCACGCGCCCCGTGGCAGTGTCTACTCCCCGATACTCCATCTTCCCGGTGCGCATGTTGCAGGCCGCATCCACGGCTACCGAAGGGGTAATAGGCAGGTCGTCTGCATCCTTTACCGTTCTACGGGCTGCCCTCTTTACGGGCTTTGTAGTACTCTGGGGGGCCGATTCATAGGGCAGGGCAAAAGCCTTCTCCGCGGTATCCCTATCGCCATACCCACGGTACTGCGCCCCTTGGAATCCCTCTACTTGCGCCCTGCATTCAGCCCACGTCTCGTACACACCTGGGGTTACACCACGCCACACCACGTAGTATTTCTTCTTCTGGATTCCCGCCATGTTAGAATACCGCTAGCCTCCTGCATAAAACCCTGCCACCGCCGAACCAAAAACCGCAAGGGGTGCTACTGCTTGATCTTGAATATGTACGTTATAGTGCCCACCTGGGTTTCTGGGGCATCGCTCTGCACGTCAAAATTCGCACGGAGAGCCGCAGCTTGGGCGGCAGCCAGCAAGCTAGCATCGAGGGTAGTGCTCCCCTTTACGCCGGCTTCGGCACTTACCACTGCCCCCTGCCTATTCACCCGCACGCGCACCACCACCTTACCGCTCTTCTGGTTAGGGTATTCGGGCGATGGGAGCTGTAGCGCTACACGTCCGCCCAGGCTGTAGCTTATGCCGCTACCTCCAGGGCCCGCTCCCTGGCCTTTTCCACCCGTTCCCTGCCCCTGGCCTGCACCACTCCCCGCGCCTGCAGTAGAACCATCGTAGCGCCCTTGGTTGCCAATTTCTCCACCTGAACCTTGGCCCTCTGAGGACGGTTGGGGCGTGCTAGATGGGAAAAGCGCATCTCTATTCACCTGCGGCTTAGGGGGCGTCTCCTCTTGAGGCCTGCTCTGCTGCGGCTTGGGAGCATTCTGCTGGGTAGGCTGAGGCTTCGCCGGCTTGGGCTGCTTGGGTTTAGGCTGTTCCTTGGCGGGCTTTGCCCGCACCTCTGGGGCGTCCTCAAAATCTTGGGTCAACGATTCATCACGCTCCTCTACCTGCGCCGGGGTCACTCTCTGCGTGGCGGGCGGTATATACGCTGGGGTCTCAGCATTCCGTCCGCTGTTCTCCGTGCCAAAGCTTACCGTAATCCCCTCTTCGCCTGGTAGGGGCAATGGGGTTTCAAAGCAGAACCAGAGCAACGCAGCAATCACCAGCACCTGCACCAGCACGGTGGCCAAGTAGCTCCTCCACCGTACTCGGGGATCCTGCGCACGCCAGCTGTAACCTGCTGCAATAGCCATAGTTCCACCTCCCGAGGGGTTAATGCCACTCCCTCCTAAAACCCGACCTTATACCGCCTGAAACCTAACATCCCTCCCCCCACCACCCCGTATTCCCGCAGGCAGCTGGAGGGCAAGCTTGTCACCCTGCGGGCTATCCTAAGAGCGCAAGCCCGTAATCAATAGCAAAACACACACACTACCCTTCTGGATACACGTTAAGTGCGCTCACTTCTCCAGCGGGGCCGTGGCCAAGATCAGCTTGTAGTGGCTATCCTTTGCTATGTTCATCACCTTCACCACCTCTTCCATCGGCACGGTGCGATCCACGTGCAGCGAGATGGTAGGATCCTCCACCCCCTCTAGCTTCTGCTGCAGATAGCCCGCCATTGCCGTAATGGGCACGGGGGTCTGCTCCACGTAGAACTGCCTGTCGGCGGTGATGCTCACGGTGGTTATGGGCTTTGCCGCAGTCTGGCTGTTGCTCCGGGGGAGTAGCAGCTTGAGGGCATTCGGGCTCACGAGTGTGGAGGTCACCATGAAGAACACCAGCAGCAGAAAGACAATATCGGTCATCGACGACATTTGGAATGCCGTATCCACACCAGTATTACGCTTCAGCTTCATCGTTCGTTGCTAGGTTACGCTACAGGTTCGTTGAGCAGATCCATGAACTCCATGGTATTCGCCTCCATCTGGAACACCACCCTGTTGATCCTGGCCACCAGGTAGTTATAGCCGAAGTAGGCCATAATACCCACGGTAAGGCCGCCCACCGTGGTCACCATGGCGGTGTAGATCCCGTTGCTCAGGAGCCCGACATCGATGTTATTCCCGGCCATCGACATATCGTAGAAAGCCTGTATCATCCCTATCACCGTGCCGAGGAAACCGATCATGGGGGCCCCGCCAGCTATGGTGCCGAGCATGGGCAGCCCCTTCTCCAGTTTGGCCACCTCCAGGTTCCCCACATTCTCCACCGCGGTGTTCAGGTCCTGCATAGGCCGCCCGATGCGCTCAATCCCCTTGGCTATCATATTGGACACGGGCGTTGGGTGCGAGTGGCAAAGATCGCGCGCCGCCGCTATCCGATCCTCCAGTATACACTCCCGGATCCGATTCATGAAATTCGTATCTACCCGCGAGGCCTTCTTGATAGACCAGTAGCGTTCAAAGAAGATGTAAACCCCTATCACCCAGAGAAGCGCTAGCGGGATCATAATCCACCCGCCCTTAAGCGCCAGTTCCCAGAACGACAGCTGCAACGAATCGGCTACCGGCTCCCCAGCCCCCTCCATAGGGACCTGCAACATTAGTCCAAGCATAGATTTTCTAGATTTTCTGGCTCTTGTAACAGCCGCGAAAGTAATACAGAATTCCGAAAAAAAACAGAAAAAACGCACACCAACACAATGCCTCCCAACATCCCTCTTCCGTTCCCCTGCCTACCCATATTGCCCAACAGAACCCTCGTCTAGGGGAAAGGATGCCGCATCCCTGCAACAGCTGTTGCCAAAGAACTAACGGAAAAATTCCCCTTTTCATATCTTGAAGGGGGAAAAAGATTATTTTGCATCCTTTCCACCGAAAGCATTCCAGCCTTGGGCTCGAATTGGGACTTCGCTCCCGTCGCTCGTTACGGCCACCACCCCGGCCTCTGGCTTGGCAATGTAGCCGATGGTGTTGATCCCCATGTCATCCACCTTCTTCTGCGCAGCCAGCGGCACAGTGAAGAGCAGCTCGTAGTCCTCCCCCCCATTGAGCGCCGCCGTCAGGGGGTCCATCCCCATCTCCTCGCACACGCTTAGGGTCTGCTGGTCGATAGGTATTCGCTCGGGGTAGATACGCGCGCCCACACCCGACGCGTGGCAAATATGGAGGATCTCGCTGGAGAGGCCATCGCTCACATCCATCATGGCGTTGGGTTTCAGCCCGGCCTCCCTGAGCATCTCCACCGCATCGCGCCGAGCCTGTGGCTGCAGGTGGCGCTGCAGCACGTAGGTGTACTGTTTCAGATCTAGGGTGGCCTCTGGGTGGTCTTTCAGCACCTTCTTCTCCCGCTCCAGCACCTGGAGACCCATGAAGGCCGCGCCATAGTTACCCGTTACGCAAACCAGATCGTTCACCTGCGCCCCGCTGCGGTAGCAGATAGCATCCTTTGGGGCGTACCCAATGGCGGTTACCGAGATGGAGAGCCCTGTGAGCGAGGCCGAGGTGTCGCCCCCCACCAGATCCACATCGTAGAACTGGCAGGCCGCCCTTATACCGTAGTAGAGCTCCTCCAGATCCTCCACGCTAAAACGCTGCGAAACGCCTATCGACACCGTCACCTGGGCTGGAGTGCCATTCATGGCGTAGATATCGCTCACGTTCACCGCCACAGCCTTATACCCCAGGTGGCGTAGCGGCACGTAGCTGAGGTCGAAGTGGATGCCCTCCAGCAGCAGATCGGTAGTCACCAGCACCTCTTGCCCGCTGGGAGGGCGGAGCACCGCGCAATCATCGCCTACCCCCTTCAGGCTCGTGGGCTGCTTGAGCTCTATACCCTCGGTGAGGCGGCGTATAAGGCCGAACTCCCCGAGCTCTGAGAGCGGCGTGCGGACTGGCTTACTTTCTGCCATAATTCACCCTAAAACTTTTTTTAGCAAAACAACGAGATGAGCCCCTTGCAAAAGTCCCATTTGCGGGCCATATATAGCGATGTGCCTGCTCTAAGACCTCTGCAATAACCCGATAAACCACGCGGCACACCGCATTGCTACCCAACCCCGAAGACCATGCTTGGGAGGGAGGGCATTCGCTGGTGGCGGGAAACTCACGACCCGCCCCTACGTGATAATCAATTTACGGTCTCTTCCCTACAGGCTCTTGCCCGCGCTAGTCATTCAGGTACTCCATGTGCTCCTGGTCGGTGATTTTCTCGCAGTAGTGGCATCGGAGCGACACGGGGTCACGGCTCACCACCTCGAACTTTGGCATTACCGCCTGGTGGTTCGTTATGCACTTGGGATTCATGCACTTCACTATGCCCACGATGCTGTCGGGCAGGGAGACCTCACGCTTCTCCGTTACCTCGTAGTTCCTGATAATATTGAGTTTGGCGTGCGGAGCTACCAAGGCGATGCGATTGATCTCCGCGGGCTCAAAGAACCTTTCGGCCACCTTAATGATGCCCTTGCGCCCCATCCGTCGGCTCTCGAGGTTCACCCCGAAGGTCATCTGCCGCCCCTCATTCTCCAGCCCGAGGATCTTCACCACCTTGAAGAGCGCATCGGCGGGGATATGGTCTATCACCGTGCCGTTTTCTATTGCGCTTACCACCAATTCCTTACCACTTGCCATAGCTAAATCTCCTCTGAATTTATTACCACCCCACAGTCCACACTAGCCCCGTTTGCCCAAGATGCTGGCCATAATCGCCATACGGGCGTAGACCCCATTGCGCGCCTGCTGGAAGTAGTACGCCATGGGGCTAGCATCCACATCAGTGGCTATCTCATTGACCCGCGGCAGGGGGTGGAGCACACGCATGGTCGGCTTGGCAGCGCGCAGCATGCTCTCATGCAGCACGTACACATTTTTCACCTTTTCATACTCCAGTGGATCGGAAAATCGCTCGCGCTGCACCCGGGTCATGTACAGGATATCGGCCCCCGCAATGTGGTCTGGCAGCGAGGTGAATTCCTCATACGGCAGCCCTTTCCCCTGTAGGTAGAGCTTGTACTCCATGGGGAGCTGCAGCTCTGGCGGAGCTATGAAGACGAATCGGGTACGGAAATTGCTCATGGCCATGAGCAGCGAGTGCACCGTGCGGCCATACTTGAGATCGCCCACCATGCAGATGGTGAGATCGTCGAGCGTACCCTGCGTTTTGCGGATGCTGAAGAGGTCGAGCATCGTCTGGGTGGGGTGCTGGTTTGCCCCATCGCCCGCGTTGATAATCGGCACCGGCGACACCTCCGACGCGAAGCGCGCCGCGCCCTCTATGGGATGCCGCATCACTATGAGGTCCACGTAGTTCGCCACCGTGAGTATCGTATCGTTCAGGCTCTCGCCCTTTGATACGCTAGAGGTGGAGGCCTCGGCAAACCCCAGCACGCGCCCTCCCAGCTGGTTCACCGCGCTCTCAAAGCTCAGGCGCGTGCGCGTAGACGGCTCAAAGAAGAGCGTGGCCACTACGTTACCCGCCAAAACGGGCTGACGGGGATTCTCTGAGAATTCCTCCGCAATGTCGAGCAGGTGAACGATCTCCTCCTTGCTCAGATCATTGATGGAAACCAAGCTTTTACCCTTTAGCATAGCAGTTGGTATTAAGACGTTGCTCAGCACTAAGAATATTACACAGCGAGACGGGCCTAAAAATTCGTAGCGTGCAGGCTCTCCTACAGCTCTAGCTGCAGGAAAATGGCCTGCGGCGCTGGATTATCGTTATACCGCGGAATGGGGCGGAAACCATAGCGAGCGTAGAGCGCCCGGGCAGACTGTAGGTTGCGGAGCGTATCGAGCCGCAGGTAGCGATACCCTATGGCCCGGGCCTCCTCTAGCAACCGATCCATCAGCAGATTAGCAAATCCCTTCCCCTGGAACATTGGTCTGATATATAGCCGTTTCAGTTCACCGATCCCATCCTCAATCTTTTTCAACGCGATGCAGCCCGCAGCCTCGCCATCGCAGCGCAGGAGGTAGAGCCGCCCGTCTGGAGGGCCATAGAGCGTGCGCAGCCTTCCCACTTCGCTGGCGTAGTCTTGCAACGCGAGGCAATCCCGCACCTCTTGCCCACCCCCCGCCAGCAGGAACTCGAAGTACTCGGCGAGCAGCATGGCCATTGCCTCCTGGGCCTCGTACCCCTCTACTATCTCCACCCGCATGCGCTTCAGGGTTTACGTTTACTTAGCGACGGTGCCGTATATCTGCGACGCGGCACGCCACGTCGCTACAAAAACCAAAGAACGTTGCTGCCCCCTCTCCCCCCCCCCTCCGAGATTCGTGATCACATCTATTCGGCTGGTGAAAATGTTATCCGTTTAAAGGTTTCCCATATCTTTAGATCCCAGGGGATTATTCTCCCGTTTTGTTACCCCTTCCATTCGCCTAAGTCCAACACCTGAACACCCAATCCGCAGAGGGTGTTGCTAAGCAGGGACACCGCCCCCACGCCGCACGCCACCTCTAGCCTCCCCGCCTCGCCCCACTCCTCGCGCAGCACCCTAGCCCCCGCAGCCTTTACGGCCTGCATCACCCGAGGCTGCGCAGCATACGCGAATTGGATTTCCAGCAGGTTTTCCACCTCCCTTCGCGCCAGCTCAGCCCGCGCGAGCGCATCCTGCACAGCCCCTCTGTACGCGGCTATCAGCCCAGGCACCCCCAGCTTAATCCCCCCGAAATAGCGCACCACAATCCCCACCACCCGGGTAAGCCCCGCGCTGCGCAACGCCCCCACTATCGGGCGGGCTGCCGTGCCGCTGGGCTCGCCATCATCGCTCCCCCGCGTAAAGCTCCCGTCGGCCTGTAGCACTACTCCCCAGCACACATGGCGCGCGGCATGATGCTCCCGCCGCCGCGCCTCCACCTGCACCAGCGCCTCCGCCTCGTCCCACACGGGATAGAGGTAGGCGAGGAATCGGCTTCCCCTATCGGTGTACCCCCCCTCTGCGCTCCCGGCCAACGTCAGGTAATTCTCCACGCCCGCATATAAAAAAACGGGGCGCTGCCGACCCGTAGATCGACAACCACCCGCATCTTCAGCCTAAAGCCAAAAGCTGTACCACGTTGAACTTTAGGGCAATCATAGCCTCTTCATCATTTACGCCCACTGCGCTCCACACCACAAAGGTAGGAAAAAATCCCAACATCTCAACGCAGCGATGAAAATTTCTCATCGCGGCACGGTTAATCGCGACGCAGCGGTTAATCGCGACGCGGCACGCCACATCGCTGTAAAAATCGTAAGAGTCTCCATAGGTGGGAGGCATGCGGTGTGCATGATATGCGCAGAGAGGCGACAGGGAAGGCGGTTATCAATAAGGTTCTTGGTAGGGGAGGTGCCGAGCGTAGCGAGTGCCCTCCCTAACAATGCAGCGTGCCCTCTTAGGCGTGCCGCGTCGTTGTAAAAACCGCACGTCTGCATGGGTGGCATGGTATGCGCCTGGTGGGGATGGCGATGGGCGGGGAAATCTTCGCGTTGCGAAGACCCCGCCCCTACAGTCGGGCGTTTGCGGGGAGGGGGTTGCGAGCCATGCCGCTAACCATCATTTACGCCCATGCGGGCATCAACGGGAACGGAGGGGGATAACGACGCGGCACGCCACGTCGCTTACTAACGCCTCCCCTACGCAGTGGACAGGGGGAATCATTCTACGAGCCATGCCATCACATTGAACCCCCAATATTTTGCCATTCAACCAGTTCTCCCTAACTTTGCATCGCCTCTAGCCAAAATTTGAGGTATCTGTTAAAATAAAAACAACCATCTGGCCTATGAAACGTTTCTTTAGCACCCTGCTTGCCGTGCTGGTGGGATTGCTGCTCTTCAACCTCTTCATCTTCATGTGCTTCGTCTCGCTCATTGGCGCAGCGCTGGTAGAAACCCAAGAGCAAAGCCTGCAAGAGCACTCAATACTCCGGATCGACCTCTCCGAGCATATATCAGACCGCATACCCGCCGACCCCTCAGACTGGGTTGATTTCACCAGCGGCGATTTCGCGATCAAAAAACCCCTCACCCTCCGCGCAGCCACAGAGGCGATACGCCACGCAGCAGACGACCCGAGCATTGAGGGCATTCTGCTACAGGGGAACACGCTCGGCATGGGGCTAGCCAATGCCGACGAGATCCGAGAGGCCATCCTAGCATTTAAGGAATCGGGGAAGTTCGTCTACGCCTACGAAGACAGCTACGGGCAGCTCCCCTACTTTGTGGCCTCGGTGGCCGACAGCATCTTCCTCAATCCGCTCGGGGAGGTCGAATGGCGAGGGTTGGCCTCCGGGGCGCTCTACATGAAACGGGCCTTTGAGAAATTCGGGATCGAACCGCAAGTGGTACGTCATGGCAAGTACAAGTCGGCCGTTGAGCCTTTCCTCGACGACCAGATGAGCCCAGCCAACCGCGAGCAAACCCTGCAATACCTCGGCTCTATCTGGAACTACATCACCAGGAAAGTGGCCGAAAGCCGCGCGCTTACCCCAGATGCCCTAGGGCAAATAGCCAACCAGAAAATACTGCTGCTGGCCAAGGAAGCGCAAGAGGCCAACCTCGTAGATGCCACCCTGTACCGCGACCAGATGGACTCCCTCCTGGTGAATGCTGCCGGGAGCCCGCAGAACAAAGCCCCACGACTGATAGAGCTGCGCGAATACGCCAAAATAGCCCGCCGTGACGCCCCGCTCAACCCGGATGCCGACGCCATCGCGATCCTCTACGCGGAGGGAACGATAGTGGACGGCGATGAAACCAGCAAAGAGATCGGGGGGAATGGGTACGCCGAGATCATCAGCAAGCTCCGGAAAGACAGCACCATCAAAGCCGTGGTGCTCCGCGTGAATTCACCCGGCGGCAGCGCCCTTGCCTCCGAGATCATGTGGCGAGAGCTGGAGCGACTACGCCAGACCAAGCCCCTCATAGTCTCTATGGGTGACTACGCTGCCTCGGGTGGCTACTTCATCTCTGCACCAGCCAGCTACATAGTGGCCAACCCGCTTACCCTCACGGGTTCCATAGGGGTCTTCGGGCTCTTCTTCACCTACGGCAAGCTCGCCAAGGACATGCTAGGGCTTACCCCCCAGGTGGTACGTACCAATGCGCACTCTGACATGGGGTCTAACTTCCGCCCGCTCGACGAGCAGGAACGCGCCACCATAACGGCTGCCATAGAGCACACCTACAGCGTGTTCATAGACCACGTAGCCACCGGCAGGAACAAGAGCACCGCCGAGGTAGACTCCATAGGGCAAGGCCGGGTATGGTCTGGTATCGATGCCAAAAACATCGCCCTCGTCGATGAATTCGGCGGGCTAGACCGCGCCATAGAGATTGCCGCCGAGCGAGTAGGCCTAGATAACTACAGGCTCAAAAGCTACCCAAAGATCCAGGACGAGGGGCTGGCGAAATTCCTCGATATGTTCGTGCAGGCCACCGTTCGCGTGCTGGGAGTCAAGACCTCATCGGTAGAGCAACAGCTCGTGCGCCTAGACCGCGAGGTACGCAAGATACTAGGGCAGCAGGGGATAATGGCCCGCATGCCCTACGTAGGCCCGATAAAATAGCTCCGCAACTTCTCGCAATGCGGGATATATTATCGCAACGCGGGGGATATATTATCGCGACGCGGCACGCCACGTCGCTACAAAGAGCTGAGAGCCGAGCATCATAGCTTCAGCAAGCCCGCAAACCAAGAGGAGGGGGAATGTGCCTAGAGGGGCGCAGCCCCCTCTTCCTATATTTTATCGCGACGCGGGATATGTTAGTAGCGACGCAGCACGCCACGTCGCTACTAACGCCCCGTGGTTGCTCGCGCCGTGTATTTGCAGTAGCCCCAACCCCGCAACGCAAACCGCCCGCACTGCAAGCGAATCACCCGGAAGCAGCTCGTGGCTACAATTCCGCAATCCCCCAATGCCGGCTAGAAATCCTTAACACCTGCGCCGTACCAACGCCGTACCATCGCCGTACCATCGTCGCTTCATGTTCGGATTTCGCCTTAAGGCGAAATCCGAACATGAAGCGACGATGGTACGGCGATGG
>LIIK01000074.1 GCA_001421095.1 Candidatus [Bacteroides] periocalifornicus | reverse complement strand
CGGGCACTCGCGTTGCTCGGCACCGCCCCTACCAAGATCAGGGTAGCAATGTTTCTGCCATACCATCTCGGCGCAGCCCCTTGCATGGGCGGGCACTCGCGTTGCTCGGCACCGCCCCTACCAAGATCAGGGTAGCAATGTTTCTGCCGTTCGTGACGAGTGGAATCCGCTGTGCTAGCGCCTGTAAATCCCAGCTACTTCGCGATGTGCTTTTTGTAGTCCTCGGCAGACATCAACCCCTCAATATCCTTCGGGTTGGCTGGTTTCACCCTGATAATCCATCCCTGCCCATAGGGCTCCTTATTTACCAGCTCGGGGTTTTCCTCCAGCGCGGGGTTAAGCTCCAGCACCTCGGCCGCGATGGGCATCATAAGATCGCTCACGGTCTTCACGGCCTCAATCGATCCGAACACCTCGCCGGCCTTTAGGTTCTCCCCCTCCTTGTCGACATCCACGAATACGATGTCGCCCAACTCGCTCTGCGCGAAATCGGTAATGCCGATTACGGCCTCCTCGCCCTGCAGGCGAACCCATTCATGGTCGGCACTGTATCGTAGCTCATCAGGAAAATTCATAGTGATACCCTCTCGTTTACGTTAAAATCCACAGCCCAAAGGTAGTGATTTTTTCAAGAATGCAAGCGAGGGGGAAGCGCAAAAGCCAGGGGCAGGGTCTATCCCAAATGCAATAACGCTTCTACCCTGGGCGAAACGCATTTGAACGAGGCGGAAGGACAGGCAATGGAGGGCCGGCAATCGCAAGGCGACCCTACAAGGGCGGGCATTTGCGGGTGGGCGGGCAACTCTCGGCCCGCCCCTACGGCACCGCCCCTACCGAGTCCATAAAATCGTTGTCCATCAAAGGCTCGTGCACCACCTAGGTAAACGACGCGGCACGCCGCGTCGTCATCCCCCTCTACGACTTTCCTGTTGATGCCCGCATGGGCGTACATGCCGGTCGGCAGCATACCTCGCAATGCCGACTGTAGGGGCGCAGTCCACTGGCAGGGAGAGGGTGGTGTAGGCAGCAAGCCACTATGCCGTGCGTTCCTTCCTGTGCGTACCCTTGAAGACCACCAGCCCCACAGAGAGGACTACGAGGACGATGCCGAAGAATTGATTCCAGACAAGGTGCTCATGGAAGACCAGCAACCCCACGCCTACGGCGGTTAGCGGTTCCATAGAGCCCAAGACTGCGGTAAGAGTAGAACCGATGGCCTGCACGGCCAGCACGAGGGTGAGATTGGAAACGATGGTGGCCACCACCGCGAGCATAGTGAGGTCGAAAGCATCGCTCCACGAGCTTATGGGGTTGATTCCTCCCGAGCATAAGGCTAGCACTGCAAAGCTCACCGCGCTGAATAGCAGGACGTAGAATGTAACCACGCTCCCCGGGAGTTTGCGCACCGTCATCTTATTCAGCCCCACGATGTAGAAGCCGTAGCACAGGACCGTCATCATGGCCGAGGCCACCCCTCGCCAGTCGAGCAGCGCCCCGCCAGTCCATGACAGGAGGGCCACCCCCACCAGCGAGAGCCCGATGGCCAGGAGCGTCCGCAGAGGCATAGGCTCGCCAAACACAAAGCGCATGAGGAGCGCGACCACCACGGGGAAGAGGAAATTGATAGTGGTGGCCACCCCGGTGGGGATGTAGAGGTATGAAAGCAGCAGGAAGCCCGCCGAACCGCAGTAGCATAGGCCCCCGAGTAGGAATAGCTCAAAGAGCTGCCGACGGTTTGGCCTGAGCCTTATACCCCGCAAAAGCGCCATGCCCCCGAAGAGCACCGCCGCGATGGCGCACCGGTAGAACAGGATGCTGCTCCCCCCCATCCCGTTCCGCAGAGGCCCGAGCGAGAAGAGCGGAATAAGGCCGAAGGTGGCCGAGGAGACTATGGCGTAAAAGATCCCCTTGCCACGGGTAGGCAGGGGCGTAAGCTGAAGATGGCGCATAGGGATGGATGCGGGGAATATCTGAACGGTGTTAATGTGCAGCTTGTCTTTCTGAGAAACGGGGATTTTAATGCGGAATGCTGCTTCAAGGGAGAGTCCTCGCGGGTGGGCGGGCACTCGCTGCGCTCGGCACCGCCCCTACCGAGATCTATGTAGCAGTGTATTTAACAGCCATCATGGCATCTCCTCCTTCAAGGGCGGGCACTTGGAAGGTGGGCGGGCACTC
>LIIK01000022.1 GCA_001421095.1 Candidatus [Bacteroides] periocalifornicus | reverse complement strand
GCAAATATAGGGATTGGAAATCCTTTTGGATGCGCTCAGGCGGCTAGATGTAAAGATCCTATCGACAGGCGGAACCTACGACTGGATGGAAAAGCAGGGCTACTCTGCTGTAAAGATTGAGGATCTTACCGGGTTCCCGTCTATACTCGGCGGTCGGGTAAAAACTCTTCACCCCAAGGTGTTCGGCGGTATACTGGGGCGTCCTTCGCTGGAATCTGACCAGCTCGACATGGATGCGTATGGCATAGATCCCATCGATATGGTGGTGGTGGATCTTTACCCTTTCGCGGAAAAGCTCCAGCAGGAGGGGATAGAGCACGCTGCCGATTCGCAGGACGAATTTATTGAGCTTGTGGATATAGGGGGGGCATCGTTACTGCGCGCGGCGGCCAAGAACTACCAGGAAATCCTCTCGGTATGCCAACGGGACGAGTACCCCATGGTGGCCGAGATGCTAAGCGCGCAGGATGGGATAACAACCCTGAGGCAGAGGGCGCTACATGCTAGGCGCACCATGCAGGAGGTGGCTCGCTATGACCTGGATATTGCTACCTTCTACGGCATGGCCATTCAGGGTACTGCGGGACAGAATGGTGAAAAGGACGGTAGCCCCACTTGTGGCCAGCATCCGCTAGAGCTCCCGAACCAGTCTAAACAGCTGCTTGTTCAGACGATAAACTCCGATAGCGTAGTCCCACTCCGGTATGGCGAGAACCCCCACCAGGCAGGGAGCTTCCTCGGGAATCTGTCGACGTGCTTCACCCAGCTGTCTGGCAAGGAGCTATCGTATAACAACCTGCTCGACATAGATGCAGGCTGGCACTTGGTAGAGGATATTGAGACCGCATACACCGTGGGCATCATAAAGCACGGCACTCCCTGCGGGCTGGCATCTGCTGACACGGTGCTCTCGGCCTTTGAGCAGGCGTTGGCGGGCGACCCCGTGTCGGCCTTTGGCGGCATCATCGTTACCAACGGAACGGTAGACTCCCCCACGGCCCAGGCGCTCGATCGGCTGTTCTTTGAGGTTTGCCTAGCCCCTGGCTATTCGCCCGTGGCAATAGAGATCCTCTCAAAACGGAAGAATCGGATTCTTCTACAGCGGGATCCCAGGGCGATCATGCCGCCCGTGCAAATACGGACAGTGCTCACAGGGTTTCTGGTTCAGCAGCCAGACAACGAACACTACGAGAATGGGCTCGGGCACTGTGTGACCGAAAAGCAGCCCTCCGAGGAGCAGCTGCGCTCGCTACGCTTCGCCATGCTGGCCGCCAAGCATTGCAAGAGCAACGCCATAGCCATAGCTAAGGGGCAGCAGCTCATAGGGAGCGCGGCGGGTGAGACCAGCCGCGTAGATGCCGTGCGGCACGCTATGGAGAAGGCCGAACGGTTCGGATTCTCGCTCAAAGGGGCGGTGCTGGCCTCAGACGGGTTCTTCCCTTTCAGAGACTCGGTGGAGCTGGCGATGGACAAGGGGATTTACACCTTTGTGCAGCCGGGAGGCTCTGTGCGCGATGAGGAGAGCATAGCGGCCTGCAACGCCCGGTGGGGCATCATGGTGTTCACCGGGAAGCGGCACTTCAAACACTGAAAGCAAGCAGAGACCATCCGCGTCGCCAGCTCCCTAAAGCGGCGAAAGGCGCAACGCGGAAACTACGATTCTAATTTGGATTCGGATATAACCAGGAGGAACGCTAGAATAGGGTATGGGAATGTTCTCATTCTTCACGCAGGAGCTGGCCATAGACCTCGGCACTGCGAACACCATTATCATCTACAATGATAAGATCGTGGTGGATGAGCCATCGATAGTGGCCATGGATCGCACTACGGGCAAGCTGATCGCCATAGGGCGGCAGGCCCGGCAGATGCAGGGTAAAACGCATGAGCATATCTACACCGTCCGCCCGCTGCGCGACGGGGTGATCGCCGATTTTGACGCGGCGGAGCAGATGATCCGTAGCATGATCAAGCTCATAAATAAGCGTAGTAGGCTCTTCAAACCCGCGCTGCGGATAGTGATCTGCATCCCCAGCGGGAGCACCGAGGTTGAGATCCGGGCGGTGCGCGACAGCGCGGAGCAGGCCGACGGGCGCGATGTGTACATGATCTACGAGCCTATGGCAGCTGCGCTCGGCATAGGCCTCGACGTGGAGGCGCCCCAGGGCAACATGGTGGTCGACATAGGGGGCGGAACGACCGAAATCGCGGTCATCGCGCTCGGCGGCATCGTGTGCAACAAGAGCGAGCGAATAGCGGGCGATGGGTTCACGGCCGATATCCAGGCCTACATGCGCCGCCAGCATAACATTAAAATCGGAGAACGGACGGCTGAGGACATCAAAATTGCCGTAGGGGCGGCCCTGGCAGACCTGGAGAATCCCCCGGCAGACTTCATAGCCCACGGGCCAGACCTCATGTCTGCCCTTCCGATAGAGGTCCCCGTAAGCTACCAGGAAATTGCGCACTGCCTAGAGAAATCGCTGAGCAAGATAGAGACCGCCATCATCTCTGTGCTCGAGCAGACGCCCCCAGAGCTCTACGCAGACATCGTAAAGAGCGGAATCTACCTGGCCGGTGGAGGTGCGCTGCTAAGAGGGTTGGACAAGCGGCTATCAGACAAGATCAAGATCCCCTTCATCGTGGCAGAGGATCCTCTGCACGCGGTGGCTCGGGGAACTGGTATCGCCCTGAAGAACGTGGAGAACTGCGCCTTCCTTATGAGGTAGTGCGCTCACCGCGGGTGCTGATTCTGATGCCCGCCTCTTCTGCTGGCTACGGAGAATGGGGGATATTCCCTAAGGTTAGCTCTTGATAACCAGAAGGGAAGAGGGAGGATATTCAGCAGCACCCCATGATGGGAATGCAGAAAAAAGCATAAGCGGGCGAACGGATCTTCACCATACATCGTATCCAATGGCAATGCTCCATGTCCAGTAGTGATGCCGCATTCCAGTAGGCACTACAGCTCATTCGGGTGAGATACGGCACGCTTTGTTACTACTAGCAGAAAGCTACATTTTCAGCCTCTTCCGTATAGAAATATTGCGATTACGCCCTTGGAGCAGGCAAAGCCAAGCAAGGCTCATAGCAGGATTCCTGCCTACGCCAAAGGGAGAATCTCCGTTGGGATCTCGGCACTATGAACACCCTCCTGCGGCTATTGCGCCGCTATAGGAATGTACTCTACTTTCTGCTGCTGGAGTGCGTGGCATTGCTGCTCCATACGCAGTTCAGCTACACGCAGAAGGCCCGCATAGGCGCTCTGATGAATGGGGTGGAGGCCTACGCGGAGGACAGGGCTTCGGCCATGCGCAGGTACACTGACCTAGAGGGGGAGAATGCCCGCTTGGTGGAAGAGAACATCGCCCTGCGGAATGCGCACGAGCGGCTTCGCTACATGCTCAGCAGGCAGAGGCTAACCGATAGCAGCGCCAGCGGGCAATTCTGCTACCACACCGCCCACGTGGTGAACAATACCGTGAGCCTCCCCCGCAACCTTTTCACCATAGACCGTGGCCGGGCCGATGGCATACATGATGGTATGGGGGTGCTGGCCTACGGGAATGTGGTGGGCATAGTGGTAGCCGTGGCGCCGCACTACTCTAAGGCCATCTCGCTGCTCAATAAGGATCTGCGGATATCGGCCCGATTATCGCGAACTGGCTACTTCGGCTCTGTGGGCTGGGACGGCGTGAGCTACCGAACGGCACTGCTGGGTGAGATACCCAACCATGTGGATGTAAGGGCTGGCGATACCGTGGTGGCCAGCGGCTACTCTGGCATATTCCCGCCCGGTGCTCCCATCGGCTACGTGGAATCTGTGCTGGTGGAAGGGGGCGACTTCAAAGTGGCGCAAGTACGGCTTGCGGTAGATTTCATGCGGCTAGAACATGTAACCGTGGTGGAGAATAGGCAGCGCAACGAGCTCGATTCTCTACAGGCTAATACCCAAGTCCATGCAGAGTAGATTTTGGCAATTCGCAATCCTGCTGGTACTCTGTCTAGTGGCCCAAGGGTTGATATTTAGCAATGTGGAGATCCGGGGCTTTCTCATGCCATTCCCCTACGTGATCGGCATTCTGCTGCTGCCCGTTGAGCTTCCCAGCATCCTAGTCCTCACTGTCGCCTTCTTCCTTGGGCTTGGGGTCGACGTAGAATCATCCACGCTGGGGCTTCATGCCGCTGCAACTACAGCCATGGCGTTTGCCCGCCCGTGGGTTATCGACAGGCTGCAGACCCAGCAGGTGCGAGACAAGCGGCTAGTCCCCTCGCTCCAACGCATGGGTTTTAGCTGGACGCTCCGCTACACCATCCTGCTTGTGCTTCTCCACCACTTCGTACTTCACTACCTGGGAGGATTCCCCCTCGAGTCGTTCCTCATCACTACGCTTAAGGCTATCGGCAATTCTCTGCTTACCACGGCCATTGTGCTGGTGGCCGAACTCTTTCTGTTCCCGCTACCCAAGGTGCGAAATAGGAGCTACTAAATGGCACTCAAGCTTGACAGGCAGACAACTATCGCAGCCATCTTTGTGCTGGTAGCCCTGGTGATTCTCGGGAAGCTTTTCTACATCCAGATTCTCAATCCAGACTACAAGCTCTCGGCCGATAACAACGTGCTACGGCGGATAACCCAGTACCCTGCGCGCGGCACGGTGTATGACCGTAAGCAGCGCCTGCTGGTGTACAACGAGGCTGCCTATGACATAATGGTGGTGCCCAACGAGATAAAACCGTTCGACACCGCATCCTTCCTAGAGCTATTCGGCATCACGCGCGAGTACCTCGACGAGCAGCTGCAGGCGGCTAAGGAATTCTCTTCGCGCAAGGAATCCCTTTTCCTCAAGCAGCTCTCCACCGCCGATTTCGCCAAAGTGCAAGAGTACCTCTACCAGTACCCGGGGTTCTACGCGCAGCCCCGCACGCTGCGGCACTACCCACAGCCCATAGCCGCGCACCTGCTCGGCTACGTGGGCGAGGTGAGCAACCGCACCGTATTCGAGCAGCCCTACTACAAGCCCGGGGATTACATCGGCATAAGCGGGCTGGAGCTTAGCTACGAGGAAGCGCTACGGGGCCAGCGGGGCGTGCGGAACTATATGGTAGATGTGCACAATAGGGTGAAGGGGAGCTACGCCAATGGGCTGTATGACACGGTGGCCGTGGCGGGTAGCGACCTACACCTAAGCCTTGATGCGGCCCTTCAGGCCTATGGCGAGCATCTGATGCAGGGACGGCGCGGCGCGATAGTGGCTCTAGACCCGACCAACGGAGAGGTACTCGCCATGGTGTCGGCCCCTTCTTACGATCCTAACCTCCTGGTAGGGCGTATCCGTTCCTCGAACTTCCAGGCGCTGAGCGAAGATTCACTCAAACCGCTCTTCAATCGTAGCACCATGGCGCTCTACCCCCCGGGGTCGACCTTCAAGGTGGTGAACGCGCTCATCGGGCTTAACGATGGTGTGGTTTTTCCCGGCACGGGCTACCAGTGCTACGGGCGCTACCCCGTGGGCAGGGGGGTAGGATGCCACGGACATCCCTACCCGGGCAGCATTACCGCCGCGGTTCGGATGTCTTGCAATACCTACTTCTGCTACGTGTTTCGCAATATTCTCGACAACCGGCGGCAGGGTGGCATAGAGAATGCCCTTACGCACTGGGGGGGCGAGGTGCGAGACTTCGGATTCGGGCATCGGTTGGGCATAGATCTCCCGGGAGAGCTAGACGGCATAGTACCGACTTCAGATTTTTACAACCGCTACTTCCACAAGGGAGGATGGAGCTCTCTCACAGTGATTTCGCTCTCTATAGGGCAGGGTGAATTGGGCACTACCCCGCTCCAGATGGCCAACCTCGCGAGCGTGATCGCCAATCGGGGGAAATACTATCGCCCCCACTTGGTACGTTACATTGTAGGTGCGGATACCATACGCCCACCTGTCCAAGAGCATAAGCTAAGCATAGATTCAACCTTTTTTGCCCCGGTAGTAGAGGGGATGTACCAGGCAGTGAATGCGGACTTTGGGCTTGGCCCTACGGCTTGGAGGGCGCGTGTGAATGGGCTAGACGTCTGCGGGAAAACGGGCACTGCGCAGAATCCACACGGTGAAGACCACTCCATAGTGATCGCCTTTGCGCCGAAAGACCACCCGCGTATCGCGCTGGCAGTGTATATAGAGAATGCGGGATTTGGCGGGCGATGGGCAGCCCCAATTGCAGGGCTTATGATAGAGCAATACCTGAGAGATAGCGTAACCAACCATGCAATGGAGGACTACGTGCTGAGCGGGGTTACCCCCTAAGCTCCTCCAATACAGAAGGGAGACACCAGTAAATAGCTGGCTTTACACACGTACAGAAACCACAAAAACCTAAGTCACATGAAACGTCTATTTTGGATTCTTACCCTCGGGGTCAGCATTGCCCTGCTGGGGTGTAACCGTGCGGAGCTGGAGCAGATAGCAACGCTGCAGGCCACGGTAGACTCGCTGAATGCGCAGTCTGCGGAGAAGGACCAGACGATCAACGAGTTCTTCGAGTCCCTCAACCAGATAGAGCAGAACCTCGCCCTCATTCGCCAGAAGGAGCAGAAAATCGGGAGCGAGGTGAAAAATGCCAAGCAGGAAGAGCTGCAGGCTGATGACCGGGAACGGATCTCGCAGGATATCATAGCCATCAATGATATTATGGCGCAGAACCGCAATACCATAGCCTCCATGGGCAAGAAGCTCCGCCAATCGAACCTAAAGGTCACCGAGTTTGAGAAGCTCTTGCAGAACGCCACACGGCAGCTTGAGCAGCGTGATTCCACCATCAATCTCCTAAAGCTCAACCTGCAGACCCTCCACTTCTCTATGGATTCGCTCAACCTGGTGATGGATACCCTCAGCCAGGCCAACCTCCAGCTCTCCGAGCAGGTGCAGCAGCAGAGAGCCTCTATGAATGAGGCGTGGTACGCTTTCGGTTCTCAGAAAGAGCTCCTAGAGAATGGCATCATCTCGCGCACGGGTGGTTTCCTCGGCATCGGCAAAAACAACGAGCTCCGCAAGGATTTCAATGCCGACTACTTCACCCGTATCGACATTTCCACCACCGATACCATCCCGATATTCGCCACCACCAAGGGCATAGAGATGGTGACCACCCACCCAGAGTCGAGCTACAAAGTCATCAAGAACGAGCGGGGGGCCATAGAGAGCGTGGTGATTATCGACCGGAAGCAATTCTGGCGCGCCTCCCATTACCTGGTGGTGATTATCAAGTAGGGAAAGCGGCAGACAACCGACCTGTAGGGCTAAGCGCATAGGAAAAAGAGCCTATCATACAGCCTAGTAAGGGTAGCAGGCAATAAAAAACGGAAGGGGACATTCGGTTGTCCTCTTCCGCTTTTTCTATTCTCCTGACCGCTGGGTGGTGAGGTCGCTGACGACGCTCCTACACGAAGACCTCTGCAAAATGCGCATGAACGAAGTGGCGTACCGCATCGTTTATGCACGTTTTGCTCTAGAGTTCCTGCATCGGAAAAGAGGGGAGCTGCCGCTACATACGGCTTACATATGGGGATTTTTCGGTTGGCGAGCCGAGAGGGAGAATGAACCTTCCTACTCAGCCACTGCGTAGTTCAGCAGCAGATCGCCCGCCCCCCCCGTGAGCAGATTGAACCGCCCTTCGCCTTCCTGTAGATGCCCTATAGAGAAGAGGGTCCCCCCCTCAATGGGGAAGCCGGTGCAGGGTTCTCCCTTGGCGTTCAGCAGCCACACCCGCTTGGCGTTGGCATCGAGAATTCCAAACCTCCAGTCAGTACCGCCAAAATGGAAGGGTTGAATACGCGGCACCATGTCCGCCTCTAGCCGTTGGCGTACCTTGGCGGCACCGTCAGCACCATGCACGGAGAAAGTGTCACCCTGGACAGCCACCACCTCGGGAACCCCGTCGCCATTCAGGTCCAGAAGCAGGCTTGCACCGCCAGCACTCCACCTTGCCAACGAGACCGATTTCACGGTGCCATCGGCCAGCGAGGCGGTGTAGAGCGAGCCGTTCTCCCCTACCACGTAGAGGGTTGGGGTGCGGCTAGAGAATCCGAGTGTTGAGTTGGCAGCCCGGCGGATGGGTAGCTTGAGCCGTAGCCGTTCTTCCCCCCTACGGTTCAGCAGGTAGAGACGATTGCTATCGCAGAGCACGATGAAATCTTTCCCCCCGTGCTGGTAGAGCGCGGGTTCTGCCACAAGCGCGGTTTCCGTTCGTGCGTTGAACCCTACCACCCGCCTCCCATTGGCATCCCAAACGCCTACGGTTCTGTTGGCTAGCGCCACCATCAAGCGGTAGTCTCGCCTATTCTCGTAGTCGAAAACCGCAAGCGGAGCTACGGCTTCGGACACCAGCTTCACGGGGAATCCGGCCACATCATTGCCATTCCTATCCACTACCCAGAGGGCGTGTGGCGTTACGAAGGCGTACTGGAGCTTGCCGTTCCTATAGACATCCACCTGCTGCGGTTCGCCGAGAATGGGCATGTCTAAGGGTTTTCGCCACAGCACCCGCCCTTGTCCAGATATGAGGTAGAGCATCCCTCGGGCATCCTGCGCCATCACCTCTTTCCCTTTGGCCACGTGGCTATTCATGAGCCAGGGACGTCCTACGAGGGGAGCATCCAACCTCGTCTGCCAGATAGTGCGGGCCTCTCGCCCCATTACCTGCCCTTGGTGCACCACGCAATTGTAGAACACGATGTCGCCCGTGGCGCTGAGCTGTAGCGCAGCCCCGGAAAGGTTGCCCAGCGCGGGTGCATCTGCGTTTACCTGCGCATTCCCCAGCTTGGATAGCAGCTCGCTACTCTGGGCAAGCGAGGCGGGGGAGAGGTACAGCGCAAAGTTGCAGTCGCTTTGCACCGCATCGCTCATCTCGTGCCAATGGTCAGCCTCCTGTAGCGTTTGCTTGCGCGTGTTGGCTAGCACTACGCGCTGCAGCTGCTGTGGAGAGGTGGAGAATACCAAAAAGCGGTCTACGGCGGTGAAGTGCTGCCCGACCCCAACGGGTACTATTCGCCCGAAGAGCTGACGGAAGAGGTCTGGCCTCTGCTGCGAGTACAGCGTGTAGCTCTCGCCTCTATCGAGCCTAGCAGCCCGTTCCTTGAGCCCAGGTCCTAGTGCCAATGCCAGCTCGTCGATGGCCTGGCTGGGGCTCTCGGTGGCCAGGGTAAGCAGCCAATTCCCCGCCTCTCCCTGCACAGTGCTTGGAACGTAGGCTAGCGAGAGTTCCTCCACCATCATGCGTCGGAAGAGCTTAAGGTCGGCCTGGTAGTGCTTCTGCGTGTAGTTGGCATCTAGGGCAGGTTGCAGGATTTTTTCTAGCCAATCGCCCAGCTTCTCCGATCCCCTAGCTCCCCAGCGTAGCAGCAGCGCGGTGTTGGCTGGCAGCACACGGGGGGCTTTTAGTGGAGAAGTCCTATGGCCTTTGAGGGTAGAGCTCGTTTGCTTTATGCTATCAGAAAGTCTTGATACCCCATTGAGCACCAAATCGCTATGTGCGCATTTAGCATCGGTAGCAATCCAGCCACACCACCCCTCTAGGCTTTTGACGGCCAGGGCTAGGTCGGTGGCCAAGTAGCGCGATATGTAGGGCATAAGCCGCGGGGGATGTAGGTAGACGTTAGCGGCCTCCCGACGGGCAGACTGCTCGTAGAGATCGGCGAATACGGGGTCTTCCCGTAGCCCGCCGTGCGCCTCATCCATCCGCAGGGCCTTCTCCAAGAGCAGGGGGGTAGTAGCCAGCAGGGCGACTCCCCCCTTGGTGGAAAGGTAGATATCTGGTTTACTTCCATTTCCGTGCACCACAAAGCCCCACAGGGTTGCATGGTTATAGGCTCGTTCGTAGGATAGGGAGGCGTGCCGTGGTAGTAGCAGCTCTGCCAGCTGGTTGAGGTCGGGCTTAAGCCCCTCAAATCGCAGCACCATGAGCGTGGCCGCCGCGCCATTACCCTCGGGGTGGAGCGATATGTAGCACTCGCCTCTGCGCAGTGCTACATCGTATTCTGTGCCTAGGGCAACCATGGAGTCGAGCACCGAGAGCGCGGCCACAGCTTCCCCCAGCACGTGAAGGTTGGTGAGGGCCTCCCAAATAGGCCGATCACGCTTGGCAGCTACCGCCAGGCTCCGCCACTCGTTGGCTCGTACCACCAGCATCGCATCGGTGGGTATATGGGCAAGGCCCTCAAGACTGCCGCCTGCTCGGCTGTTGAGGCGCTTCGCCACCAGCATTATGGCCAGCAGCAGCACTAAAACCGGTACTACTATGAAAAGCGCACGCTTCACCCCGTGATATTTACCTCAAAATTACGCTTTTCCAACCAAATCCCCGGGTGTATACACCTTACGGCTAGGGCTTCCTGAGCGCACCCACAGCATTCCCTCTTGGGCTATTGCAGCCATGCGCCCACACTGTAGCCTAGAAAACCAGACTACTAGAGAGTAACCCCATCCTTGCGGGGAATATTGCGTTTTGTTACGATTTTGTCCCAACTTCTAGAATCATGATCGCCAGTTGGCGCAGTGCCCATCAACCGGCTAAGAACGGATTATGGGCGCGCTCCTGCCCAATGGTAGTCTGAGGCCCGTGTCCGCTCAGTACCAGCGTGTCGTCGGGCAGCGGCATAAGGCGTGTTTGTATGCTGTCGATAAGCGTGGCGTAGTCGCCCCCGGGCAGGTCCGTTCGCCCTATCGACCCATTGAATAGCGTGTCGCCCGCGAAGAGCAGGCCGTGGTCCTGGAGGTAAAGGCACACACCCCCCGGCGAATGCCCTGGCGTATGGATAACCCGAATGCTACAGCCAGCCAGCCCAAGCATTTGCCCATCGGAGAGCTCCAGCTCGGGCGGGCGTACATTGCCCATTTCGATCCCCCACATTTGCGCCTGCGCCTGCGCGCGTTCCACTAGCGGGAGGTCGCCCGGGTGCATCGCCACGGGGACACCCCAGGCCGTTCGAGCGCGTTCTACCCCGAATATATGGTCTAGGTGCCCATGGGTAAGGAGAATCGCCACTGGCTTGCATGCCTCCTTCGCCAGAAATTGGCATAGCGTGGACCAGTCCTCGTCTGAATTGCAGCCGGGGTCGATCACGCACACCTCGCCGCCACGTTCGCCCAGCACGTAGGTGTTCTCCATGAAATCATTGAAGGTGAACCCCTGAACTATAAGCTCTTTGCTATTGGTTTCCATATGAACATTTCCCCTTTAAGCCCTCTGTGCTCCAGGGGGGCAACGCCCTATCCTATGGGCTGGATGCCCTGGCAACGCAGGCGGAGCTTCCATCGGCAAAGATACGAAAATCCGCGCAACGGGCGGCCTGCCACCCGCATCTCTTCGCGTTCTACCCCGTAATCAGCCTGTGCTACCGCAGCATGGGGCTATGGAATCGGCGATGAATTTGCGCGCCTCCTAGGGGGTGATTGTAGGCGGAATGCGAGCGCTGAAGCGGCCAGCGGAGATAGCGGATTCCGCGTCTGAGTGCAGTGCAGCGAGGGAGAGGTTGCGCTTCTGAGCTTTCGGTCTGCCCTTTGCGCAGTGCGGCGGTGTCTACCTATCCAGCCCGTTCTTGTGTGGCCAGTGTAGATTCTCCCGTAGTTTTTTTCTACCTTTGTCCCGTTCTACCGAATAAGAGGTAGGCACAATAAAGCGATGAAAAGAAAGCTGTTCTTGATGGGGATTCTACTCCTCCCCGGGTTGATTGCGCTTGCCCAGCAGGGAAAGCCAGTGTTTGACCACACCGAATTCGATTTCGGCAATATCAAGGAGACGGGGGGGGATGTAACCCACACCTTCACCTTTACCAACAAGGGCGATGCCCCTGTGGTGGTGCAGCACGTAAGCACCTCTTGCGGTTGCACGGTTTCCGAGTGGACAAAAGAACCCGTACTGCCAGGGCAAAAGGGAACGGTAACGGCGCGGTACAGCCCCTTCGGGCGTCCGAATGGGTTCACCAAATTCCTCACGGTGACCACGAATGCCGACCCTGCCACCTACACGCTTTACATCAAGGGGAATGTGCTCCCCCGCGAGCGCACCTCCGAGGAGCTTTACCCGCAGCGGTACGGCGATTTCGGGCTGCACTCCTCCTACGTGCAGATCGGGCAGGTTTTCACCAATACGGAGGGAACCGCAGAGGTAGAACTCCACAATTTCGGCGAGAAGCCCGCGGAATGGAGCTTTATCGATTTGCCACCTTACATCCAGGCCAAGCCGCAGAAAATCCTGGTGAACCCAGGGGAGAATGGGATGATCAGCCTGACGGTAGTGGGGAAGAAGGTGAACGATTGGGGGCTAATAATAGCGCAGGCACCATTTTCGGCGGGCGGAGTGCGGGGAAGCCTCTCGCTTGGATTCACGATCGACGAGGATTTCTCAAGGCTCACCAACGAGCAACGCGATAAGGCGCCCGAGCTCAGCGTGCCCCACACCGTAGTCAAGCTCGGCGAGGTGGCGGCTGGCAAGGTGGTAGAGGCCGTATTCCAAATAGGGAACACCGGGCAGTCTCCACTAGTGATCCGGAAGGTTGCGGTGCCCACGAGCGCCATCACGGTAGATCCTGCCCAAACCAAGAATCCCATCCTCCCCGGGAAGACCCTCCAGCTCAAGGTAAAGCTCAACACCACAGGCCTAAACGGCAATTACGTGAATCGGATTACGCTGGTAACCAACGCGCCGGCGCAAACCATGCTCTTCCTAGAGCTGCAGGCCATGGTGAAGTAGCCCTAGTAGCACGCGCAGGTATGCCAATTTTGCAGATAGAGCGGCTCGGCAAGCGCTACGGCAATTTCAGCGCGCTGAGCGATGTCTCATTCGAGGTACCCCAGGGGAGCATATACGGGCTACTTGGGCCTAATGGCGCTGGGAAAACCACGCTGATCCGTATTATCAACCAGATTCTCCAGCCCGATGAGGGACGGGTTCTGCTGAACGGGAAGCCGCTCGTGCGTGCCGACGTGCGCCGGATAGGCTACCTACCCGAGGAGCGTGGCCTTTACAGAAAGATGAAAGTCGGCGAACAGGCCCTATTCCTCGCCCAGCTCAAAGGGCTGAGTAGGCGTGAGGCCACCCGGGCTCTGCGGGAGTGGTTTGAGAAGTTTGACATCGCCCCCTGGTGGAATAAGAAGGTCGAAGAACTCTCCAAGGGCATGGCGCAGAAGGTGCAGTTCATCGTTACCGTTCTGCATCGGCCAGATTTGCTGATATTCGATGAACCCTTCAGCGGTTTTGACCCCATTAATGCCCAGCTCCTGAAAGACGAAATCCTAGGGCTTGCCAAGCAAGGGGCCACCGTGCTCTTCTCTACGCACAATATGGAGTCTGTGGAAGAACTCTGCGATCATATAACCCTGATCAACAAGGCGCGCAACGTTCTCACGGGCGAGATCAACGAGGTGCGGGCTAAGTACAGCGGGCTGAGCTACCTGCTGGGGTACGCTGGCACGCCAAGCGAGGTCTCGGGGTTACTCCCCCCAGGCTGGGAGTCCGAGGTACGAGATGATGCCGAGGGGCTGCACTGGGTAGCCCTAACGGCCAACGATAGGCGCCTGGAGAGCCGGGCATTGCTCCAGTTGCTAGCCACAGATCTCGATATCCGCCACTTCGCGCAGGAGAAGGCTAGCATGAATGCGATTTTCATCCGCGTAGTACGGGAGTCAGCTCCAGGGGCTGAAGGGCAGCTAAATCAAAGCGGAGAACCTGAAGTAGAGGGGGTAAGGTCATGAGGCAGATGCTGCTGATAGCGAAACGCGAGCTAATGGTGCGTGTGCGCAGGAAATCATTCATCGTTTCCACGTTCCTCGTACCGCTGTTCTTCGCGGGAATGGGAATTGTGCCAGTGGTTCTGATGAAAATGGACTCTGGTATAGAATCGCGCATCGGAGTAATAGATGCCACGGGGCGAGTGGCCGAGGGACTCTCTGACAGCCAGAACGTGAAGTTCACCGTGCTAAAAGGGATGAAACCCTCTGATGTGCAGGCGGTAATGGCAGATCCTGCCTATACGGGCGTGCTTACCATAGATAGCGGTGCTGTGGAGACCGCCAAGGACATCACGCTCTACGTGCGCAAGTCGCCACCCCTAGAGCTCACCGCAAAGATCGAGGGGCGTTTGGCGGAGTCTATATCAGAGCAACGACTGCTGCAGTATGATATTCCAGATCTCAAAGAGGTAATGAACCGCCTAAGGGTCTCGGTGCAGATGAAGTCGATCACCCTCAAGGATGATGGCTCAGAGGAGGAATCCAGCGCAACAGTAACCACGGTGATAGCCTATATCCTAGGATTCTTGGCCTATTTCCTCATCATGGTATCGGCGCAAATGGTGATGAATGGGGTGGTGGAGGAGAAGAGCAGCCGGATAGTGGAGGTGCTAGCATCATCCGTTCGCTCTTTCGATCTGATGATGGGCAAAATCCTAGGCATCGTCTCCGTATTCCTTTTGCAGGCACTGCTGTGGGTGGTTCTCACATTTATCATTATCGGCATAGCTATCCCCATCATCGGGGTTACGGTGGTGAAGGAGGCCTCTACTGCTGCTAGTTCCCTTGGGGGCGATGCAGGGATTACAGGCATGTTCGGCGAGGTCGGAGGACAGGTGCTTGCCCCGCTCGCCAATGTTAATTTTGCAGGTATCATAGGCACCTTCATTTTCTTCTTCCTTTTCGGCTATTTGCTTTACGCCTCTATTTTCGCCGCCGTGGGTTCTGCCGTGGAGGATCCCTCAGATACCGGGCAGCTCATGCTCCCCATCACCGCGCCGCTGCTGCTGGCAATGCTCTGCATGCTAATGGCGATGAAGACCCCAGATGGCCCAGTAGCCTTCTGGTTCAGCCTAATACCGTTTACGTCGCCAGTGGTGATGCCTGTGCGTATGACCTATGGCGTTCCTGCATGGCAGCTCATTGTATCTGGGATTATCCTAGTGGGCAGCTTTATTGGGATGACTTGGCTCTCGGCTCGGGTATATCGCCGAGGAGTGCTGATGTATGGCAAAAACTTCGGCTGGAAAGATATCTGGCGCTGGACAAAGGGATAGCTTGTTACCGATTTTACAGCGCAGCTAGCACGGGATAGCCCCTTGGAACGCCCGCCTGACCCGCAATGGGGACAGGCGGGCGTTTTTTGCGCCGCAGAGTGCATCCTAGAATCTGCGTTTTCTCCCCTCGCCAGCTATTCGCAGAATTTCACACCATCGCGAGAACTCTGCAACAAGGAGCGTTATCAGACCTCTGTAGAATTCGTGAAGACGATGCTGCACACCGCATCGCTACGGTCTTCGGTAGGTTGCGCCGTTTGGTCGAATGGATTTCTGCATCAAATCAGATCAACCCTACGCACGCCAATTCGCAGGCTCTCCGCCGTACCTGCGTCGTACCTGCGCCGTACCTGCGTCGCTTCATCCTCGGATTTCGCTATGAAATCCGAGGATGAAGCGACGCAGGTGTTAGGTTGGTACGACGCAGGTACGGCGATGGTACTGCGAAAACAGGATGAATAGACGAGAAATGGGGCGGTGGTGCACCGCATTGCAAACCTTGCCTGCTGCGTAGCGTATGGGCATTCTCCCGCCCCATACCCCCGCTTTGGGCGAGCACACTGCGCAAAACATCTTTGCACCAAGAATCGTTAAAGGTTATACTAAAGTCACATTCTCATGGCCACAGAACGGCATATTTACCCGGTAGAGGGCATGAGCTGCGCGGCATGTTCGGCGAGCGTAGAGTCGGTATTGCTGCATACGCCCGGCGTGGAGCAGGCCGGGGTCAATCTGGCCAACGCCACCGCGTGGGTGGTCTTTGACCCCAGCGCCGTAGATCCCGATACGCTGCGGCAGCGGGTGCGCGCTGTTGGCTTCGATCTCCGGACAGATCAGGAGTACTCCCCACTGGCCATGCAGAGGAGGCGCAGCCAGGAGGCTCGGCAGATGCTACGTCGCTTCATAGCGGCTGCCATAGGCGCAGCGCTGGCTATGTGGCTTCAGATGCAGATGGGGCATAGCCTCGGCGGACGCATTGCCGTGGCTGTAATCGCGGGGCTGGTGGTATTTGGCCCCGGGTGGCTATTCCACCGAAAGGCGTTCGCGTTGTTGCGGCACGGCGGGGCGAATATGGACACCCTTGTTTCGCTAAGCGCCACCATCTCCTTTGTGTACAGCCTCTGCATGCTGATACGATACGGCTCTACGTTGGCCTCCCCCCACTCCCTCTACTTCGATTCTGCCGCTATGATCGTGGCCTTCATCCTGCTGGGGAAGTGGCTTGAGAGCCTGGCGAAAGCTAAGACCTCTGGGGCTATAGAGCAGCTGATGGGCTACCAGCCGAATACCGCGCACCGGGTAGAGGATGCGGGCGTAGAGGAGGTGGCGCTGGAGCAGGTGCAGGTGGGCGATCGTCTGCTGGTACGGCCCGGCGAACGACTGCCAGTAGACGGCGAGGTGTACGAGGGGCAATCGACTGTGGATGAGAGCACCATCACGGGTGAGCCGGAACCTGTGCTTAAGGTGCACGGTGAACACGTCTACGCCGGGACGATGAACCAGCAGGGGGCAATCTACATCACGGCCTGCGGGATAGGGGCCGAGTCGGTGCTTGGGCGTATAGTGCGGCAGGTGGAAGAGGCGCAGGGCAGCAAAGCCCCCGTGCAGGCCTTGGCCGATAGGGTAGCCGCGGTGTTTGTGCCTGTGGTCCTTGGGATTGCGATTATCACGCTGGCGGCATGGCTGCTAGCCGGAGGGGTTGGGATGTGGAATCAGGCCCTCCTGGCGGCTGTAACCGTGCTGGCGGTGGCCTGCCCCTGCGCGCTGGGGTTGGCCACGCCCACCGCGATGATGGTGGCCATAGGCCGCGCGGCCAAATCGAACGTGCTGGTGAAGGATGCGCAGGGATTGCAACTGGCCGGGGAGGTTCGCACCGTGCTTCTCGATAAAACCGGGACTCTCACCGAGGGGCACCCCATGGTGGCAGAGGTGGCATGGCATGCGCCAGAGGCAGAGCAGGGCCGCATTCGCACGCTAGCGGCTACGCTCGAGGGGCTGGCAAACCATCCGCTCTCTGAGCCTATCATTACCTGGGCGGCTACCGACAGCAGGGCTGCGGTTCAGGATGTGGAGAGCATCCCGGGGTACGGGATATTTGCCCGCTCGGCTGAGACAAGTGTGTGGATTTGCAGCCCACGGGCAGCCAAGGAGAAGGGGGTTGGGCTAGAGGCTATCTCAAAAGAATTGGACGACTTTGAGGAGCGCGGGCGAACGGTTGTCCTGTACTTGGAGTCTGGCAGTGGCGGCAGAATGGAGCCCCGCCTACTACTCGGGCTGTCTGATAGGGTAAAAACCTCGGCAAAGGAGGCGATGGCACGGCTCAGGGGCATGGGAATCCACACGGTGATGCTCTCTGGCGACCGGCAGCGCAGCGTGGACCGTGTGGTGCAGGAGGTAGGGCTAGATGAGGGGCATGGTGAGCTACTCCCCCAGCAGAAGGAGGATTGGCTGGCCCAGGAACGGCGTGGAGGCGTAAGGGTGTGCATGGTGGGCGATGGGGTAAACGATAGCCAGGCCCTAGCCCGTGCCGACGTGGGTATAGCAATGGGAAAGGGCGCAGACGTGGCCATGAGCGTAGCGACCATCACGCTGGCTACAGATAATCTCGCCGCGATACCCTGGATTCTCAGCCTCAGCCGTTCTACCATGCGCATAGTGCGCGAAAATCTATTCTGGGCCTTCTTCTACAATCTACTCACCATCCCAGTTGCCGCCGGGGCACTCTACCCCCTCTGGGGTATTCAGTTCGACCCGATGTACGCAGCCCTCGCGATGGCCTTCAGCTCCGTAACTGTGGTGCTCAATAGCCTACGACTGGGGCACGGGAAGGGGATTTGAGGGGGAGGGGAATCTCAACACTTCGCTGAGTGTCGCTATCATATTGAATATCAGATGATTTCGGTAGCCGAACTTGATGTAAAAAGAGGAATAGAGGGGAATGGCTGCTACCCAAGACCGTGGCCATTCAGCGCGCCGCGTCATTCAAATGAATTTTTGCAGCAATCCCTTTAACTGGCAATCATAAAACTCAAGCTCACGTATGGCATACATAGTAACGCTCCGCGGGGTGCGCCCCCGGATTGGCAAGCACTGCTTCCTGGCCGAGACGGCGGTGATTATTGGCGATGTAGAGATCGGCGACAACTGTAGTATCTGGTATGGCGCGGTGCTGCGCGGCGATGTGGGGCGGATAACTGTGGGGAACGGGGTGAACATCCAGGACGGCGCGGTGGTGCACAGCACGGCGGGAGTCTCGGTGGTGGAGATAGGCGATGGGGTTTCGGTGGGGCACAATGCCATAGTCCACGGGGCGCATGTAGGGCAAGGCGCGCTGGTGGGCATGGGGGCCTCCGTACTCGATAACGCCAAGGTGGGGGCTGGCGCGCTGGTCGCCGCAAACGCCCTGGTGCTCGGCAACACGCAGATTCCCCCCATGACGCTCTGGGCCGGTATACCCGCTAAGCAGATGCGCGCATTAACTCAAGAGCAGAGCGTAGAGATGGCGCAGTCTAACGGGCAGCACTACCAGGAGTACGCGCACCTATTCGCCACCGAGACCTCGGTAGAGGAGATCCAACGCACCTAGGATTGACAGAGAATCGCTAAGATCGTGGGAGGCTGGCAGATGCGATTTTAATTGCGCTCCCCGCCTAGCCGATACTCTTTGATGCTCTGGCTCTTGCAACGGGAGGGTACCTCACCCCGCAACAAGTAGATTCGCACGGTGGCCAGCTTGCGAACGGATTCCCTTTTGGGTTTCTCATGAAAAGAAACTACCTTTGCGCCCGAATCCCCGTAATACATGGTGCGATGGGAGGGCAAGCGTAGAGTTTGGGGAGCCCTTGAGTAGCACCGCAATAGGTGAGTGATGGAAGTATTCAAACTGGATGCGCAGCCAAGGACAACGACCGGTAAAGTGCTGGCGAAACGGATGCGCAAGGAGGGGCTCGTTCCTGCCGTTATCTACGGGCATGGCGACAATGTGATGTGCACCCTTAACGAGAAGGACCTCAAGCCGCTACTCATAACCCCGAAGGTCTACCTGGTAGATCTGATGCTCGGTGGTAAGGTGGAACACGTGGTGCTGAAGGAGGTGCAATACCACCCTGTGAGCGACAGGCCAATACACATAGATTTCTACCGCTACGATGCGGCAGACCCCATAGTGATGGCCATCCCCGTGGCTCTGGAGGGGTACGCAAAGGGCGTTAGGGCTGGGGGCAAACTCGTGGGCGGAGTACGCAAGCTCAGGGTGCAAGGGCTAGTAAGCGACCTGCCCGATGTGCTGCCTGTGGACATCACCGAGCTCAATGTGGGTGAAACCCTCATGGTGAGCGATGTGAAGTTCGATAACCTAGAGGTGGTGGATACCAAGACCCTAGTGGTGGCTACCATAAAATCTCAGCGTGGTGCCGCCGCCCAGGAAGAGGAGGCTGAACCCAAGGAAGAGAAGAAGGCTGAGTAACCTGACTGCATGCTACATAGCATGGTAGAGACGGTGAAGAGCCGTCTCTACTTGTATACGCTGCGGGCTAACCAGAGGCAGGAATACAGCACAATGAGAAAATTCCCCACCTGCATTCCTCCTTCTGCTACAGCCCCCTTCCTGTCGGCACGGTAGATTTTTAATCTGATAATTATCGGGTTGCCGAATGATTGCCTGACTCCCGTGATTGGGATTCAAAACTCCGAACGGGCAGCGCTTTCACCGTTCGAAGAGCTTAACCATCACGATCTTAGTTGGCGAAGCGCATAGGGGCAGGGCCGTGGGAAGGCGTGTAGTGAAAGTGTGTAGGATAGGTACAGAGCAATGCGAGTACACCTCCAGCCTCCATTGCCCTTCCTTCCCCTAGCTGGCTCTATTCTGCGGCAATCCCCATAGATGAACCCTGCGTACTCCCTAGCAGCGCGCAGGCGATAGAAGCTAGAATCGGTGAAATATCTCATAGTAGGTCTTGGCAACCCCGGTGCAGAGTACGATAGGACTCGGCACAATGTGGGATTCATGGCGCTAGATGCCTATGCGCGCACGGCCGGGGTGGCCTTTGCCCCCGCAAGGCTGGGCGAGGTGGCTATGGCTAGCTACCGCGGACGGCAGCTCCTCCTGCTTAAGCCCTCCACATTCATGAACTTGAGCGGAAAGGCCGTCCGCTACTGGATGCAGCAGGAGAACGTGCCGCCCGAGCGCACGCTGGTGCTGGTGGATGACCTAGCCCTCCCGCTCGGCACTGTACGGCTACGGGCCAAGGGCAGCGCAGGTGGGCATAATGGCCTTAAGGACATAGAAGCGCAATTGCAGACGGCAGCCTACCCGAGGCTCAGAATCGGGATTGGGCATGAGTTTACCCGAGGGCGGCAGATCGATTTCGTGCTACACCCCTTTAGCCCAGAGGAATTCGAGCGTCTAGAACCCGCCCTAGCCCTAGCCGTGCAGACCATACAGCTCTTTTGCACCCAGGATATTGCCCGGGTGATGAATCTGGTGAATACCCCGCCCACCCAGGAGACTCAGCAAGGCAATGAGGATCGATAAATACCTATGGTGCGTACGCCTCTTCAAGACGCGCGAAGCGGCAATAGACGCGCTAAAAAGCGGGCGTGTACGTGTAGGCGAATCGCAGGTGAAGCCTGCCCGAGAGCTTAAAGAGGGCGAAGTGCTTACCATACGGCGCGGCCCCGCCATGCTGCAGTACAGGGTGAAAGGCTTCCCAAAGGGGAGGGTAGGTGCTCCGCTGGTGTCAGACTACCTTCTAGACATCACCCCTGCTTCCGAAAAGGAAAAGCTACAGGAACACAACCTGATACTGAGCCTGCAACGGGATAGAGGAACTGGACGCCCCACGAAGAAGGAGCGCAGGGCTATCGATGAACTCTACGCCGAGGGCTACCCCGATGACGGGTGGGAAGCCGACGACGGGGAAGAGGAGGAATTATAGGAATATAAAGAATATTACTATTTGATTCACAATATACTACCCTCAAATCAGCTCGTCAGGGCACGAAGAAAATTTGCCGGGCAAAAGGAAAATAACTAACTTTGTAGGCAAGATCAGGCGGGTGCATAGGTCATGGAGCAGGGATTGCAGGATGAATTGGATGCGTTGGAGGAGGCGGTAGGGCAGCTTGCCGGGCGGATAGCAGAGCGTGAGAGGCAGGCCACAGTCCTTGTACAGAGGGTGGCAGAGCTGGAGGAGGCGCTAACTACCGCACAGGAGGCGGCCGAGCGCGATAGGACGCTGGGAGCAGTACGACAGGCAGCCTTGGCCTTCGGGCCAGACTCTGAGGACGCTCGCACGGCTCGGAAGCTGATAGACCAACTGCTGAAGGAGATAGAGAACTGCATCGCGCTACTCCGAGGGTAGCATAGTGAAAAGGGGGGGCATTTTGGCATGGTGAACGACGAGGAGCTGGTGCCCATAGAGCTCAAGGTGGCTGGCAGGCTCTACGTGCTGTCTGTACCACCAGATAGGATAGAGATATTCCGCGAGGCAGAGCGTAGGGTGGCGGCCTCGGTGGCGGCTAAGCGTGAAAACCTAGAGCTCAACACCACCGAGAAGGTGCTGGCCATGGTGGCTCTAGAGGGCGCAATCCTCCAGATTGTGAACGGTGGAATGGCCGAGGAGCTGGAGGAAGTTGAGGGGCGAATCCACCAGATTGTCGGTAAGGTCAACGTCCTACTTAAGTAGGCTAGACGAGCGTTCTTTCAAAGCAATAGCGATCTTTGCCCGTTCACTGATCCAGGGTAATTGCGGAACTCAGCATAATTTGTATTGGGGTAGGACTCAGCTCTCTGAAGACAGGCCTAGGTGACCGGTTCGACCGGGATTCTGCTTGCGCGGGACGTTGGAAGTCTGAGGTTGGCAGCCATCCCAATCGTGTCATATTGGGGTTTCCTAAAATTTCTTGGACAGCGGCGGGCATTTTTTTGTAGTATGGAGACCTCCCACCAGGTAGCCTCCCGTATTGGGTTGATTGATAGATTAATTGTTGTGTTGCAATGTTACGAATAGTACTTTGGAGCCTGGCCTTTCTGGCAGCAGTAGGGGCCGGGTACATGATATGGTTCCTCGCGCTACGCAGGCAGCGGGGGAGAATCCTGAAGGAGGCCCAGTCTGAAGCTGAGCTACTTAAGAAGGGCAAACTGCTGGAGGCCGAGGAGCACTTTCTGGAGCTGAAGCGGAATTACGACCAGCACCATGCGGCCCGCAAGGAGGAACTGACTGGGCTGGAGAAGGAACTCCACATAAAGGAGGCCAACCTCAAGAACCAGCAGCAGCAAAACCAGAAGCGGAAGGGCGAGCTAGACCAGATTCGCCAGCAGCTGGATGCCAAAATGGCCAAGTATGATGCCATGTGCGAGGAGGCGGCGCAAAACCACCGCGAGCAGGTGGCCAAGCTCGAGACGATAGCGGGGCTTTCGGCCAACGCCGCCAAGGAGCAGCTGATACAGTCGCTGGTGGATGAAGCTAAAAGCGAGGCTGTAAGCTATGCCGCCGAAATAATAGACGAGGCCAAGCTGAATGCCAATAAAGAGGCGAAACGGATCGTAATCCAGTCGATCCAACGCCTAGCCACCGAGGCCGCCATAGAGAATTCGGTAACGGTATTCCACATAGACTCCGATGAGGTAAAGGGGAAGATCATCGGGCGCGAGGGGCGTAATATCCGCACGCTGGAGGCTGTAACGGGGGTGGAGATCATAGTAGACGACACCCCCGACGCCATAGTGCTTTCGGCCTTCGACCCTGTCCGTAGGGAGGTGGCCCGCCTGGCACTGCACCAGCTGGTACAAGATGGCCGCATACACCCTGCCCGTATAGAAGAGGTGGTGGCCAAGGTGCATAAGCAGCTTGAGGATGAGATAATGGACATCGGCAAACGCACCACTATCGACCTCGGGGTTCAGCCCATGCACCCAGAGCTTATACGTATGGTGGGGCGTATGAAATACCGTTCCTCCTACGGGCAAAACCTCCTGCAGCACTCACGCGAAGTGGCGAATCTCTGCGCAATCATGGCCAGCGAGCTTGGGCTCAATGTGAAGCTCGCCAAACGTGCTGGCCTACTCCACGACATCGGCAAAGTGCCCGATGACGAACCAGAACTCCCCCACGCTATCCTGGGCATGCGCCTTGCCGAGAAATACAAGGAGAAGCCCGAGGTATGCAACGCCATAGGTGCCCACCACGACGAGGTGGAGATGACCTCGCTTATCGCTCCCATCGTACAGGTGTGCGACTCCATATCGGGCGCACGCCCCGGGGCAAGGCGCGAGGTGGTAGAATCCTACATCAAGCGACTTAAGGACATGGAGACCCTAGCGCTCGCCTACCCCGGCGTGGAGAAAACCTACGCCATTCAGGCCGGCCGCGAGCTCCGCGTGATAGTGGGCAGCGAGAAGGTGGATGATCAGGCCGCCCAACGTCTAGCGGTGGAAATAGCCAAGAAAATACAAGATGAAATGACCTATCCCGGGCAGGTGAAAGTAACCGTAATACGTGAAACCCGGGCAATTGGTGTGGCCAAGTAGCAATGCACTACTAGCATATGGGATTGATAAGCAGGCTAAAGGGCAAAAAGAAGGCTGATGCCCAAGAGTCCCGTACGATGTTACTGGGCTTTGTACTTCGGGAGAATGCCGAATGGGATCTACAGCAATTCACGACGGCCTTTAGGGAGGAGTGGGGCATAGCCCTAGACGACTCAGAGGCAAAAGGGACAACCCTAGTGGCCACGGTAGGCGGGCTTATGCTTGCGGTCTCCCTTATGGAGGCCCCTATCCCCGTGGGAGAGGCCGAATTCTACGCCCAAGCTAACTACTTGTGGGAAGAGGCCGTAGAGGTAACCAAGCGCCATAGGGCCCACATCCTTGTGACGGTGAAATCATGGGGCGAACGGCAGGATGTGGCAGTGGCTCAGCTCTTTGTGAAGGCTGCATCTACCCTGCTGGGGCAGCCTACCTCCCTAGGGCTTTACGCTAACGGCACGGTCTACGAACCCGAATTCTACAGGGACTTTGCCAGCATGATGCACGATGAACCAGAGGCACTCCCGGTGATGGACCTCCTCTGGTTCGGCATCCTGAAACGGGAGAATGACAACGTCATTTACACCTACGGACTCCGTGCTTTCGGCCTGGAAGAAATGGAGGTGCTGGCAGGAAAAGATGTGGATCTCAATGAGGTACGGATGCTGCTGTGCAATGTGGCCGACTACGTAATCCGCGGGCATGTGGAGCTGCACGATGGCGAGACCCTAGGGTATACCGAAGAGCAAAAACTACGCATAACGCTGAGCGAGGGAATAGGAGTGGACGGGAAAACGCTGAAGATTGCCTGGGAGTAGAACTCTGTAGTTCGGGTATCTTGATTACACTGATCTTGAGGGGAGGGGTATCGCCAGCAAGGCAAGCACCTCCCTTTTCTGTACACACTATCGAGCCAAAACATCATGTCGCAGTATCTTGAAACGCTTAATCCAGCCCAGCGGGAAGCTGTTACCACGCTTCGCGGGCCTCTGCTCATAGTGGCTGGTGCAGGCTCGGGCAAGACGCGCGTTCTAACCTATCGAATCGCCCACTTGCTCGAGAATGGCATTGCGCCCTGGAATATCCTTGCGCTCACTTTCACCAATAAGGCGGCTCGCGAGATGAAGGAGCGTATAGCCAACGTGGTAGGCGAGAAAGTGGCTGGGCAGCTCTGGATGGGGACGTTCCACTCCATCTTCCTTCGCATACTCCGTATAGAGGCGGAAACCCTAGGCTACAGCCCAACTTTTTCCGTGTACGATACCAGTGCCAGCCAAGGAGCCATTGCCCGCATTATCAAGGAGATGAATTTGAGTACCGACGACTACGCACCCCGTAGAATCGCCGCCCGCATCTCCATGGCAAAGAATAACCTGGTGCTACCCGCCCAATACCTCAACGAACCGCTTATCGCAGAACAGGATAGCAGATCGAAAATTCCTAGAACGGGCGAGATCTATGAGGCCTACCAGCAGGCACTCCGCCGGGCAAGCGCCATGGACTTTGACGACCTGCTACTCCAGATGACCCTCCTTTTGGGGCACTACCCTGAAATTCGCCAGCGTTACCAGGAAAAGTTCGCCTACATCCTAGTGGATGAGTACCAAGACACCAACGTGGTGCAAAATAGGATACTCAACCAGCTTGCCGAGCAGCACCACAACCTCTGCGTAGTGGGTGACGATGCCCAGAGCATTTATGCCTTTCGGGGGGCTAAGATTCAGAATATCATCAAATTCCCCTCTACCTACCCAGAGCTCAAAATGGTGAAACTGGAGACCAATTACCGTTCCACGGGTGCCATTGTAGAGGCCGCCAACCGGCTGATAGCGCACAATCCCAACCAGATCAGGAAGGTCTGCCGTGCCAGTACCGATGGGGGTGATGATATAGAGATCTCCACCGCTTTCACCGATATGGAAGAGGCCAACTTTGTGGCGCAGCACATCCAGACCACCGCCCTGCGAGAAAAGGCCCAGCACGGCCAATTCGCCATACTCTACCGAACCAACGCCCAATCTCGCCTCCTAGAAACAGGGCTCCGCGCGCTTAACATCCCCTACCGGGTGTACGGTGGAACGTCGTTCTACCAGCGAAAGGAGGTGCAGGATCTCCTAGCCTACTTTCGCCTTGTGGTGAACCCTGCAGACGAGCAGGCCCTGCTTCGGGTTATCAACCTCCCAGCGCGCGGAATAGGGGCTACCACCCTGGCAGCACTTGCAGCAGGTGCCAATGCTCGGGAGGTAAGCCTATGGGATTACCTGCAAGACATAGAGCGTACCGCAATCTCTCTACGGGCAGCAACCCTAGGAGCCATTGTCCAGTTCCGCGAGCTTATCAAGGGTTTTCTCGGGCGGGTGCACACGGCAGAAGCCTACGGGTTGGCCGAAGAGATCTACCGTAAATCTGGGCTGAGAGAAGCTCTAGAGCTAGATACGACACCCGAGGGCGAAAGCAGAGTGGGCAATGTCGGCGAAGTATTCAACAGTATCAAGGAGTTCAGCGAGGCAAAGGTGGAGAGCGGAGAAGCTGACCTGGTGACGCTGCCCATGTACCTCGACGAGGTTTCGCTGCTTACCGATACCGACAAGGAAGAGGAGGGCGAGAATGAACGGGTTACACTATCTACCATCCACTCTGCCAAAGGGTTGGAGTATGACTACGTGTACGTGGTAGGCCTAGAGGAGAACATATTCCCCTCACGCCGCGCCAGCGAAGAGCCCGGAGGATTAGAGGAGGAGCGCCGCCTCTGCTACGTAGCGGTAACCCGCGCAGCCAAGCACCTCACCCTAACCCACGCCCTATCGCGCAGCACCTACGGGCAAAGCCAGCGTAACCCGCAGAGCCGTTTCTTGGGCGAGATTGTGCCCGGCTACCATGCCCAGGGGGTAGAGTACCTGCCGGCCAACTCCAGTACGGGGAGTTCAGCCTGGAGAGGAGGGACAGGGAGAACGGCGCAGAACCAACGATTGAACCCCTCGGTGGCCAAGCCGCGCGGTGCTACTGCTCCAGCTGCCATTAACCCGTCGGCACTTCGTGAACCTGCCACACCACCAGAGCAACTCTCGGCGGGCGATAGCGTGCTGCACCCACGCTTTGGGCGAGGGGAGATTCTGGAACTCCAGCAACAGGGAGGCGATCCTCGAGCCATCGTCCAGTTCATCAACGAGCCCAAACCACGGACGTTGGTGCTAAGATACGCGCAGCTTAGGAAAATATAACAGGCCGCAATACACTGCTTATCAGTTACTAGTTGCAAGGGGGTGCCTATGGCGTCCCCTTTTTCATTTCTGCACATTTTTGAGGACGCTGAACATTCTCTACTCGTAGTGCTTGACGAGATTTTTTCCCGCGATATTCTTCCCTTTCCCCTTTTTTCACTACCTTTGCCTAGTTCTAAACTACGTGTTATTCCTAATACTTTACCGCTATGCTTCATCCTAAGAAAGGCTACCCAAGCGAGTGCACCACGGTGATCGTAGGGCGGCGCATGACCGACGACGGCTCTATGATAGTAGCCCGCAGCGAGGACTGGAACTGCCTGCAGGCCAAGAACCTCGAGATCTTTGAGGATACCACAGAGGGGCCAGAGCAGTTCGTAGCCCTCGACAGTCCCTTTCGTTGCGAGCTACCCAAAGAGCGGCTCGGCTACTCGGCACTCTCGCCCTTCGACCTGCAAGGGCATTGGGGCAGCGCAGGTTACAATAGTGCAGGGGTGGGTATGAGCGCCACCGAGAGCATATTCAGCAATGAGAAGGCGCTGCAGGCCGATCCGCTGGTGGAGAATGGCGTGGCAGAGAACAGCGTTTTCAACATTGTACTCCCCTACATCCATACGGCCCGCGAGGGGGTTAAGCGGCTGGGCGAGCTGATAGAGAAGCACGGTATAGCCGAGGGCTTTGGCATAGGCTTTGTGGATAGCCAAGAGATCTGGTACCTCGAGACAGCGTGCGGACACCGCTGGTTGGCCTGCCGTATGCCTGAGGATCAGTACTTCGTAACGGGGAATCAGAGCCGTTTCCGCCAGTATGACCCCAAGGACTCCGAGAACTACATGGCGAGTGCCGACCTCATAGAATTCGCCCGGCAGCATGGGCTCTACGATCCGGCCAAGGGTGCATTCGACTTCCACGAGGCCTACGCCCGCGATGTAGAGCTCGACACCACCTACAACTACCCCCGCGTGTGGGGCTTGCAGGCGATGTTCAGCCCGGCTCTCAAGAATGATGTCACCAAGAACACATTCCCGGTATTCGCCAAGGCGAGCAAGCCGATGGGGCTGGCCGATGTGCGCCGTGCGTTCCGCTTCCACTACAATGGCACCGAGCATGACCCATACCTCCACAGCAACCCCAAGGAACGGTATCGCCCCGTGTCGATATTCCGTACCACGCAGACCCACATCCTGCACGTTCGCCCCGAGCTGCCGCACGCTATAGGACGGGTAGACCACGTTTGCTTCGGCATGGGGGCGCTGGGTGTGTTCATCCCATTCTACCAGGGGGTGAAGAGCTACCCAGAGGCCTACACCAAGGGCACGAACCGCTCGAGCGCCGAGTCGGCCTACTGGCGCTTCCGCAGGGTGCAGACCCTGGGCATGACGAATTTCAACCGTTACGCTCCCGTAATCCAGGAGACCTACGCCAAGCTAGAGGAGGAGTACGCCCAGCGGCAGCGCGAGATGGAGGAGCAATACCTAGCCATCTATAAGAGCCAACCGATCCGTGCCGCAGAGCTGGTGCAGGCTACGAGCGACCGACTGCTGAACCGCGCTCTGGAGGTTACCGACTGGCTCACCGAGGAGCTATTCACCCGCATGGCGATCGATATTCAGGCCGAGTACCGATTTGCCGGCGCATAGGGTATCGCACGCAAGATGAGAAAGGGGAGGTGAATAGCCTCCCTTTTTCTTTCGATTAGCGCGAACGCTAGAGGATGAAGCGAGCCTCGAGCGTGAGGCTGCCACTACCGACCACACCCCCCGCACCCTTAATTGGGTATATAAGGTTGGCAGGGCGAACGAGAAGCCAGAGAACGACCTCTGCAAAACTCACATACGCAATGCGACGTGCCGTGTCGCTACCGTCTTCAATAAATTGAATCGACCGATTAAAACCTATTTACCCACAAGAAGGAGGAAGACCCCCTATAAAAGATTGAACACCTACGGGTCTTTTGCAGAGGTCTAAGTAAAAAATGCGCCGCAAGGGGCTCGTTTTTATGTAAAAAAAGGTCGCCCTCTTCAGGCGACCTTTTTTATTGGCATTGCTAGGTTTACCTCCCCAGGGTGGCCACCATCACGGCCTTTATGGTGTGGAGGCGGTTCTCAGCCTCGTCGAACACTATAGAGGCTGGCGATTCAAAGACCTCCTCGGTAACCTCCAGGGCCTCGCAGCCGAATTTCTGGTAGATGTCCTCGCCTATTGTGGTCTCCCTGTTGTGGAAGGCCGGCAGGCAGTGGAGGAATTTGCAGTCCGGGTTGCCCGTGAGCTCCATAGCCCTTGCGTTCACCTGGTAGGGCATCATCTCCTTGATGCGTTCTGCCCAGGCGCTGTCTGGCTCGCCCATCGAAACCCACACGTCGGTGTAGAGGAAATCGCACCCCTTTACGGCCTCGGCCACCTTGTCGGTTATGGTGATTTTGGCCCCCGTGGTCTTTGCCACTTCCTGCGCCATCTTCAGGATCTTCTGGTCAGGCCAGTAGCTTTTTGGCGCGGCGGCGCGGTAGTCCATGCCCATTTTGGCAGCGCCCATCATCAGGCTGTTGCCCATGTTGTAGCGAGCATCGCCAAGGTAGCAGAAGGTGATGTTACGCAGGGGCTTGTCACAGTGCTCACGCATGGTGAGGAAGTCGGCCAGTATCTGGGTGGGATGCCACTCGTTGGTAAGGCCATTCCACACCGGGACGCCCGCGTACTTAGCCAGGGTCTCCACCTTGGTCTGCTCAAAGCCGCGGTACTCTATCCCGTCATAGATACGCCCCAGCACTCGGGCGGTGTCAGCCATCGATTCCTTCTTGCCCATCTGCGAGCCGCTAGGCCCGAGGTAGGTTACGCCGGCTCCCTGGTCGTGCGCTGCGGTCTCGAATGAGCAGCGGGTGCGGGTGCTATCCTTTTCGAATAGCAGCACCACATTCTTCCCCTTTAGGGTCTGCTGCTCAGTGCCTGCATACTTAGCCCTCTTGAGGTCTGCCGCCAGACGGAGTAGGTAGTCAATTTCTGCTGGAGTGAAATCGTAGAGCTTCAAGAAGTGGCGATTACGTAGGTTGAAAGCCATGATCTATTTGGTTGTTTGGTTTATGAATTCAAATTTTGGAATCTCTTGTTGCTGCTGCTTAACTATTGCCGACCTCGGTGCGGACTGTAGAACCTAGAGTGGATGCGGAGAGAGTCTCTGTTGTACTTCCTAACCATCGAGAGTTTCTTGCGTACCCCCACCTCTAGCGTGCTAACCCATCCGGTCAGAATCCTCAGCGGGGGTGGCGCTTTCGGTTTCGCCCGCCCTTCAATGCTAGTCTTGGTGCTATAGGGTTATCCGGGTTCCGCATGTAGGGTCTGCCAGTTTGGTTGCCTCGGTTATCACGCTCACCTTGCCGCCCTTCTGCAGGAAATCCTTGCAGGCGCGTATTTTCGGCGCCATGTTCCCCTCGCCGAACATCCCTTCGGCTAGGTACTTATCCACCTCGGCTATTGTAACCTGGGCGAGCTTCTTCTCGTCGGGCTTGCGGAAGTTGATGTAGACATTCGGCACATCGGTGAGGATGTAGAACTCATCGGCCCCGATCTCAGCCGCGAGGAGCGAGGAGGCTGAATCCTTGTCGATAACGGCCTCTATAGGCTCTATCGTTCCCTTTTCCCCCTTGGCCACGGGCACGCCACCACCGCCTACGGCTATCACTATCACGCCCTCCTCGGCCAGCCTTTTTACCAGCGGGGCATTCAGCACATCTACGGGCTTGGGCGAGGGTACTACGCGGCGCCACCCGCTCCCGGTTTGCCGCACCTCCTCTTTGAATACCCACCCCTTCTCTTTCGCCAGCCCATCGGCCTGCTCTTGGGTGTAGATGCGCCCCACCCGCTTGGTGGGGTTGCTAAAGGCCGCGTCGTCCCTATCCACCACCACGGGGGTCACTAGGCAGCACACCTCGCGGTTTAGGCCGTGCTTGGCCATCACATTGCGGAGGGCGCTCGCGATCATGTAGCCGATGCTCCCTTGCGATTCGGCCACGCACACGTCGAGGGGGAATTCTGGGATGCTGTAGCTATCAGCCCCTGCAGCCTGCTGCATGAGGATGTTACCCACCTGGGGGCCGTTGCCGTGCCCTATCACTAGATTGTAGCCCTTCTGTATGAGGGGGATGATGCTCTCGATGGTATCTACCGTGTTGGCCACCTGCTCCTGGATGGTCCCCTTCTGGTCGCCACGTAGGAGCGCATTACCACCGAGCGCTATGACTGCCGTTTTCGACATAATGTTGCTATTGAATAGGCCGCAAAGGTAGGGATTTTTTCTATCTACAGCATACTGATGCAATCTTTAATCACGCGGCGAACAACAAAAAGGCCTGCGGACGACACGGCACGGCGTGGCTGCTCCAAACGCCCTGTAGACTTTTGAATTCTATGCCCGCGGGATTTGCAGGATTTTTCAGAACTCACGCAATATTATGATATTAAACGATTTACAAATAACCCCAATGTCTCATTTCTCGCCTATTCTCTCAGTCTCCTGCGCCGCTTCATGTTCGGATTTCGTTACGAAATCCGAACATGAAGCGGCGCAGGTGTTGAGTTGGTACGGCGCAGGTACGGCGATGGTGGGAAATTGCCACCCCCATACTCGCCAGAGAAATCCAGAATGGGATGCAACATTCGCCTGAGGGACACGGCACGCTACCCAGCTATGCTTTTCCAGCAAGCGCGGGCGACTGACTAGAAATTTAATGGCTTTGCAAAAGGCGCCCGAGCGTTGCGGCACGCTACCCAGCGGTTGGGATGGCGCTGCACAGCCTGGTCAGTTTTCTGGGCATGAATCCCGTTCGTGAAAAAATATGTATATTCGCGGCTCTAGGAGGGGTGCATGCCATGCGCATTGGTAGGGTGTAAAATACCTGTAGCCAGCTGCGATGGTCGCATGCGATAGTTGGCTGAAAAGAGGATAGATAGATGCTGATGAACAGGAGGATATTGCTGGTGGCGTGCGCGGCTGTGCTAAGCTGCTCTGCGGGTTGCAACAAGTACGACAAGCTGCTGAAAAGCACCGATACCGAGCTGCAGTGGCGCGCCGCGTTGGACTACTACCAGCGAGGCAAATGGAATAAAGCCGCCCAGCTCTTTGAGCGGGTAGCACCGCTCTCACGAGCCACCAAGCGGGCAGATAGTGCCTACTATTACTTGAGCGACAGCCAGTTCCACAATGGAGATTACGACCTGGCGGGCTACGGTTTTGAGCAGTACATAGCCAACTACCCCCGCAGCCCTTTCCTGCAGGAGGCGAGCTTTATGGCGCCCTACTGCCACTACCTGAACTCGCCCCGCCCCGAGCTGGACCAGCAGCCCACCATAAAGGCTATCAACGGATTCCATGAGTACATCGCGGGATTCCCCCTGGGCGCGCACCGGGCAGAGGCAGACCGGATGCTGAAGGAGATGTACAGTAAGCTCATGACCAAGAGCTACCTGGGCGCCAAGCAGTACTACCAGCAGGAGTACTACCGAAGCGCCATAGTGGCTCTACGGGGATCGCTGGAGAAATACCCTGACAGCCCCTACCGCGAGGAGGGGCAGTTCCTCATCCTCCGCAGCACCTACCTCATGGCCAAAAATAGCGTGCCCGAGAAGCGGCGCGAGCGGTACCAGCAAACCGTGGACGAGTACCTAACCTTCGCGGCTGAATTCGGGCAATCGCGCTACATCAAAGAGGCTAGCGATTACTACGTTAAATCGATGCGTTTTCTGGGGAAAGACCCGAACCCAGAGCTGGTGAAGTAGGTGCGGTAGAATCGGCAGCATCGTAGGGGCCGTTGAACTACCCGCAGGATATCTAGTGAAATCGTTGATTCATAAGAGCTAGGAGGAAAATCACATCCCCATTGAGATCTGAGAGTACAATGACGTTCCTGGCAGGTGGGGCGTCAAACGTTGCGAGGGCCCTACCATCCGTGCAGAGACGGGGCAAGAGCGCGCACAGGCGAGTGTTCACCCTCCCAGTAATCGTTCACCCTCTTCAGCCATCATCCCAATAGAGGCCCACGCATCGCCCAGCAGCCAGCCGGGGCAAGTAGAACACTTCCACCGAAAGGTAGATTCCCACCCCACCCCACTTGATTTTCAAATTAGCAATTGCGATCCTTTATAATCTGGAACACAACCCAATGGACAAACTAAGCGAGTACAAGAAGCTGAATGCTCCCAGCAGCACGATAACCCGGAATGTGATGGACCTCTCCACCCAGACGGGTAATATCTATGAAACCGCAGTGCTGATAGCGCAGCGGGCCGACCAGATAGCCCATGAGCTCAAGCAGGAGCTTAGCGAAAAGCTGCAGGCCTTCGCCTTCTACACCGATTCGCCCGAGCGGGAGGTATTCGAGAACGATGAGCAGATAGAGCTCTCCAAGAGCTACGAGAACATGCCCAAAGCGGCCCTGCTCGCCACGCAGGAGTACGTAGAGCATCGGCTCGGATTCGCCGAAAAGCCTGAAACCACAAATCCCGACGGGATCTCGCCGTTAGAATAGCCATGGGCATACTGAAGGGGTGCAAGATTCTGGTAGGGGTTACCGGGGGTATAGCAGCCTACAAGGCGGCGGCTCTAGTGCGTCTGCTCCGCAAGGAGGACGCCGAGGTGCGCGTGGTAATGACGCCCGCTGCGCGCAACTTCATAACACCCCTTACGCTCGCCACGCTATCCCAGAACCCTGTATTCACCGAGGGGTTCGACCCCTCTAACGGGCAGTGGAACAGCCATGTATCGCTAGGTACGTGGGCTGACCTCATGGTGGTAGCACCCGCCACGGCCAACACTCTGGCCAAAATGGCGCACGGGATAGCCGATAATCTACTGCTTACCACCTACCTCTCGGCACGTTGCCCTGTGCTGGTAGCACCGGCTATGGATGCCGACATGTACGCCCACCCCGCCACGCAGCAGAACCTACAGCTACTGGATACCTATGGTGTGCGGATGGTAGCTCCCGATAAGGGATTCCTCGCGAGCGGGCTGGAGGGGAAGGGGCGAATGGCAGAGCCAGAGAAGGTAGTAGCAGAGATAAAGGCCGCACTAGCCCTCCAAAAATCAGAGTATTACCACATCAAATCGCAGGAAGAGTGGGAGAATGAGGGAGAATTTCATACCCTAGAGACCATACCAGGGATACTTCCCTCAGACGGGGAAGAAGAGGAACTGCGCCGTAGGCTGCCGATGCTTGGGCGGAGGGTGCTGGTAACACTAGGGCCCACGCACGAGCCGATAGATCCGGTCCGCTTTATAGGTAACCAATCGAGCGGGCGAATGGGTACGGCTATAGTGGAGGCATTCTCGGCCAGAGGGGCTGAGGTGTACTGCGTATGCGGCCCCGCGGAGGTGCTCCCGAAAGAGCGTCCATCGGTACACCTCTACCGCGTAACGACCGCCCTAGAGATGGAGGCCGCATGCAAGCGGATATGGCCGTCGGTACAGTTCGGGATCATGGCTGCCGCGGTGGCCGATTACAGGGTAGCGCACCCCGCCACGGAGAAGATAAAACGCGATGGGAGCCTCCTCTCGCTAGAGCTAGTGCCGAATCCGGATATCGCGGCTGAGCTGGGCGCCCATAAGGGGCCTTACCAGCTGCTGACGGGCTTCGCCCTCGAGACCTCAGAGGGGGTAGAGGAGGCTGTACGTAAGGTAAAGGAAAAACAGCTAGACCTCTGCGTGCTGAACACCCTCTGCGATGCGGGGGCTGGTTTCGGGTACAGCACGAACCGGATAGCCTTAGTGACATCTGAGGGGATAGTGGAGCAGCGGGAGCTGGAGACCAAGCGGGAGGCGGCAGAGGCGATTGTAGACTGGGTATGCGCGGCGAGAGAGGCGCTGATGCCGTTTTAGAAAATGGGGATTTGCGAATGGTATACGCTAGTTGGAGGAACGTGTGCGGTAGCCTGCTGATGGCGGCCTTGCTGAGCTGGGCAGTGCTAGGGCAGGCCCAGGAGCTCAAGTGCAATATCCAGATCAATTCGCAGAAGATCCAGGGTACGAATAGGAGCGTGTTTGAGGCAATGCAGAAATCGCTCTACGAATTCCTGAACAACACCAAGTGGACAGACCACGCCTACCAGGAGGGGGAGCGCATAGAGTACACCGTAATCCTAACGCTCAATGAGCAGGTGGGCAGCGACGAGTACAAGGGCACTATGAATGTGCAGTCTCGCCGCCCAGTATTCGCATCTTCGTACCAGACCCCTATCATCAATATACTAGATAATAACGTACAGTTCAAATACATAGAGAACGAGCAGCTGGAGTTCAACGAGTCGGCCCACCTGAGCAATCTCACCTCGCTCATGGCGTTCTACGCGTACATCATCCTGGGGTATGACTATGACACCTTCTCTCCGCTGGGCGGCACCCCCTACTTTGAGAAAGCCGAGCAGATAGTGAACAACGCGCAGGTAGCGCCCGAAAAGGGGTGGAAGGCCTACGAGGGCAGCAAGAAGAACCGCTACTGGATAGTGAACAACATGCTGAACGACAAGTATCGCCCCCTCCGCCGCGCCATGTACCTCTACCACCGCCGCGGGCTCGATGTGATGTACGAGAAGCTCAACGATGGCCGGACGCAGGTGCTGCAAGCCCTGGTAGAGGTGCAGAAGGTCTACCGCCAGCGCCCCGATGCCGATATGAACGCCCTGCACCTATTCCTAGACGCCAAGCGCGACGAGATGATCGGGATATTCAGCGGCAGCCCCTCCACCGAGAAGGCGAAAGCTGTGAACATACTGCGCGAGATAGACAATGCCAATGCGCAGCGGTACGACGAGATGCTCAAGCAGAAGGAGGGGGGACGCTAGGGGGCCCAATGGAATACCTTTTTCATCGCGACGCGCATTTATTTTATCGCAACGCGGCACGCCACGTCGCTACAAAGGCGGGCAGCTTTCGGGAAATGGCGGCGATGGTTTAAAGTTATTTTAGTAGAACTAAGAGATAGAGAACAACTCTGGAAAGGGGATAAAGAGGGGACTTTTCTAGAGGGGTCAAAACCGTGAATTGAAACAGGATTCCACACCATGCTCACCCACCTCTACATAAAGCACTACGCGCTAATCGACACCCTCGACCTAGAGCTCTACCCCGGGCTGAATACGATAACCGGGGAGACTGGGGCAGGGAAGTCGATTCTCCTGGGCGCGCTAGGCCTCATCCTCGGGCAGCGGGCCGATGCCACAGCTATCCAGCAGGGCGAGAGCCAGTGCGTGGTAGAGGGGCACTTCTCCATAGGCGACTACGGGCTGCAGCCGTTCTTCGCGGAGAATGACCTAGAGTATGCCGACGAGGTGGTAATCCGCCGGGTGGTAAGCGACAACGGGAAATCGCGCGCCTACGTGAATGAGCTCCCCGTGAACCTCCAGACGCTCAAGGCCCTGGTAGGCCAACTGGTAGACATCCACTCCCAGCACGCCACCCTGCTCCTGCAAGATGCGCAATTCCAGCTCCGGGTGCTAGATGCCTACGCAGGCATACAGGAGCAGGTGGCAGCGTACAGCGCGCTATACCGCCAGTGGGTCAGCGCGAAGAGGCAACTGGAGCAGCTGGAGGCCACCATGCGCACGGCCCAGGAAGAAAGGGATTACAACGAATTCCAATTCATAGAGCTGCGCGATGCCAAGCTAAAGGGCGATGAGCTAGAAGAGCTGGAAACGCTACGCAAGCGGCTAGCCAATGCCCACGAACTCGACGAGGCCTACACCAAAGCCCTAAGCCTACTGCAGGGCGATGACGATAATGGGGCGTTGCCAGCCATCCACGCCTCCATAGCCAGCCTCAACCGCATAGGGGCACTAGACCCCTGCGCCTCTACGCTCAGCGAACGGCTGGGCTCCGTGCGCATAGAGCTCCAGGACATCCGGAGCGAACTGGAGAGCTGCCTAGAAACGCTGGAGGTCGACCCCGGCGAACTGGCGCGAATAGAGGAACGCCTCGGCCTTATCTACCATCTGCGCGAGAAGCACCATTGCTCTACAGTAGCCGAGCTGCTGGCCAGGCAAGACGAGCTAGAGGCAAAGCTCGAGCTTACTGACAGCTATGAAACGCAGCGCAAAATGCTAGATGAGGAGGTAGAATCGCTAGGCCAACAGCTCACTCTGCAAGCCGACACCCTCCACTCCAGGAGAGCGCAGGCTGCTGTACCCCTATCTGAGCGGGTGCAAAGCATGCTGAAGCAAATGGGCATAGCCAACGCCACCTTCGGGGTAGAGGTGCTGGCCCAGGAAGAGCTACAGCCTAACGGGCGCGATACGGTGGCCTTTCTCTACTCAGGGAACATACAGGTATCGCCCCAACCCCTGGCAAGAGTAGCCTCAGGTGGTGAACTCTCCCGGGTGATGCTCAGCCTCAAGGGGATAATGGCCGAGTCGGTAGCCATGCCCACCATAATCTTCGACGAGATAGACACTGGGGTCTCGGGCAATATAGCCGCCCTCATGGGGCAGCTTATCAGCCAGATGGGGCAACGGATGCAGGTGCTGAACATAACCCATCTCCCCCAGATAGCAGCCCAGCCCGGCCACCACTTCCAGGTGTACAAAAACCACACCCCCACAGGCACGCAGACCAAAATCCGCCTGCTAACCTCCGAGGAGCGTGTAGGCGAAATAGCCAAGCTCCTAAGCGGGGAAAATGTGACCGAGGCCTCCCTGGCCAACGCACGCGAACTGCTGGGGGCTAACGAAACGAACCATGGGTAAAAAGGCCGTAGTACTCCTATCTGGAGGGTTAGACTCCACCGTGGCGCTGCATGTGGCCAAGCGCGATTACGATGAGCTCTACGCCCTCTCATTCACCTACGGGCAGCTGCACTCCAAAGAGCTGGCTTGCGCCCAATGGCAAGGTGAACACGCCGGGGTGAAAGAGCACCGAATAGTAGAGCTGAAACTGGACGCTTGGGGTGACTGCTCGCTAACGCACGCTGCCGAGCCCATAGAGCCTGGTAACGTGCAGCGAACCTCAACCCCCAACACCTATGTGCCTGCGCGAAATATGGTTTTCCTCTCGGTGGCAGCCTCATACGCTGAGGCTGTTGGGGCAAGCACCATCTTCATCGGAGTGAGCGAGGTAGACTACTCTGGCTACGTGGATTGTCGCGAGGAATTCATCGTGCAGATGGAGGCCGCAATAAATGCAGGAACAGAGCGGAAGCTAACCCACGGTGATCCGATACGGATTATGGCGCCATTCATCCACATGCGGAAGGCCGATGAGGTGCTACTGGGGGCTAAGCTGGGCGTGGACTTTTCGCATACCTGGACCTGCTACCAGGGCGATGAGAAACCATGCGGGGTATGCGACAGCTGCCTGCTACGGGCTAAGGCTTTTGCCGAGGCCGGGGTGCCAGATCCTCTGGGCTAATGCGCATGTAGCCATGCCCACCAAAACGCTCTACCTCGCCCCTGAGGGTATATTCCCGCTCGTAGGCAGGACTAGCGGGCTTACTAGCCTTGGGCTGCCCTTTGGCGGGACTCTGCAGGGAGAGGGTCTGCTCGCGGGGATGCCAAGCCTTTTCATTCGGCTAGCCGGCTGCAACCTCCGCTGCACATGGACTGGGCATGGCGGCCGTACCATAGCATGCGATACTCCGCAAGCACTGGCCGTAAGCCACGGAAGAGGCTCCACTATCAGCGAACTCATCGGCACGCTAGAGGGCGCACTGGGGGCGCTTACTCACCTGGTGATAACGGGTGGCGAACCGCTAACCCAGGCCGAGGGGCTAGTAACCCTGCTCAAGGCTATTCGCCAGTCGCCTACACTGCGCCTACTGCATATCACCCTAGAAACGAACGGCACCCTATTCAACGCAGAGGTCGCCAAGAGTGTAGACCTCGTGAGCCTATCGCCCAAGTGGAATGCCACACCCCAAGGATTCTCCTCCCGGTATATCCACGTTCTCCAATGCTGGCTAGACGCTAAGGTTCTCCCGAACTCACTCCAGCTCAAATTTGTGGTTGGGTCTAAAGAGGATGAGGATCAAATAGCCAACGACATCCTTCCGCACCTCAACCTTTGCCACCATCCCCCCATCCTGGTAATGCCGCTGGGAGCAACACCCGAAGAGCTGCGCCTCAGCGCCCCATATGCCGTGGCTGCCGCCATTCGGCAAAACTGGCGTTTCTGCCCACGGCTACAGGTAGAGCTCTGGGGGAATAGAGCTGGCACCTAGGTTCTGCAAATGCTGCGAGGTCTCGCAGGCGCTACGACACGCTAGAAGGCCTCTGCAAAACGCTCATAAACGGTGCGGGAAAAGACCTCTGCAAAAATCATATACACGATGCGGCACGCTGCGCCGCTACGGTCTTCGAAAAGAGGTCTCGTTTAGGGAGGGGAGGGCAATCCCCACTGTTCTCTTGCCACATTTTACTACCTTTGCGGCAACCAAAAAAGAATTGTTTTGCCGCCCTCGCCCATGTCTGATAGGCACCGTAACCTCACGGATTTCCTGTTCGTGGACATTGCCACGGTGCCACAATACCCCTGCCTACTGGATGCCCCAGAACAGTACCAACAACTCTGGCAACGGAAGGCCGAGGGTTTAAGACGCTCTCTGGATGATCCTGCGGCAGACTACGGGCGTGCGGCTCTGTACGCAGAGTTCGGCAAGATAGTGGCGGTGGCCGCCGGCTACTTCTGGCAGGATGGTGGCGACACGCTACTGCGAATATCGGCCTTTGCCGGGGATGAGAAACGGGTGCTAAGCGCTGTGCTGGTGGCCATGTCTAAATACGGGCACAAGAACCCTGGCTTTCGGCTTTGCACCTACAACGGGCGGGAGTTCGACTGCCCCTTCATGGCACGGCGCCTAATTATACACAGCATGCCACTCCCCGAGGTGCTGGATGTGGCGGGTGCTCGCCCCTGGGAAATCCACCAGCTCGACGTAATGGACCTATGGCGATTCGGCGACCGGCGGGAGTACACGCCTCTCGACCTACTAGCCTACACCCTGGGGGTAACGTTGCCCGAAAGCAAGCTGGATGGTAGCCAGATAGCCGAGGCCTACTACACCCGAGGGGAACTCTGGGATATTGCCCGCTACTGCCAGCATAACGCGCTGGCCACAGCCCAAGTGCTACGCCGATACCGTAACCTAGCCCCCCTACCCCCTGGGCAAATAGGGCTGGTAGATCCAAAAATCTACGAGGCGAAATAGGAGCTGCTGCACGGATTGCGCCCCGAATGATGGGGGGCAAATCCTTAATGGGGGGCGATGCGGCGCGCCACCTCCTTTTTACCGCGACGCGGCACGCCACGCCGCTACAAAAATGCGCGGCCTTGGCATAATGGACAAAATTAATGGTTTTTTAGAGTCGCATATCTCTAATAGACAAAATTAATGGTCTCCACCTTCCCAAAGGGCCTGCGCCTTGGGGCTTACGCGCCCAAGGCGCAGGCCCTTTGGGAAGACTGATTTACAGCCCGAGGAGGCCGTCTATGAACTTCATCTTCCTCTTGAGGCTCAGCCCATTGTGATTCCTCAGCTTGGTCTTCAACCCGCCGAAAAGCCCCTCGAGCGCGTTGGTCGTGGTCGGTATGCCCAGCCCGGGGTTATCGCACCACGTAAATAGCCATT
>LIIK01000057.1 GCA_001421095.1 Candidatus [Bacteroides] periocalifornicus | reverse complement strand
AAGGCCGGGACGCCGCAAAGGCCACCATCAGCAGCGGGGTAAGCACCACCACCGGGTAATCGCCCCCCAGCACCACCTCTACCCCCGTACTCCACCAGAGAATAGCCACATAGAGCGAGGCAGGGGCAAAGCCGAACGTGATGAGGTCGGCCAGCGAATCGAGCTGAACCCCTAGGGGCGACTGAACCCGCAACGCCCGCGCCGTGAGCCCATCCCAAAAATCGAAGAACGCCCCCGCGAATATCAGGATAATCCCCGCAACCAGCCCCCCCGCACGCGAAAAAAAGAGCGTCGTATACACCACGGTTACCGCCGCGGCCCCGCAGAGCAGATTGAGGAGCGTGATGAGATTGGGTATCGCACGCTTGAGCTTTAGGAGCATAGCCGTTTTATTATGATGAGATTGTAGAATGAATCGAAACCGCTGCAAAAGGCGCATAGAGGGTTTTCTTCCTTCTTGCTGGTAAAGAGTTTTCAATCACGCAATTCCATTTCTCGAAGAGCGTAGCGACGCGGCGTGCCGCGTCGAGATAAAGAATTTGCCGCAGATTTTCACAGTTCTACCCATTGGCGAGATCTGCTATCGCGCTCTTGGTAGGGGCGATGCCGTAGGGGCGGGCCGAGAGTTGCCCGCCCTTCATCTTCATACATACACCCGCCCTTCATTCACCCGCGAGTGCCCGCCCTGATGGATCTCCTGCGTTTGTAGCGACGCGGCGTGCCGCGTCGCGATTCTAACGATGCCGCATCGTTATAACGAAATTATCGTTTTTTTTGGCAGCTGAGAACCGCATTTCTATCTATTGACAAGACTGCGCATTACATCCTTGGTAGGGGCGGTGCCGAGCGCAGCGAGTGCCCGCCCTCCCAAGAGTTGCCCGCCCTTCATCTTCATACATACACCCGCCCTTCATTCAACCGCATATGCCCGCCTGTTCGGCTCCCCGGCCTTTGTAGCGACGTGGCGTGCCGCGTCGCGATTAAAACAGTACCGTATCGCGATTCTAACCCATCCCCTGTTTACCTGCCTTCCCCACTTCCCGCAACCATCCTGAGATTTCCCCATCAATCCATCTTCAGCACCGCGAGGAAAGCCTCCTGCGGCACCTCCACATTGCCCACCTGGCGCATGCGCTTCTTGCCCTTTTTCTGCTTCTCCAGCAGCTTACGTTTGCGGGTGATATCGCCACCGTAGCACTTGGCCGTCACGTCCTTGCGCACCGCCTTCACCGTCTCGCGCGCTATGATTTTCGCACCTATAGCCGCCTGTATCGCTATGTCAAACTGCTGGCGGGGGATAAGCTCCTTGAGCTTCTCGCACATCTTACGGCCAAAATTATAGGCGTAGTCCCTATGAATCAGCGAGGAGAGCGCATCCACCCTATCGCCATTCAACAGAATATCGAGCCGCACCAGCGTGGTGGTCTGGAAACCGTTCACGTGGTAATCGAAAGAGGCGTAGCCACGCGATATGGACTTCAGCTTGTCGTAGAAGTCGAACACAATTTCGCTCAGCGGCATGGTGAACGTGAGTTCCACCCGGCACGAGGTCAGAAACACCTGGTTCTGCAGCACCCCACGCTTGTCTATGCACAGCTTCACCACCACGCCCAGCGAGTCTGAGTTCGTTATCACCTGCGCCAGTATCGTAGGCTCCTCTATGTGGTCAATCAGCGTCACATCGGGCAGCCCGCTGGGGTTGTGCACCTCCAGCAGCTCGCCACGGGTGGTGTACACGCGGTAGCTTACGTTGGGTACCGTGGTTATCACATCCATGTCGAACTCGCGGTAGAGCCTCTCCTGCACAATCTCCATGTGCAGTAAGCCGAGGAAACCGCAGCGGAATCCAAACCCCAGAGCCAGCGAACTCTCTGGCTCGTATGACAGCGAGGCATCGTTGAGCTTGAGCTTCTCCAGCGAAGCCCGCAAATCCTCATACTCATCAGCATCCACGGGGTACACCCCCGCGAACACCATCGGCTTCACCTCCTCAAAACCCGCTACCGCCTGGGTGCAGGGATTCTCCACGTGGGTTATGGTATCGCCCACCCGCACCTCGCTCGAATCCTTGATGCCCGAGATGATGTAGCCCACATTCCCAGCCCGTATCTCCTTCTCTGGCGATAGCCCCAGCCTTAGTGCCCCCACCTCGTCGGCCTCGTAGGCGTGATTATTGCTGAAGAACTTCACCTTATCGCCCGCGCGGATGGTGCCATTCATCACCCGGAAGTAGGCGATGATCCCCCGGAACGAATTGAATACCGAGTCGAAAATCAATGCCTGTAGCGGTGCATTCTCATCCCCTTTAGGCGCGGGTATGCGGTCTATTATGGCATCCAGCACCCTGTCGACCCCCTGCCCCGTCTTGGCGCTCACGGCCAGTATCTCCTCCCGCTTACAGCCTATGAGCTCTATAATCTGGTCTGACACCTCATCCACCTTGGCCGACTCCATGTCGATCTTATTCAGCACCGGGATGATCTCCAGATCGTGGTTCAGCGCGAGGAAGAGGTTCGATATCGTCTGGGCCTGTATACCCTGCGAGGCATCTACCACCAGCAGCGCCCCTTCGCACGAGGCGATAGCTCGGCTCACCTCGTAGGAGAAATCCACATGGCCGGGGGTGTCTATCAGGTTCAGCATGTAGCTCTCACCGCCGCGCTGGTACTCCATGCGGATGGCGTGACTCTTGATGGTGATCCCCTTCTCCCGCTCCAGCTCCATATTGTCGAGTACCTGCGCCTGCGCATCGCGCTCATTTATCGCATGGGTGAGCTCTATCATACGGTCGGCCAGCGTGCTTTTGCCGTGGTCGATGTGCGCGATTATGCAGAAATTCCTTATCCTCTCCATCCGCTACCAGTATTACGACGCGAAAGTAAGGAATTTACTTGAATTGTCAGATACCTCCGTAAAACTCCTTTGAACGATGCGGCGCGGGGGCGTTTGTAGCGACCGAGACGGGTTATAATCAACAATGCGGCGTTTTTAGAACGCGCAATGCAGCGTTTTAGAGCGCGCAACGTGGCACGCCACGTCGCTACAAAAACCGCGAGCCCCCACCAACGCCCGTGGGCACTCAATCTCCCGCGCTGCATTCCCCATCCTCATGGATAAATAGGTTTCAATCAATCACTTCTGGCTATCGAGGGAGGCAGCGATGCGGCGTTTTAGAGTGCAACGTGGCGTGCCGCGTCACATCTAGGACACCGCATCGCGTCTAGGATGGCGCAGCTGCGTTTGTAGCGACGTGGCGCGCCGCGTCGCGGTCCAAAACACCGCGTCGCATTCCAAAACACCGAACCGCGTTCCAAAACACCGCGTCGTGTTTAGAGCGGCCCAGCATCATCCTATGACGTTGGCCGTTACGCCTACTGATTCGCCCCCTCTTCCTTCAGCTTTTCATCCGCTACCACGTAGCCCGAGCCCACGTAGCCCAGCCCATCGCGCACATTCGTATAGCCAACTATGGGCATGGCAAAGGGGTTACCACCCTGCGCCTCCAGGCGATGCTCATCCTGCAGATAGCGATAGGTATGCTCATCCACCTCGCACACCATCAGGCACTTGTTGGGTTCTTCTCCAAAAGATATTCCGCCCTCACCCATGGCGTTAGAATTGTAAATCAGGTGCCCATCCACCGAATGCTCGCTCGATAGCAGTTTCACATCCCCCAAACCCCTCGCGGTAGAGGTGCTATCAACCCCCAGGCTAATCCAAAAATAGCGGCGCGGGGTAGCAGGCACGTCAATAGTGACAATCTGCCCCTTTGACGATGCGCGGTATGACACCCTCGGCCGATTTACAGCCAGCCCAAGGCACTCACCCATCACCGCAGCAGTCCCACCACCCTCTACCCGCACAGCATACCGATGCCCAACGGCTATCGGCAGCTGAGCCGTGGGCAGCACGTAGCTCCCCCATGCACTGCTAAACCCTAGCACCAGGCGCTTACCCTCGGTGAGATCCTCCACTGTCACCACCGCGTGCTCCAGCGGTGAATTCTCCTGGCCAAACCCCATACGACGCGATGGAATCCACTTGTTGTACGACAGCGGTAGCGACTCCGAAACGTACACCGGCACAGTATCTGCATCGGTGCGTAGAAAGGCCTGCACCACATATTTTCGCTTGGAGCCCTGCAGCTTGAAATCATCGGTCACCTCTACCATGTTTATGCTGCACCCCAAGCCCAGCACAGCCATACCGATGGAAAGCAATAGGATTCTAGGATTCATGGGATTAATTTTTTTGAATGGAACAAGAACTCCGAAATATTCGATTTTGCCCACCCTGCCCTCGTAGCAACGTGGCGTGCTGCATTGCGCCCCCTAAACACCGCATTGCGCGCGCCCCATTCCCTAGAAATTGAACGTTATCGACACCGAGGGGATAATGGGGAATAGGCTCGCCTTCTTCACCTGGACCCTCTCTTGCAGCTTGCCATCCGCACTGGTCCGTTGGGTATCGAGCAGGTAGAAAAACGGATTCTTACGGTTGTACACATTGTAGATATCGAACGACACAACCCGCTCGTAGTAGCGCTTCTGCTTCACCCACTGCACCCCCACATCCATCCGGTGATACGCCCCCATGCGCATTCCATTGTACTCGCCATACTCCATGATACGCCTGGTGCTATGGTGTTTTGAGAGGGGTAAACCGGCCCCATCGTAGAGCGCCACTGGCAGCGTAAAGGCATTCCCCGTACCGTAGACCCACGTGCCCGACACCCGCCAATTTGCATTGAAATGGTACATCAGCACTATCGAGACGTCGTGCCGCCGATCATGGCTCGCCCAGAAGGAACGGCCATTGTTGATCTCCGGGAATTGCATCCGCGTCCAGGAGAGCGTGTACCCAATCCATCCGTTCAGATTGCCCACGCGCCGCTGCAGCAGGAATTCCACCCCCGCGCTCCAGCTACTCCCGCGTACCACCCTATTCTCCCAGAATCCAGCCGTACTCCCCAGCGCATCACCAGGGGAGAAGTAGCCAGCCCCCTCCCGATAATGGAGCACCCCGCGGCTACGCTTGTAGTAGCCCTCCAGGCTGGCGGTAAGATTCCAGGGGAGATCCTGCGTAAGCCCTGCGGCCACTATCCAGCTCCGCTGTGGCGGCAATTTGCGCGTGGCTGGCACCCAGAGATCTGTGGGGAGGCCAAACCCCGTGCGCATAAGCATATGGAGATGCTGCGTCATCATGGCAAACGAGGCCTTGGCCGACAGCCTATCGGTAAGATAGATGGATGTGGAGAGACGAGGCTCAACGCTCACCCGGTTCAGATTCTTGGTGGCGTAGTGCGAGAGACGGAACCCTGCATTCAACCGGCCCCAGCCCCAGAGCCGCATGTCATCCTCCACGTAGAGGGCGTTCTCCGCCGAGTAGACGTGCACCCTATCGCGCGTATCCTGGCCGAGCATCTCAGACCTCGCCTCCACCGCGCTGGGGGTGAACTGATACCCCAATGCCGCGCCGCCAAAGCGCACCGTGTGCCATGCGTGGGGCTGCCACTGGAAATCGAGCTTGACCCCTCCATTCTGGATTCCAGAGTAGAATCGCTGCCAGAAATGCTCGCCCGCAAAGCGCAGATCGGCATACACGCTGAAACGGTATAAGCTGTAGATACCCGTAGCATTCATGAAGAGCGATGGGCTAAAAACATGATTCCAACGGAGCGTGCCCGTAGCGTTGCCCCACCAGAGCCCAAACTCGCTCTCAGAATTATTGTCGTCCTTCTCCCGTAGCCCGAACTTATCGCGGCCAAAATACCCGCTGAGGTAGAGACGATCTCGCGGGTTCACCTGCCAGTTCACCTTCGCGGTGAAATCGTAGAAGTAGAGGCTTGGCACCCCGGTGGATAGCGACATGAAGGGTCTCAACAGCGCATCGATGTAGGTGCGCCGCGCCGTGACCAGGAATGAGGCTTTATCCTTCACTATAGGGCCCTGCACCGATGCATTCGCCGCCACAAAGCCCACCCCCACCGAGCCGTGGTACTCGCGCAGGTTGCCGTCGTCCATCACAATATCGAGAACCGAGGCCAACCGCCCGCCGTACCGCGCCGGGAATCCCCCCTTCACCAGCTCTATACTCTTGATAGCCTGTCCGTTGAATAGCGAGAAGAAGCCCAACAGATGGTGGGCATTGTACACCGGGGCATCGTCGAGAATGATGAGATTCTGGTCTGCTCCCCCGCCCCGTACATAGAGGCCGCTGGTGCCCTCACGCCCCTTCTGCACACCCGGCATCAGCTGTACCACTCGCATCACATCGCGCTCGCCCAGCAGCATAGGGGCCTCGAGCATCGCGCGCTTGGGTATCGACACCGTCCCCATGCGCGCGCTCCGGCTCCCCTCATGGTGCTGCTGCCCCTCCACCAGCACCTCGGCTATCGTAGCATCGGGCCGAAGGTAGACCGTGATCACGCTATCGGGAATCTGCGCAACCACGAGTCTACGAGGCGCATAGCCCACATAGCTAACCTCTATGGTATCAACCCCCTGCGGAATCCTAAAGGAGAAGAATCCATAGCTGTTGGTTGCCGTGCCAATGGTCAAACCCCGCGCCACAACGTTTGCCCCAAGGAGGGTCTCGCCCGAGGTGGAATCGCGCACGTAGCCGCTCACAACCCTCGGCTGTAGCTGCGCAAGTGCTGGCCGCATCCCCAAAAACAGCAACAGCAATCCAAGCCCTGCCAACCCACGCCCCAGAAACTGTCTCCCACTACGCATTGATAACCAATTGTCTATTGAGCAATAAATAAAGATTACGCTACGCGAAAATGCGTATCAAACTTACCGATTCAGAAGAACACGCTGTACCACGCGGCAAAGGTAGATATAATATAAACACCGGCCAAATGCACCCGCAAGCAGGATACGGGAGGGATCAACTCTACACCAACGCCGTACCAACCAAAGACCTGGGCCGCTTCATGTTCGGATTTCGCCTTAAGGCGAAATCCGAACATGAAGCGGCCCAGGTCTTTGGTTGGTACGGCGTTGGTGTAGAGTTGATCCCTCCCGTATCCTGCTTGCGGGTGCATTTGGCCGGTGTTTATATTATATCTACCTTTGCCGCGTGGTACAGCGTGTTCTTCTGAATCGGTAAGTTTGATACGCATTTTCGCGTAGCGTAATCTTTATTTATTGCTCAATAGACAATTGGTTATCAATGCGTAGTGGGAGACAGTTTCTGGGGCGTGGGTTGGCAGGGCTTGGATTGCTGTTGCTGTTTTTGGGGATGCGGCCAGCACTTGCGCAGCTACAGCCGAGGGTTGTGAGCGGCTACGTGCGCGATTCCACCTCGGGCGAGACCCTCCTTGGGGCAAACGTTGTGGCGCGGGGTTTGACCATTGGCACGGCAACCAACAGCTATGGATTCTTCTCCTTTAGGATTCCGCAGGGGGTTGATACCATAGAGGTTAGCTATGTGGGCTATGCGCCTCGTAGACTCGTGGTTGCGCAGATTCCCGATAGCGTGATCACGGTCTACCTTCGGCCCGATGCTACGATAGCCGAGGTGCTGGTGGAGGGGCAGCAGCACCATGAGGGGAGCCGGAGCGCGCGCATGGGGACGGTGTCGATACCCAAGCGCGCGATGCTCGAGGCCCCTATGCTGCTGGGCGAGCGCGATGTGATGCGAGTGGTACAGCTGATGCCGGGTGTGCAGAAGGGGCGTGAGGGCACCAGCGGCCTCTATGTACGGGGCGGGGGAGCAGACCAGAATCTCATCATTCTCGACGATGCCCCGGTGTACAATGCCCACCATCTGTTGGGCTTCTTCTCGCTATTCAACGGACAGGCTATCAAGAGTATAGAGCTGGTGAAGGGGGGATTCCCGGCGCGGTACGGCGGGCGGTTGGCCTCGGTTCTCGATATTGTGATGGACGACGGCAACCTGCGCGAGTACCACGGCTCGGTGGGGGTGGGCTTTGTGGCGGCGAATGCATCGGTGCAGGGCCCTATAGTGAAGGATAAAGCCTCATTCCTGGTCACGGCGCGGCGCACCTACATCGATGCGCTGTTGAGACCCTTCATGTCGCTATCCACCGGGGTGCCAAGCCTCTACTTCTACGATTTCACCGCGAAGGTGAACTGGCAGGTGAACCCGCGAGATCGTCTCTACCTCAGCGGGTATTTTGGCCGCGATAAGTTCGGGCTACGGGAGAAGGACGACAATAATTCTGAGAGCGAGTTTGGGCTCTGGTGGGGCAACGCTACGGGCACGCTCCGTTGGAATCATGTTTTTAGCCCATCGCTCTTCATGAATGCTACGGGTATCTACAGCTTATACCGTTTCAGCGTGTATGCCGATCTGCGCTTTGCGGGCGAGCATTTCTGGCAGCGATTCTACTCTGGAATCCAGAATGGAGGGGTCAAGCTCGATTTCCAGTGGCAGCCCCACGCATGGCACACGGTGCGCTTTGGCGGCGCGGCATTGGGGTATCAGTTCACCCCCAGCGCGGTGGAGGCGAGGTCTGAGATGCTCGGCCAGGATACGCGCGATAGGGTGCACGTCTACTCGGCGGAGAACGCCCTCTACGTGGAGGATGACATGCGGCTCTGGGGCTGGGGCCGGTTGAATGCAGGGTTCCGTCTCTCGCACTACGCCACCAAGAATCTGAACCGGGTGAGCGTTGAGCCTCGTCTCTCCACATCCATCTATCTTACCGATAGGCTGTCGGCCAAGGCCTCGTTTGCCATGATGACGCAGCATCTCCATATGCTTATGCGCACGGGGTTTGGCCTCCCCACAGATCTCTGGGTGCCAGCCACGCGCAAATTGCCGCCACAGCGGAGCTGGATAGTGGCCGCAGGGCTTACGCAGGATCTCCCCTGGAATCTTACCGCCAGCCTGGAGGGCTACTACAAGCGTAGCCGCGGGGTGCTCCATTATCGGGAGGGGGCTGGCTACTTCTCCCCTGGTGATGCGCTGGGGAGTACGGCTGGATTCTGGGAGAATAGGGTGGTACGCGGGAGTAGCTGGAGCGCGGGGGTGGAATTCCTGCTGCAGCGGCGCGTGGGCAATCTGAACGGATGGATTGGGTACACGCTCTCCTGGACGCGGATGCAATTCCCGGAGATCAACAATGGCCGTTCCTTCTGGGCGAGCCATGATCGGCGGCACGACGTCTCGATAGTGCTGATGTACCATTTCAATGCAAATTGGCGGGTGTCGGGCACGTGGGTCTACGGTACGGGGAATGCCTTTACGCTGCCAGTGGCGCTCTACGATGGGGCCGGTTTACCCCTCTCAAAACACCATAGCACCAGGCGTATCATGGAGTATGGCGAGTACAATGGAATGCGCATGGGGGCGTATCACCGGATGGATGTGGGGGTGCAGTGGGTGAAGCAGAAGCGCTACTACGAGCGGGTTGTGTCGTTCGATATCTACAATGTGTACAACCGTAAGAATCCGTTTTTCTACCTGCTCGATACCCAACGGACCAGTGCGGATGGCAAGCTGCAAGAGAGGGTCCAGGTGAAGAAGGCGAGCCTATTCCCCATTATCCCCTCGGTGTCGATAACGTTCAATTTCTAGGGAATGGGGCGCGCGCAATGCGGTGTTTAGGGGGCGCAATGCAGCACGCCACGTTGCTACGAGGGCAGGGTGGGCAAAATCGAATATTTCGGAGTTCTTGTTCCATTCAAAAAAATTAATCCCATGAATCCTAGAATCCTATTGCTTTCCATCGGTATGGCTGTGCTGGGCTTGGGGTGCAGCATAAACATGGTAGAGGTGACCGATGATTTCAAGCTGCAGGGCTCCAAGCGAAAATATGTGGTGCAGGCCTTTCTACGCACCGATGCAGATACTGTGCCGGTGTACGTTTCGGAGTCGCTACCGCTGTCGTACAACAAGTGGATTCCATCGCGTCGTATGGGGTTTGGCCAGGAGAATTCACCGCTGGAGCACGCGGTGGTGACAGTGGAGGATCTCACCGAGGGTAAGCGCCTGGTGCTAGGGTTTAGCAGTGCATGGGGGAGCTACGTGCTGCCCACGGCTCAGCTGCCGATAGCCGTTGGGCATCGGTATGCTGTGCGGGTAGAGGGTGGTGGGACTGCTGCGGTGATGGGTGAGTGCCTTGGGCTGGCTGTAAATCGGCCGAGGGTGTCATACCGCGCATCGTCAAAGGGGCAGATTGTCACTATTGACGTGCCTGCTACCCCGCGCCGCTATTTTTGGATTAGCCTGGGGGTTGATAGCACCTCTACCGCGAGGGGTTTGGGGGATGTGAAACTGCTATCGAGCGAGCATTCGGTGGATGGGCACCTGATTTACAATTCTAACGCCATGGGTGAGGGCGGAATATCTTTTGGAGAAGAACCCAACAAGTGCCTGATGGTGTGCGAGGTGGATGAGCATACCTATCGCTATCTGCAGGATGAGCATCGCCTGGAGGCGCAGGGTGGTAACCCCTTTGCCATGCCCATAGTTGGCTATACGAATGTGCGCGATGGGCTGGGCTACGTGGGCTCGGGCTACGTGGTAGCGGATGAAAAGCTGAAGGAAGAGGGGGCGAATCAGTAGGCGTAACGGCCAACGTCATAGGATGATGCTGGGCCGCTCTAAACACGACGCGGTGTTTTGGAACGCGGTTCGGTGTTTTGGAATGCGACGCGGTGTTTTGGACCGCGACGCGGCGCGCCACGTCGCTACAAACGCAGCTGCGCCATCCTAGACGCGATGCGGTGTCCTAGATGTGACGCGGCACGCCACGTTGCACTCTAAAACGCCGCATCGCTGCCTCCCTCGATAGCCAGAAGTGATTGATTGAAACCTATTTATCCATGAGGATGGGGAATGCAGCGCGGGAGATTGAGTGCCCACGGGCGTTGGTGGGGGCTCGCGGTTTTTGTAGCGACGTGGCGTGCCACGTTGCGCGCTCTAAAACGCTGCATTGCGCGTTCTAAAAACGCCGCATTGTTGATTATAACCCGTCTCGGTCGCTACAAACGCCCCCGCGCCGCATCGTTCAAAGGAGTTTTACGGAGGTATCTGACAATTCAAGTAAATTCCTTACTTTCGCGTCGTAATACTGGTAGCGGATGGAGAGGATAAGGAATTTCTGCATAATCGCGCACATCGACCACGGCAAAAGCACGCTGGCCGACCGTATGATAGAGCTCACCCATGCGATAAATGAGCGCGATGCGCAGGCGCAGGTACTCGACAATATGGAGCTGGAGCGGGAGAAGGGGATCACCATCAAGAGTCACGCCATCCGCATGGAGTACCAGCGCGGCGGTGAGAGCTACATGCTGAACCTGATAGACACCCCCGGCCATGTGGATTTCTCCTACGAGGTGAGCCGAGCTATCGCCTCGTGCGAAGGGGCGCTGCTGGTGGTAGATGCCTCGCAGGGTATACAGGCCCAGACGATATCGAACCTCTTCCTCGCGCTGAACCACGATCTGGAGATCATCCCGGTGCTGAATAAGATCGACATGGAGTCGGCCAAGGTGGATGAGGTGTCAGACCAGATTATAGAGCTCATAGGCTGTAAGCGGGAGGAGATACTGGCCGTGAGCGCCAAGACGGGGCAGGGGGTCGACAGGGTGCTGGATGCCATAATAGACCGCATACCCGCGCCTAAAGGGGATGAGAATGCACCGCTACAGGCATTGATTTTCGACTCGGTATTCAATTCGTTCCGGGGGATCATCGCCTACTTCCGGGTGATGAATGGCACCATCCGCGCGGGCGATAAGGTGAAGTTCTTCAGCAATAATCACGCCTACGAGGCCGACGAGGTGGGGGCACTAAGGCTGGGGCTATCGCCAGAGAAGGAGATACGGGCTGGGAATGTGGGCTACATCATCTCGGGCATCAAGGATTCGAGCGAGGTGCGGGTGGGCGATACCATAACCCACGTGGAGAATCCCTGCACCCAGGCGGTAGCGGGTTTTGAGGAGGTGAAGCCGATGGTGTTCGCGGGGGTGTACCCCGTGGATGCTGATGAGTATGAGGATTTGCGGGCTTCGCTGGAGAAGCTCAAGCTCAACGATGCCTCGCTGTCATACGAGCCAGAGAGTTCGCTGGCTCTGGGGTTTGGATTCCGCTGCGGTTTCCTCGGCTTACTGCACATGGAGATTGTGCAGGAGAGGCTCTACCGCGAGTTCGACATGGATGTGATAACCACGGTACCCAACGTAAGCTACCGCGTGTACACCACCCGTGGCGAGCTGCTGGAGGTGCACAACCCCAGCGGGCTGCCCGATGTGACGCTGATTGACCACATAGAGGAGCCTACGATACTGGCGCAGGTGATAACGAACTCAGACTCGCTGGGCGTGGTGGTGAAGCTGTGCATAGACAAGCGTGGGGTGCTGCAGAACCAGGTGTTTCTGACCTCGTGCCGGGTGGAACTCACGTTCACCATGCCGCTGAGCGAAATTGTGTTCGACTTCTACGACAAGCTGAAGTCCATATCGCGTGGCTACGCCTCTTTCGATTACCACGTGAACGGTTTCCAGACCACCACGCTGGTGCGGCTCGATATTCTGTTGAATGGCGATAGGGTGGATGCGCTCTCCTCGCTGATTCATAGGGACTACGCCTATAATTTTGGCCGTAAGATGTGCGAGAAGCTCAAGGAGCTTATCCCCCGCCAGCAGTTTGACATAGCGATACAGGCGGCTATAGGTGCGAAAATCATAGCGCGCGAGACGGTGAAGGCGGTGCGCAAGGACGTGACGGCCAAGTGCTACGGTGGCGATATCACCCGCAAACGTAAGCTGCTGGAGAAGCAGAAAAAGGGCAAGAAGCGCATGCGCCAGGTGGGCAATGTGGAGGTGCCGCAGGAGGCTTTCCTCGCGGTGCTGAAGATGGATTGATGGGGAAATCTCAGGATGGTTGCGGGAAGTGGGGAAGGCAGGTAAACAGGGGATGGGTTAGAATCGCGATACGGTACTGTTTTAATCGCGACGCGGCACGCCACGTCGCTACAAAGGCCGGGGAGCCGAACAGGCGGGCATATGCGGTTGAATGAAGGGCGGGTGTATGTATGAAGATGAAGGGCGGGCAACTCTTGGGAGGGCGGGCACTCGCTGCGCTCGGCACCGCCCCTACCAAGGATGTAATGCGCAGTCTTGTCAATAGATAGAAATGCGGTTCTCAGCTGCCAAAAAAAACGATAATTTCGTTATAACGATGCGGCATCGTTAGAATCGCGACGCGGCACGCCGCGTCGCTACAAACGCAGGAGATCCATCAGGGCGGGCACTCGCGGGTGAATGAAGGGCGGGTGTATGTATGAAGATGAAGGGCGGGCAACTCTCGGCCCGCCCCTACGGCATCGCCCCTACCAAGAGCGCGATAGCAGATCTCGCCAATGGGTAGAACTGTGAAAATCTGCGGCAAATTCTTTATCTCGACGCGGCACGCCGCGTCGCTACGCTCTTCGAGAAATGGAATTGCGTGATTGAAAACTCTTTACCAGCAAGAAGGAAGAAAACCCTCTATGCGCCTTTTGCAGCGGTTTCGATTCATTCTACAATCTCATCATAATAAAACGGCTATGCTCCTAAAGCTCAAGCGTGCGATACCCAATCTCATCACGCTCCTCAATCTGCTCTGCGGGGCCGCGGCGGTAACCGTGGTGTATACGACGCTCTTTTTTTCGCGTGCGGGGGGGCTGGTTGCGGGGATTATCCTGATATTCGCGGGGGCGTTCTTCGATTTTTGGGATGGGCTCACGGCGCGGGCGTTGCGGGTTCAGTCGCCCCTAGGGGTTCAGCTCGATTCGCTGGCCGACCTCATCACGTTCGGCTTTGCCCCTGCCTCGCTCTATGTGGCTATTCTCTGGTGGAGTACGGGGGTAGAGGTGGTGCTGGGGGGCGATTACCCGGTGGTGGTGCTTACCCCGCTGCTGATGGTGGCCTTTGCGGCGTCCCGGCCTT